>CP089983.1:6043750-6354687 GCA_037157805.1 Sorangiineae bacterium MSr11367 | reverse complement strand
CGGCACGGGCAAAGAACTGATCGCCCGTGCACTGCACACGGAGGGGCCGCGCAAGGAGCGACCTTTCATCGCCCTGAACGTGTCGACGCTTCCGCGCGAGCTCGTCGAATCGGAGTTGTTCGGGCATGAACGGGGCGCGTTTACCAGCGCCACGTCGCGCCGTACCGGAGCCTTCGCCGATGCCGAAGGCGGTACGCTGTTTCTCGACGAAATCGGTGAGCTGCCCGTCGAAGCGCAGCCGAAGCTGCTCCGCGCGCTCGATGGATACGAGGTGCGCCGGGTCGGAGCGACCGGCAGCGGTTACCGCCCCAATGTACGCGTGGTGGCCGCGTCCCACGTCTCGCTCGACGAGCGGATCGACCAGGGGCTCTTCCGGCGCGACCTTTACCATCGCCTCGAGGGCTTCATCGTCGACATACCGGCTCTGCGCGATCGAAAAGGAGACATCGCGGTGATTGCGCGCACGCTGCTGGCCTCCTCGTGCGCGGGCATTGGTGCGCGCACGCTCGCTCCTGGCGCGGTGGATCGTCTTTCCTCGCACGATTGGCCCGGCAACGTTCGAGAGTTGCGCAACGTGCTCCTTCGTTCGGCCGATCTGGCGTGCGACAATGCGGGCGTCATCGAGGCGGTTCACGTGGAGCGCGCCCTGAATCCACGGGCGGACTCGCGCCCCCCGCTTTCCCTCACGCCTCAGACGGCCAAAGCTTTGTTGGAGAAGCATGACAACAACATGAGCGCCGCCGCCCGCGAGGCCGGCTACCCGCGTACCTCGTTCCGCAAGGTGCTCATGGGCATTCTCTTGGAGCGCCGCAAGCGCTAACGCGCGGGGCGGGGACGGGACAACTGTCCGGGACAGGTTGCGAATCGTCCCGGACAGGCCAAGGCGCGGACCGTGTGCCGGGTTTTGCTGGGCAAGTGGGCCAATTGTCGTTTGGCACCGTCTTGGCAGAGGGCAGGGTAGGCCTCGGCGTCGCGGTGTTCCGGACGCCGCTCCCGTCGGGGCCGCAGACGATGGGTCGACATTTGGTAAGGTTGGGAGTCGACAGCTCGTCGCATGCCCGTGAACGTCGGAACCCGGCTCCTGAGGGAGCCCCGAATAAGCGGGAACAACATGTGGCGTGTGAAGGGAAGCGCCGCGGGCGCCGACCGGTGGCGGTATTCCACGTTGGGGAAGCGGCTCGTACAGAACTGACCGTATCCACCGGAACTCTTGCCCCCCTTTCGTCTGGCAAATAAGAAAAGCCAGCAGCAGAACGTGTGCGAACGCGCGGAGCGCTCGTTGACGCACGCGTTTGTCCGCCTCCCCCCGTTACCCTGTGCGTCGCAAGTCACGGACGCTGGTACGGAGTTTGCGGCGTATGAGAACGCGCAGCGTGGCGCCGTCTTCGTAGCCCACCAGGCGGGCGACGTTGTCGACGTTGTCGCGCGTGGTCCGCAACAAGTGGGCGGCCCGCTCGAGACGCAGATCCTGCACGAAGGCAATCGGCGACCGTCCGAGCACCATGCGGATGCGCCGTTGGAGCGTGCGCTCGCTTGCTCCCACGGCGCGCGCCGCCCGCGCGAGATCGAACGACTCGGCGATGTTCCGGCGCGTCCACGTTTCGAATCGCTTCACGAGCTCGTCGTCGTGGGCAATGTGCCCCGGCGCAATGAAGGGCGCCTGAGAAGCTCGATCCTCGACCAAAAGGTGGCGCGCCACCAGATCGGCCAGGCTCGGACTGCGCTCGCGAATCACCGTGAGCGCGAGATCGACGTGCGCAAGCGCTGCCCCCGCCGTAAGCGTCCCGCGGTCTGCGACGACCATCTGATCGTGATCGAGCTCCACCGAAGGAAACTCCCGCCGAAACGCCGGACCGAGCCACCAGCTCGTCGTCGCGCGATGGCCATCGAGCAGCCCCGCGCGCCCGAGCACGAACGTCCCCGTGCACGCCGCCGCAATGCGCACCCCATGCGCGTGCCATCGGTTGAGCAGCACGATCGCGTCGGCCACATCGGGGCGCGCCAACGCCGCCACGATGGTTTCCGGCTGCTTGCACGCCAAGGCCGGCAGCACCACGAGATCGGGAGCGCGGTGCGGCTTCGGCGCCAATGGCACCCCGAAGCCCTGGTGCGTGCGCACGCCGGCCCGCACGCCCACGCATCGGACATCGTGCCGCGAACACTCGCCGGCCAACTCGTTTGCCGTCTCGAGGGTATCGAGCACCGCCGACAGCCCCGTGTCGAACACGTCCTCCAGAACGAGCACCGAAATCTTCATGGCGTAAATGATACGATATGTGGCGTTTCCGCCACTGCCGCTTTTGGCCCGCGCAGCCTACTTTCTCGCCCGTCCCCGCAACCAAAGGAGTTTTCCCATGTTGAAAGTCGGATTTCTCGCGACGCTCGAAGCCAAGCCCGGAAAAGAAGCAGAACTGTCGGCCTTTCTCAAAAGCGCACAGGCCCTCGCCGCCGCGGAACATGGAACCGTGGTCTGGTACGCGTTTCAGTCGGGCCCGCGCACCTTCGGCATCTTCGACGCGTTTGCCGACGAAACCGGCCGCACCGCGCACATCGAAGGGCCCATTGCCAAGGCCCTCCTCGGTAAAGCCGACGAACTGCTCGCTTCACCCCCGAGCATCGTGAAGGTCGACGTCCTCGCCGCCAAGTAGCATCCCGCACAGCGCGTTTCCGGCGCGGACTCCCGACCTCCAGGCCTCGAGCCACGTACGCGGCCGATCGGCCACGAGATCGCCGCAGGCGAGGAGTCCGCCCGGTGCGCCCTTCACACGCATCGCACCGTCCACGAGCAGCCCCACCCGGTCCATCAGCGGATCCCTTGCAAAAGGCCACGCGATGGACTCGGGCGGCACACCAAACAGCGAGCCCGGTAGCTCCAGCGGCCGCCCGCCCGCGCCCAGCATCCCCGGCGCCTCGATGCCCGTACGGAACACGGGCCGTGCCTGTGCGGGCACCTCACTGGCCACCTGCGCCTCGCTCGGATCGTAGGCGATACCTCCGCCCACCAACCCGCCCGCGGCGAGCACCACGGCCGACGCGGCGAGGGGCTCCCCGTCCTCCAACTCCACCGTCCACGGCGACGACGCCACGACACGACGCACCCAGCCGCGCCGCACCGAAACACCGGCCCGCGCCAGCGCGCGATCGCGCGCAAACTCGAAACGGCGGCCCGCGGCCGAGGCCAACGCCGACAGCGCCTCCCCGCAAGGAAGCCCGACCCGCTCGGACAAGGCTTCCGCACGCGGGGCCTCGACCCCCAGCCACGGGGGAAGAATTACCCCAACGCAACGCCCGTGGCGGGCGAGCGCCTCGCGCAGCCGTTCGGCAAGCCAGCCGAGTCGTGCGGCGTCATCGTGCCGCGCGGCAATGTCCGCATCGCAGAGAGCCCGCTCCTCCCGAAAACGCAACAGCGTCGCATCCACCGCCGTGAACGTCAGCCCGCGCGCCCGGGCGGTCTCCGTATCGCTCCACGATCGCGCGAGCACCCCGCCATCCCAACCGGGATGGTCCGTGCGCGGCACCAACACCGTCCCGCCACGCCACGCACCCACATCCAGCAGCGCCCGATCGGCACCACCCGCCCCGCGCAGGATGCCCGCCGTCGTGGCCAACAGCGCGCCGGCCACCCGATGCAACCCGAGCCCTTCCAACAGCTGCAGCGCCTCGTCTTCGACGCGCTCGCCCGCATCCCCATCTTCCCACGGCGTCACGTCCACCGCACCGCACGACAGCGCCGTCGCCCCCGCCGCGCCATCGATCACCTGCACCGGGCAGCCCCCATGCGCCAGACGAAGCGCCGCCCCCAACCCCGCCGCGCCAGCCCCCACCACGACCACGGGCTTCACGTCCGACCCTTCGACCCGATCGTCGCGCGCAGATGCGCCATCGCCAGCGCCTCCTGGCGCGCCTGGCCGGGCCCCATCGCCACGATGCGCGTCTTCGCGCGCCCCTCGAGAAACGTGCGCGCCTGCTCGATGCCTTCGTGCGGCGCCAGCCCGAGCTCGTCCGCCACGATCTGCCCGCAGCGCGCCGCGCAGCGCATTCCTCCGCAGGCTCCTAGCCCCAAACGCGTCCGACGCGCGACATCGTCCACCGAGCGCGCCATCTCTTCTTGCAGCACGTGCCGCACCTCGGCCTCGAACACCGGCTCGCACGGGCACACCACCGCGCGCTCGCGCGGCCGCCGCACCATGCGTTGCAAAATGCGCTTCGCCCGCGACCCGTGCCGATAGACCAGCCGCCGCGCCGCCACCGGCGTCAGCTCGTTCTGCTCGGCCACCGCCAACGCGTCTGGCACCGCATCGCCCCCGGGTAGCGCCTTCACGTGCGTCGAGCACGTCGTCCCGGGCGCGAGCCGATCCGCCATCTCCTCCGCGAAGAGACGGTAGCTCGCCAGCTTGCCCCCGATCATCGAGTACACGCCGGGCGCCCCGTCTTGCGCGTGGTCCACGATGGCATGCTCCCGCGACAGCGCATCCTCGTTGGGCCCATATTCGTACAGCGTCGGGCGCACCGCCGCGGTCGTCCCAATCGCGCGCGCTTCCCGAATCGCGGGAAACACCCGGGCCACGCCTTGGACCAGGTAGCGAACCTCCTCGCTGGTCGCCACCACGTCGTCCAGGTCCCCGAAAAAGTCGTCGTCGGTCGTTCCGATGACGCTCATGTTTTCCCACGGCTCGAGGAAAATCTGCCGACCGTCGATGGCCTCCGTCAAAATCGCGTAGTTCGACAGCCGCCGATCGAACACCACGTGAATCCCTTTGGCCGGCCGCACCCGCACGCGTTCGCCCGGAAGCTTTCCCAACGTCGCCGTGATGGGCCCCCAGGCCCCCGTTGCATTGACGACGTTCGTCGCCTCCACCGCAAATGCCTTTTGCGTCAGACGATCGCGCGCACGAATCACGTAGCGCCGCGGCTCACCCGGTCCTCGGGCCAGCGACTCCACCGTCGTATGCACGTGCACCGCCGCCCCGCGCTCCTTCGCGTCGAGCGCATTGAGCACGCACAGCCGCGTCCCGTCGACGCCCCACTCGTCGAACGTCACCCCGCCGACCAGATCGCCGTGCAGCCCCGGCTCCAGGTGCGCGAGCTCCTGACCATCGAGCCGCGTGTGAAGCTCCCCGCGCTTGAGCGGTTGGTATCGATCGTACGCTCGAAAAAAGGCATCGAGCAGCTCGATCATGATCCGCCCGCGCGCCCCCGCACGCACCGGCATCAGGAACGGAATGCGAAACAAAAGATGCGGTGCAATCTGCTGGATGTACCCCGAGTCCTGGCACGACTGCCGCGTCACCTTCGGATTCGTCGGCAGGTACCGCGCCCCGCCGTGGATCATCCCACTCGAATTGCCGCTCGCCCCAAAGGCCAAATCGTGCCGTTCGAAAAGCACCACGCGCAGCCCGCGCAGGGAAAGATCGCGCGCGACGCCGGTGCCATTGACGCCGCCTCCGATGACCGCCACATCGTACGACGCATCCACCGCCGCATCATCCACCCCCATGCCGTTCCGGCCGTTCGCGTCGGACACGCGATACGATTATCACGAGTGCGGCGGGAGCAAGACCAATGCGTGGACCAGCGGAACGAGAAGCAACGTCGTTACCGCCAGCATGGTGAATGACACCCACGTCCACTCGTTGAACGGCCCCACGCGAAGGAGCGAAGAAAGCATCACCGCCATCCCCGCGACGAGCGCAAGCCGCGATGGCCAACGCCACACGATGGCGCTGGCCACGACCCCGAGCACGCAGCTCACCGTGGCGAGCACGCTGTTGTACGTCCACGGTTGCGTCGTCCGCGCGAAGTAGGCGGCCAAGGCCACCGCGGTCAGCGTGCTGTAGGCGAGCAGCGCCAGCGAGGCAGCGAACAGGCTCTTGTAGGGAACACGCGGATCGGCTTCCAAAGGACCGGGCGAAGTGTATCCGACCTACCCCCGGATGCGGATGGCGTACGTGAGCTTGGCCACGTTTTTCAACACGTTGGGCACGCGCTTGAAGAGGTTGATCGACGGCGGCCGCTTTTCGATGACCCGGACCGGGATCTCCCGAATCTTCACGCCGCCTCGATCCGCGCGGATGACGAACTCACTCGCGAAAACGTCCTTGTCGACCAAGCAGGCCCGCACGGTGTCGAGGAGTGCCACGCGCCGAAAGGCCTTGAGCCCGTGCGTGTCCGTCCCGCGGAAGCCGAGAAGAAGCTTGAGCATCGTCGAATAGGCCTGGCTAGCCACGTGACGGACCATGGGACGGTCGTCCTCCGAACCGTCGGCCAGTTTGGAGCCGATGACCAGGTCGGCCTCGCCGGTTTCGAGGATGTCGATGGCGCGGCGATGAAAATCCGCATCGCAAAGGTCGATTTCCTCGCAGATGACGAGTTCGCCCCGCGCTAGCAAGATGCCCTGCTTCATGGCCTTGCCGTAATTGGGCTCCCCCAGGCTCATGATGCGGATCTGCCCCGTGGCGGGATCGTTGTACTTTTTCGATAGCTCCTCGCCGATTTCCACCGTGTGGTCGCGCGAGCCGTTTTCGGCCAAGATGACCTCGTAGCTCCAGCCGAACGACTTGAGACGCTCGCGAAGGTCCACGATGGCCGCGTGCAGGATGCCCTGCTCGTTGTAAACGGGTATGACGATCGAAATACGCGGCTTGGTCATGGTCTCAGCCGGGCTACATATCATCCTTTTGGCTGGGCTTTTGACCGTTGACTCAGGGGCGATCCCGTTCGAAAGATTCACTTCGGCGTTGTCGGTGTCGTTCATGTCGATGAATGCCGGTTCAAGCTTCGGCTCATTGGAGAAAATCATGGCGGAAGGTCTCAATAAGGTACTCTTGCTCGGAAACTTGGGGGCGGATCCGGAGCTGCGCGTCACGCCCGGCGGCCAGGCCATCCTCAAGCTTCGTCTGGCCACGACCGAGACTTATCTCGATCGAAACAACGCCCGCCAAGAACGAACCGAGTGGCATCAAGTCACCGTTTGGGGCAAGCGCGGAGAGGCGCTGGCAAAGATCCTAAGTAAGGGCTCGAGCATATTCGTAGAGGGATCCCTCCGCACGAGCAGCTACGAAAAAGATGGCGAGAAACGATACCGCACGGACATCGTCGCCAACAACATCATCCTTGCGGGCGGGCGCCGTGGCGGCGGAGACCAGCCCTTCGAAGGTGGCGGCGGCCGTCCCGAGCGCTCCTCTTACAGCAACCGCGGTGGCGGCGGCGGGGGAGGGGGCGAGTCCGGGGGTGGCGGCGGAGGCTGGGGTGGCGGTGGCGGGGGAGGCGGTCGCCCCCAGCAGCCAGCTCAGGCCCCGGCCCAGGATCCGGGCGACGACTACGGCAGCGGCTTCGGCGGCGGCGACGACGACATCCCGTTCTGATTCGCCAGGGCACCCTCCCCCTCGGGGGAGGGTAGGGGGGCAGCAGTTTCAACTCGACAGTTGCAAGTCCGTTCAGTCGAGACTAGGTTCCCGCGTCCCTTCCTATACCCGGAGGGGTGGAGCTCGTCATGAAAGAAGGCATTCATCCGAATTATCCCGCCGCCCGCGTATCCTGCGCCTGCGGCAACTCCTTCGTCACCCGCTCGACGCGTGGCGATTTCCAGGTCGACGTCTGCGCAGCCTGCCATCCCTTCTACACGGGTACGCAGAAGCTGATCGACACGGCCGGCCGCGTCGATCGCTTCCGTAAGCGCTACGAGGGCAAGACCGTCGCCGGCAAGAAGGCCGCCGAGGCGCCCAAGGCCGAGACGCCGAAGGCCTAGTCGTCCGAGGGAGCAGCTCTGCGAGCGCAGGGCTGCTCCACACCGTATAGTACCGTGACTATGACGGACGCCCGCACCGACTTGCAGCAGACTCGACAGCAGCCCGCGCCTTCGGCCACCGCCCGACCGTACATTGGCGGCCAGGCCGTCCTCGAGGGCGTCATGATGCGAGCGCCCCACTCGTTTTCCATCGTCGTGCGCCGGCGTGATGGCTCGCTGCTCGTTCGCGAGCGCGCCGTCGCCGACGAGAGGGTCGGCATCCGCCGCTGGCCGCTCGTGCGCGGGGTAAGCTCCTTGGTCGAGTCGCTCCGTTTGGGGAGCGAGTCCCTGCGGTTTTCCGTCGAGCAGCTCGAGAAAGACCTCGCCGCCGAAGAAGCCGCCGAGCTCGCCAAAAGCAAAGCCAGCACCGCAGGCCTCTCCGCGCTCCTTCTGCTGCGCGCGTTTGGCCTTTCGCTGTTTTCGCTGCTCAGCACGGACGATGGTCAGGCTGTCGCCTCCGGCACGGACGCCAAAAAAGGCGCCCGCGGTGCCATGGGCGTCATGCTCGTTTTCGCGATCGCCTTCCTCATTGCGTTGCCGCAGGCCGCCGCCGCGGGCATCAACCGCCTTTTCAACCTCGGACTCGAGGTGCAGTCGCCGCTGTTTCAGGTGATCACCGGCGCACTCAAGCTCACCGTCGTCGTCGGCTACATGCTCCTCATCCGGCGCGTGCCCGACATCCGCCGCGTGTTCCAGTACCACGGCGCCGAGCACAAGACGATCAGCACCTACGAAGCGGGCGAAGAGCTCGTCGTCGCCAATGCGCGCGCGAAGACCACGCTCCATCCCCGGTGCGGCACCACCTTCCTCGTCATGGTGGCCCTCGTCTCCATCCTCGTCTTCACCGCGGTGGGTGGCCTTCTGCCGCGCATCCACACCGGCAGCGCCATCGCGGACAACGTCCTCTTCTTCCTCGAGAAGCTCCCGTTCCTCCCGCTCATCGCGGCCGCAACCTTCGAAATCCAGCGCGTCTTCGCGCGCTACTGCACCACCGGCCCGCTCCGTGCGCTCCTTTGGCCCGGCTTCCTCGTGCAGAAGATCACCACCATCGAGCCGGACGACGATCAGCTCGAAGTGGCCCTCGCTTCCCTGCGTGCGACGCTCTTTCGCGAACACGGTGAGGTTCCCGAGGTGGCCGACGACGTGTCGTTCGCCAACTACGAGGCGCTCGCGACCGCGTCGCATCTTCGATCATGATCCCCGTCGAAAAGCTCGAACAACTCTCCCGCCGTTACCGTGAGCTGGACGACTTGATGTGCCAGCCGGACGTCCTTTCCGACCGGCTAAAGCTCGCGAAGCTCACCAAAGAGCGCTCGGACATCGAGCCGGTCGTGGGCCAATTCCAGCGTTACCGCGATGTCGAGAAGAACATCCGCGACAACGAGGAAGCCCTGACGGATCCGGAGCTGCGCCCCCTCGCCGAGCAGGAGCTTCCCGTCCTGCAGGACGAGCGCAACACCCTCGAGCGCACCATCAAGTTGCTCCTTCTCCCGCAAGATCCGAACGACAAGAAGAACACCATCGTCGAGATCCGGAGCGGTGAGGGCGGGGAAGAAGCCGCCCTCTTCGCGGCCGACTTGTTCCGCATGTTCGCGCGCTACGCCGAGCGGCAAGCTTGGACCTTGGAGGTCCTCTCGCTCAGCGAGGCGGCCGCGGGTGGCTACAAGGAGTGCATCGTCCTCATCACCGGCAAGGACGTGTACTCCCAGCTTCGCTTCGAAGGCGGCGTCCACCGCGTCCAGCGCGTGCCCGCCACGGAGACCCAGGGACGCATTCACACCTCCACCGCCACCGTGGCCGTCCTGCCCGAGGCCGACGACGTGGACGTTCAGATCGACGAGAAAGATCTCGAGATCAGCATCGCTGCCAGCGGCGGGCCCGGAGGCCAGGGCGTCAACACCACCAACAGCGCCGTCCAAATTTTGCACAAGCCCACGGGCATGATCGTCAAGTGCCAGGACGAGCGCTCGCAGCTGAAAAATAAAGCCAAGGCGCTCAAGGTCCTCAAGAGTCGTCTGCTCGACATCGAGCGCGAGAAGCAAGATGCCGCGGTCTCGGCCGAGCGCCGGGGCATGGTGGGCACGGGCGAGCGGAGCCAGAAGATTCGCACCTACAACTATCCGCAGAACCGCGTGACGGATCATCGCATCCGCCTCACGCTGAACAAGCTCGACCGAATCATCGATGGCGATCTCGACGAGCTCATCACGGCCTTGCGCAACGAGCGGCAGGCCGCGCTCCTTCAAGAAGCGAGCGGGGAGCCACGTCGAGTCGAAGACCGAGGTGGTGATGAGTCAGACGAGCGGTGAGCGGCTCTCGCCCAGCGCCATCGATCGCGAAGCCCTGACCGTCGGCATGACGGTGGTGCCGGGTCTGTACTCCCGGAACAAGATGTTTGCGCTCTTCACGGATCCCGACGTGCGGTTGGCTCGCACGCGCTCGGCCACCCTGCGCGGCGTGGTAAGGCAGCTTGCCGGTAGCACCGGCCCCGTGACCCGCGTCGAGGTCGTGCGCGGCGGTGGGAGCGGCCGCACGTGCCTTTTGCGCTACCGCCTCCCGAGCATGCGCCTCGATCGACGGCTCGAGCTCAGCGAGACCGAGGTGGCGTGCGTGATCTACCTGGTCGGAAGGGCTGGCAACACCACGCTCCACGCAAGCGAACGCGATCGCGCCCTCATCGATGCGGCACTAGCCCGTCTTTCCATGGGTCTTCGCCTCAGTGGCTTGGAAGACGGTTAGCCTTTCCGGCTCCGCTATGACGTTTCAATTCAATGGAACGTCGGCTGCAGTAGTAGGTAGGCAGGCTGGGGGTCGGCTGCATCGGTACATCCGAACCGACTCCATTAGAAACGTATTCGAAATGCGAATACGCACGACATGATGTTCGTGGGGTGACAATCCCGTTGCGCGAAATTGGTATTCTTTTCAGGCCTTAGCGCCACCATTCGCTAAAGCTGAACCAAATTTGACCGCGTGCGTCGAAATAGCGAGACGGAATTGGTGATGCTGTGCCATTACGAATAAGAGACCTTCTGCTCGCGTGTGGCGGAGGCTATGGGGGTGTTTCACTTAAGTTTCTGGGGGCTGCCGAAAATAATTAATCGATTGAAATATCGATTCCGTGTCTCGACTTGCCTGATCGGCTGACCCTTACGGGACTTCTTATTGCTGCGTTTGTTCCTGCAGGCTGGAGCATCGACTAGTGGGAGGGGAGAAAGAAGTCACAAACATGCTTGCCGCCAAGGCAGTCGTGGGGCTCAGCCCATTCGAGAGTCCGGATGTGACACTGGTTGCAGCACTCGCGCGGTCCTCCGCGCTGGGCGTGCTCGATCTAGGACATGACGAGAAAATCGCGCGGGAATCGCTCGATCTCCTCGTCCGTCGTCGCATCGGTGCGTTCGGTGTGCGCATTCCAGAGCACTCCGAGCTTTCCAGCTTGGACCTACCCGAGGAGGCGCGCGTCGTCGTGTTGCCGGCCTCGATGCTCGAGCCGGCGCACGCGTTGCTAACCGGTCTTCGGGGAGAGCGCGCGCTGATCGTTCAAGTGCGCAATCTCGAGGAAACGCGCACGGCGATCGCCGCAGGCGCCCACGGGCTTATCGTCAAAGGCCAAGAAGCCGGCGGGATGGTGGGGGACGAAACTTCGTTTATCCTCGTCCAGCGGGTGCTCGCCGAAGTTGCCAGTTGCGGGGAGCCACTCCCGGTGTGGGTGCAAGGCGGAATAGGCCTGCACACAGCCCCCGCGTGCATCGCGGCAGGTGCGACCGGCGTCGTGCTCGACTCGCAACTTGCGTTGCTCGACGAGGCGGAGACGTCCGCCGAGGTTCGGCGCGCACTCGGTGCCTTCGACGGCAGCGAGACCATCGTCGCGGGCGGCTACCGCCTCTACGCCCGGCCCAATGCGCGCGTACCCCAAGCTGGCTCGACATCAACGGAGATCGCCTCGCAACTGGGGGCGAAAAATCCGGCCGAGCACTTCATCACCCTCGGGCAGGACGCCGCCATGGCCGCGTCCTTCGCCAAGCGCTTCGGCACGGTCGAGCGCCTCGTGCGCGCGCTTCACACCGCCATCGACGGACATGTGAAGCAAGCCCGTACCAATCGCCCGCTCGCACGGCTCTCCGCCTTCGCGAAGGAGTACGGCACCCTCTTCCCGATCGCCCAGGGCCCGATGACCCGGGTCAGCGATCGCCCCGAGTTCGCCGAGGACGTTGCTCGCGGCGGTGGCCTACCGTTCCTGGCCCTTTCCCTGATGCGCGGCCCCGAAGCGCGCAAGCTCGTCCTGGAGACGCGCGATCGCCTGGCCGAACGGGCCTGGGGCGTGGGCATCCTCGGCTTTTTGCCGCCGGACGTGCGGGACGAACAGCTCGCCCTGTTGATGGAGGTCCGCCCGCCGGTCGTGCTCATCGCCGGTGGCCGGCCTTCGCAGGCCAAGCCGCTGGAGCAGGTCGGCATCAAGACGTTCCTGCACGTTCCCTCGCCGGGCCTGCTGGATCTTTTCATCAAAGAGGGGGCGCGCCGCTTCGTCTTCGAAGGACGCGAATGCGGCGGTCACGTCGGCCCGCGTTCGAGCTTCGTGCTGTGGGAGGCGGCCATCGAGCGCCTCCTCGCGTGCGAGCGTTTGAACGACGTCAGCGTTCTTTTCGCGGGTGGCATCCACGACGCCATGTCCGCGAAGATGGTCGCCACACTGGCCGCTCCACTGGCTGCGCGTGGTGCCAAGGTCGGCGTTCTCATGGGCACGGCGTATCTCTTCACGGAGGAGGCCGTTCGCGGCGGCGCCATCGGCGAAGTTTTCCAGCAGGCCGCGATCGACTGCGATCGCACCGTGCTGCTGGAGACGGCGCCCGGGCACGCCACGCGTTGCGCGGAGAGCGGCTACGTCACCTTGTTCGAGAGCGAACGCGCGCGCCTCGCGGCCGAAGGCAACGATGCGCAGGCCACCTGGGCGGCGCTCGAGCAGCTCAACGTCGGCCGCTTGCGGCTTGCCTCCAAGGGCCTGGTGCGCGAAGGCGACACCCTCGTCACGGTCGACGAAGGTGCGCAGCAGCGCGACGGTATGTTTATGATCGGGCAGGTCGCTTCGATGCGAAATGCGCGCTGCACGATAAGTGCATTGCACAGCGACGTGAGCGACCGTTCGACCGAAGAGCTCTCTGACATCAACCTGCCGGACCCGCTTCCCTCGCGCGGCCGAATCGACGTGGCCATCGTGGGCATGGCCTGCATCTTTCCGGACTCGCCGGACCTGGCATCCTTCTGGACCAATGTGGTCACCGGACGGAATGCCATCCGCGAGGTTCCGCACGAGCGCTGGAACCCGGCGCACTACTACGACCCGAACGGCACCGGTGAGAAGACGCCCTCCAAGTGGGGCGGCTTCATCCCCGAGACGGTGTTCGATCCCGGCAAGTACGGAATTCCGCCGCGGTCGCTCGCCGCCATCGACCCGGTGCAGATTCTGGCGCTGGAAGTCGCTCGGCGGGCCCTCGACGATGCCGGGCTCGCGACCAAGTCGTTCGACCGCGAGCGGGCCAGCGTCGTGTTCGGCGCGGAGTCGGGCAACGACCTGTCGAGCGCGTACGGCTTCCGGGCGAGCTACCCGCAGTACATCAGCGGCGAGATGCCCAAGGAGCTCGACGAGAGCCTTCCCAAGCTCACCGAGGACTCGTTCCCCGGCGTGCTCTCCAACGTCATCGCCGGCCGCATCGCCAACCGGCTCGACTTGCGCGGCGTGAACTACACCGTCGATGCGGCGTGCGCTTCGTCGCTCGCCGCGCTCGATGTCGCGTGCAAAGAGCTGGCGAGTGGCTCGAGCGATCTCGTGGTCGCCGGTGGTGCCGACCTGCACAACGGCATCCAGGATTATCTCATGTTCGCCAGCGTGCATGCGCTGTCGAAGAGCGGCCAGTGCAAGCCGTTCGACGCGTCGGCCGATGGCATCGCCCTCGGCGAGGGTGTGGCGGCGGTCGTCCTCAAGCGCCTCGCGGACGCCGAGCGTGACGGCGATCGCGTCTACGCCGTCATCAAGGGCGTCGGAGGCTCGAGCGATGGCAAGAGCCTCGGGCTCACCGCCCCGCGCAAAGAAGGTCAGATTCGCGCCCTCGAGCGCGCGTACTCGCGTGCGGGCGTTTCGCCCACACGGGTCGGCCTGGTCGAGGCCCACGGCACGGGCACGGTGGTCGGCGATCGCACCGAGCTGTCCGCACTCACCGAGCTTTTCACGGCGGCGGGCACCCCCAGCGGGCGTTGCACCCTGGGCTCGGTCAAGTCGCAGATCGGCCATACCAAGTGCACCGCCGGCATGGCGGGGCTCATCAAGGCGGCGCTGTCGATTTACCACGGCGTGTTGCCGCCCACGAAGAACGTCACCTCGCCCAATCCGGGCTACGACGCGGAGACCAGCCCCTTCGTGCTGCGCGATGCGGCGGCACCTTGGACGGATGACGAGTTGGTGGCGGCGGTGAGCGCGTTCGGCTTCGGCGGAACGAACTTCCACACCGTGCTCTCGTCGGCCGGTGCAACGTCGGCTCCGAAGACGGCGCTCACCGAGTGGCCCGCGGAGTTGTTCGTGCTGCGCGGCGAGACGGCGGCGGATCTCACGCGGCTCGTGGATGCCATCGACGCCGTCGCCAAGACGGACTTCCCGCCGAAGCTTCGCGATCTCGCGGGTTCGGTGGCGCGCGAGAATGCCGGGTCGAAGGTGCAGGTCGCATTGGTCGCCACGTCGATGGCCGATCTGCGCGACAAGCTGGCGGCGGTGCGCGAAGGGCGCACGGTCGACGGTGTGCACGTGGCGCATGCCGCGGCGGAAGGCGGCAACGTCGCCTTCGTGTTCCCGGGGCAGGGGAGCCAGCGGCCGGGCATGCTGGCCGACCTGTTCGTGACCTTCCCCGAGGTGCGCGAGCTCCTCGACATCGGGCGCGAATACGGCGATCGGCTGTTCCCCGGCGGGGCGTACCGGCCGGAGATCCGCAAGGCGCAGCAGCAGGCCATCACCGATACGCGGGTGGCGCAGCCGACGCTGGGTATCGCGGATCTGGCGATGGCGCGGCTGCTCAAGCGGGTCGGTGTCCGGCCGGCGATGACCGCGGGCCATAGCTACGGAGAGCTGGTGGCGCTCTCGGTCGCGGGGGCCTTCTCGGCGGATACGCTGCTGGCGCTCTCCGAGGCGCGAGCGCATTCGATCCTTGCCGCCGCCGGCGAAGAGCCGGGGACGATGGCGGCGGTGCGCGCGGCGCCGGAGCGTGTGCGCGAGGTGCTCGGCGAGGGCGTGGATGCCGTGCTGGCGAACCACAACGCACCCGATCAGACGGTGATTGCTGGGTCGAAGAAAGCCGTCGAGGAAGCGTGCGAGCTTCTGGCGGCGGCGGGCATCGGGGCGCGGGCCATTCCGGTGGCGTGCGCGTTCCACAGCCCGATCGTCGCAGGGGCGGTGGGGGCGTTCGCGGAGCATCTGTCCGCGGCGGACATCGAGGAGCCGCTCATTCCGGTGTACGCAAACGCGAGCGCGCAGCCGTACGCGGCGACCGCCGACGGCGTGCGTGAGACGCTGGCTTCGCAGATTGCGTCGCCGGTGCGGTTCGTGGAGGAGATCGAGGCGATGTACGCTGCGGGGGCGCGCGTCTTCGTCGAGGCGGGGCCGGGCGGCGTGCTCACCGAGCTGGTGGGGCGCATCCTGAAGGGCCGGCCGCACGTCGCCGTCGCGTGCGACAAGAGCGACATGCATGGCGTGACGTCGTTCTTGACGGCGCTGGCCCGCCTTGCGGCGGCCGGCGTTGCGATCGACTTGACGCCGTTGTTCGCGGACCGCGCGACGGGGATCGATCTCCACGCGCCGTCTTCCTTTGCCGCGCCGGCCACGGCGTGGGTCATCGATGGCGGGAGCGCGCGGCCGATCCGCGGCGAGCTGCCCGACTTTGCCATGCGCCCGCTTCCGGCGCCCGTTTCTTTGGTTCCACCGGTCGCGGCTGCGGCGGCTTCACCCTCTCAGAAAAGCTTCGAAGGTGCCTCCATGGATGATGAATCACAAAGTGTCATGCGCGAGTACCTGCGCTCGATGCGCGAGCTCGTGGACGCGCAGCGTGAGGTCATGCTGCGCTTCCTCGGTGAGAACTCGGCGCCGCGGGTGGAGCGCGTGCAAATGGAGCCCCGTACGCAGCGCGCCTCCGCGCCGCCGCCGAAGAGCAACGGTATTCATCATTCCAATGGCACGAATGGCGTTTACGCGAATGGGCACGCCGGCAACGGCGTAAACGGCCACGCGAATGGCCATTCCAATGGCTACCACGCGAACGGCCATGCCAATGGCCACGCGAATGGGCATACCAATGGCCACGCGAATGGGCATACCAATGGCCATGCGAACGGCCACACCAATGGGCATACGAATGGTCATACCAATGGCCACACCAATGGCCACACGAATGGTCATACCAATGGCCACACGAATGGATCGATCAAGCCGCCGCCCCCGGTGAAGTCGGCCTTCGAGATCCTCGTCGCCACGGTGAGCGAGCGCACGGGCTACCCGGCCGACATGCTCGACGCCGACCTGGACCTCGAAGCGGATCTCGGCATCGACTCGATCAAGCGCATCGAGATCCTCGGTGAGATGCGCGAAAAGCTGGGCATCCAAGGCGCCGACGCCGGCGATGTCCTCGTCGAGAAGCTCGCCGCCGCGAAAACGCTGCGCAGTATTGCCAAGCTGCTCGAACCCGAAACCGCGCCGGCCTCCGAGGTAAAGGCAGAGAAGGCGGAGAAGGTCGAAAAAATCGAGAAGGCCGAAAAGGTCGAAGAGCCTCCGCCAACCCTGGCGCCCGCGGCCCTGAAGGAGAAGCAGACGGCCGACAGCACCCCGCCGCCCTCCAGCGTGAAGCGTTACGTCATGGAGGTGGCCTCCGTGCCGCCGCCCTCGATGTCCAGCCTTCGCCTTGCGGGCAAGCAGTTCGCGCTCACCGCCGATGCCACGGGCGTCGCCCGCAAGCTCGTCGAGAAGCTCGAGCGCGAAGGCGCCAAGGCCCGCATCGTCGAGCCGGGCGACGAACTCGGCGAGGTCGATGGCCTCTTGCACCTGGCCTCGCTCGGCGACGGCTCGCCGGACACCCTGCGGCGCCTCTTCGTGCGCGCCAAGGAAGCCACCGCCCGCGGCAAGCTGCACTGGGTCGTCGCGGTGACGGGGCACGGTGGCCGCTTTGGGCACCACACCCATGCGCAGAGCCCGAGCTTCACCGCCGCCGGTGTTTCCGGCTTCCTCAAGAGCCTCGCCAAAGAGTGCCCCTCGCTGCACGTCCGCGCGATTGACCTGGACATGCACGAGGACGTCACCCAGCTCGCGCAGCATGTCATCGACGAGCTCCTCGCCGACGACAACCACCTCGAGGTGGGTTACGCCGGCGGCGAACGCAAGACCCTGGTCGTCGCCGCCCGCGCATCAGCCTCGTCGCCCGAGGTGCCGCTCACCATCGACGAGGACACGGTGGTGCTCTTCACCGGTGGAGCGCGCGGCATCACCGCGACGATTGCCCTCGCCATGGCGCGCCGCTTCCGTTGCACCATCGAGTTGGTCGGCCGTTCGCAGCTGCTCGCCAACGACGAGGACGACGCCGAGCTCCAGGGCGCGAAAGACGTCGCCTCCCTGCGGCGGATCCTCATCGGGCGCATGAACGGCGCAGGCCCCTCGAACCCGCAGGCCATCGACGCCCATGCGCGGCAGATCCTCGCCGACCGCGAGATCCGCGCCACCTTGGCGGCGATTCGCCAAGCCGGCTCGCCGGTGGATTACCACGCGGTGGACGTGCGCGACGAAGCGGCCTTCCAGGCCGTCATCGACAAGGTGCGCGCGCACCATGGTCGCATCGACGGCGTCGTCCACGGTGCGGGCCTCATCGAGGACAAGCTGCTTCGCGACAAGACGCACGAGTCCTTCGCCCGCGTCTTCTCCACGAAGGTCAACGGCGCACGGACCCTGGCGCGCAAGCTCGCCAAAGAGCTTCGCTTCTTCGTGCTCTTCTCCAGCGTCTCGGGGGCCTTCGGCAACCGCGGCCAGATCGACTACGCGGCCGCCAACGACGCGCTGGACAAGCTTGCGCACCATCTGCACGCGACGGTGCAAGGGCGCGTGCTCTCGATCAACTGGGGCCCGTGGCGTGGCGCGGGCATGGTCCGGCCCGAGCTGGAACGTGAATACGAGCGGCGCGGCATCGCGCTGATCGATCCCGAGGCCGGTGTGCAGCGCTTCTTCGACGAGCTCCTGGAGGGAACGGATCCGCAGGTCATTCTGACTGCGGCGTCGGCCGAGGCCCTTGCGTGAGTGTCGCCATCGTCGGTATGGCGTGCCTGTTCCCAGGTGCGCCGGACCTCGATACGTACTTCCGTAACCTCTGCGACGGCAAAGACGCTATCACCACGGTCTCGCCGGCGCGGCTCGACCCGGTGTTTTTCGACAAGGGCAAGCGCGCCCCGGACCGGTTCTATTGCCAGCGGGGCGGCTTCGTCGACGCCTTTGCCGACTTCGACGCGACAGGCTTCGGCGTCATGCCGGTCGCCGCGAAGGGCGGTGAGCCCGATCAGCTGCTCGCGCTGGAAGTGGCCTCGCGGGCGCTGGCCGATGCGGGCTACCACGACCGACCCTTTGCGCGCGATCGCGCGGCGGTCATCGTGGGGCGCGGTGGGTATGCCGGCGCCGGGCGGACGCGGCTCGAGCAGCACGTGCGCGCGGCCGAGCAGATCGTGGTCACGTTGCGCGCGCTCTTGCCGGATCTGGACGAGGCGACCCTGGGGCGCATCAAGTCCGAGTTTCAAGCGCAGACGGGGGCGGCGCGCGCGGATGCGGCCATCGGGCTCGTTCCGAACCTGGCGGCCTCGCGCATTGCCCATCGGCTCGACTTGCACGGGCCTGCCTTCACCGTCGACGCGGCCTGCGCGAGCGCCCTCGTGGCCGTCGACCAAGGTTGTTCCGAGCTTGCGAGTGGCCGCTGCGATCTGGTGGTGACCGGCGGCGTGCACCTCTGCCAGGACGAGGCGTTCTGGAGCGTGTTCTGCCAGCTCGGTGCGCTCAGCCCGAGCGAAACGATCCGCCCCTTCGATCGGCGCGCGGATGGTTTGCTCATTGGTGAGGGCATCGGCATGGTCGTCCTCAAGCGCCTCGCGGATGCGGAGCGCGACGGCGATCGCATCTACGCCGTGGTGCGGGGATGCGGTTCGTCGAGCGATGGCCGCGCCACGTCGCTCATGCATCCGTCCCTCGAGGGCCAAATTCTCGCGCTCGAGCGGGCCTGGAAGCAAGCGGGCCTCGATCCCAAGAGCGTCGGGCTCGTCGAGGCCCACGGCACCGGCACGCCGACGGGCGATCAGACCGAGCTCACCACCTTGGCCCGCGTGTTCGGCCAGGCCAGCCCCGGCGAGCGTCGCGCCGTCGTGGGCTCGGTGAAGTCGATGATCGGCCACGCCATGCCCGCCGCCGGTGCCGCAGGCATCATCAAGGCCGCACTCGCCGTCTACCACGGCGTGCTCTTCCCCACGTTGCACTGCGACGAGCCGAGCCCGCTGCTCGAGGGCACGCGCTTCCGCGTCATCGGCCGCTCCGAGCCGTGGGAAGCTTCCGCGGAACCACGACGGGCCGGCGTCAATGCCTTCGGCTTCGGCGGCATCAACGCCCACATCGTGTTGGAGCAACGCGTTCTTCGCGGCGAGAAGTCGGCCCCCGTGGTCGCGGGCGGCGATCACGTCGCGCTGTACTCCGCCCCCACGCACGAGGAGCTGCTCGCCGATCTCGCGAATGGCCGCGAGCGCACGGACGCCGGCCCCGCGCGCCTGGCGCTCTTCGACCCGACGCCCGCGCGCCTGGAGCGTGCACGCACCATCGCCCAACGCGGCAGGCCATGGCGCGGCCGCGAAGGCATCTTCTTTGCGCCGCAGGGCCTTCTCGCGTCGGGCGGATCCATCGCGTTCCTCTTTCCCGGCGTGGATGCCTCGTTCGAGCCGCGCATCGAGGACCTCGCGGCGTACTTCCACGAGCCGTTGCCGGCGTGCACGCGCCCGCAGAACCTCTACGAGACGGGCGTCGGCATCATCGGTGTGAACCGCCTTCTCGATGGCGTCCTGCGCCGCCTCGGCATCGTCCCCAAGGACGCTGCAGGCCACAGCATCGGCGAGTGGAGCGGCATGATCGCCACCGGCATCACCCCCGAGGGCGCGGTCGACGACTTCGTCGCGAACCTCGGGCCGGACAAGCTCAAGGTGCCCGGTGTGGTCTTCGCGGCCGCCGGGTGCAGCGTGGAGCGCGCCGAGCAGGCCATGACGGGCCTCGACGAGATTGCGCTCTCGCACGACAACTGCCCGCACCAGATCATTTTCTGCGGGCGCGAAGAGTCCGTCGACATCGCCCTCGCGCGTCTGAAGATCGACGGCGTCCTTTGCCAGAAGCTTCCATTCCAGTCCGGATTCCACTCGCCGCTCTTCGCCGGCTTCCTCGGCCCGCACCGCGAGCACCTGGAGCACCTCGCCATCGGCACGCCGAAGGCGTCGCTTTGGTCGGCCACCACGTGTGCGCCGTACCCGTCGTCGCCGGCAGCCATTCGCGCGCTCGCCCTCGAGCACCTGGTGGAGCCGGTTCGCTTTCGCCAATTGGTCCTGGCGCTCCATGCGCAGGGCACGCGCGTCTTCGTTCAAGTCGGGACGGGCAGCCTCGTCGGGTTCGTCGAGGATACGTTGCGCGGGCAACCGCACCTGGCCATCGCCTCCAACGTGAAGGATCGCACCGGCCTCGAGCAGCTCCGGCGCGTGCTCGCGTCGCTGTTCGTCGAAGGCGCGGACGTCGGCGCGGGCTACCGCGGGCGAAAGCTCCTTCCCGACGATCCGCCGCTCACCCTTCCGCCGCCTTCGAAGGAAGGAGTGTCGGTGCGTCCGCCGCCGGGGCCGCGTCCCCGCTTGCCGCTCTCGCTCGGGGTGCCGCTGATTCGCGACATCGCCCCGCTTCGCCGTCCGGCCGCAGCACCCGCGCCCGCGCCGGCACCGATGGCGCCGGCACGCTTGGTCGCCCAGGACCTGCCCATTCCCGATTCTCCCTTTGCTGCGGAGTTTCTCGAGAGCCTCGATGCCATCGCCCAGGCGCAGCGCGAGGTCCTCACCTTGCTCGCCAAACCGCGCCTGTCCCCGCGGGAGGTCACCACGCTCCGCACCTTCTCCATCGAGACGATGCCCACGCTGGTCGATCACTCGTTCTACCGCCAGCCACCGGGCTGGCCGGTCATTTCCGATCGGTACCCCGTGGTGCCGATGACGACGCTGATCGATCTCATGATCGAGCACGCCGAAGACACCGTCCCCGGTCGCGTGGCCGTTGCGGTGGAAGACATCCGTGCGTACCGATGGTTCGCCGTTCACAATCCCGTGGAGCTGCCCATAACGTGCCGCTTCGATGGACGCGATCGCGTTCACGTGCGCCTCGGTGATTACAGCGAGGCGACGGTCATCGTCGCCGAAGACTACGATCCCGCACCGCCCGACGACACGGGGCCTCTCGAAGATGCCGTGCCCGCACCCATCGATGCGCGCACGCTCTACGAGGATCGCTGGATGTTCCACGGGCCCGAATTCCAGGGCGTCGTCGACGTCGGCGTGCTCGCGGCCGACGGCATCCGCGGTGAGCTCGAGGTTGGCCGCGCCCGCGGCGCCTTCCTGGACAACGCCGGACAACTCTATGGCTACTGGGTCATGGCCCGGCACGAGACGAACCGCTTGGCCATGCCCGTGCGCATCGGGCGCGTGCGCCTCTACGGACGCCACCCGCTCGCGGGCGAGCGGTACAACTGCACGGTGCGCATCCGCCGCATCGACGACAAGAGCGTCGTCGCGGATCTCACCCTGGGGAGCAACGGCCGCGCGTGGGCCGTGCTCGAGTCGTGGGAAGACCGGCGCTTCGACAGCGATCCGCGCTTCTGGAACATGCTCATCTGGCCCGAGAAGAGCGCCCTCGCCGAACCGCAGCGCGAAGGCTTCATGCTCTTCGAGGACCCGTACCGCGCCGCGCCCACGCGCGACCAAATGCACCGGCGCTTCCTCGGCGAGGCCGAGCGCGCCGACTACGAGCGCCAAGGCCCGCGCAAGCAGCGCGCATGGCTCAGCGGCCGCGTCGCTGCCAAGGATGCCGTGCGGCACCTGCTCGGGCAACTCGGCCACGGCCCGCTCTTTCCCGTGGAGGTGGCCATTACCAACGAGCCCTCGGGCCGCCCGGTGGTGACCACGCGCTTCGCGGAGGACATCCGCGTCTCCATCGCCCACAAAGACGACACTGCGGTGGCCATCGCCCGCGAGGGGCAGGACGTGGGCATCGACATCGAGCGCATCGAGCCGCGGACCGATGCCTTCGCAGAGCTATCCTTCTTGCCCGAGGAGCTGCGCCTCGTCGCCGACGAACCGCGCGACACGGGCTGGACGCGCCTCTGGGCGGCGAAGGAGGCGGCGGCCAAAGCCCGCGGCACCGGTCTCGAAGGTGCGCCGCGCAAGTTTCCCATACGCGACCGCGTCGGCGGGCGCCTGCTCGTCGACGGCGTGTGGGTCGATACGAAACGCCACGGCAACTACATCATCGCCTGGACGGTCCATGAACGAACGAAATAACCTTTCCAACACATCCAACGCAGCGAACGACAACGTCGTCCTCGCCGATCTCGGGACGATGATTCGCGAGGTCATCGGCGAAGAATGGGCCGAGGACGTGCCCATCGAAATGGAGACGTCGTTCGCCAAGGACCTCGAGCTCGAGAGCATCGAGTTCGTGGCCCTTGCAGAACGGCTCAAGGAAAAATTCGGCAAGGAGGTCGACTTCGCTGGCTGGCTCGGCTCCATGGAGCTCGAGCAGATCCTGCAACTGCGCGTGGGCCAACTCGTGGAGTTCATCGTTCGATGCAACTCGGCATCGCCCACGGCGTAGACCTGCACGTTCAAGAGCTCGGAAGCGGCCCGCCCGTGGTCATGCTCCACGGTTTGTTCGGAAACCTGGCCACCTGGTACTTCACCACCGCCGCCGAGCTCTCGAAGTCGCACCGCGTGATCGTTTACGACCTGCGCGGCCACGGACGCAGTGCGCGAACGCCGTACGGCTACGACGTCGCGACCATGGCGGGCGACCTCGACGCGGTGGTGGAGCAGGTTGCCCAGGACGACGTGACCTTGGTGGGCCACAGCTACGGCGGTGTGATTGCGCTGGCCTATGCGCTGCGCTGTCCCCATCGGGTGCGCAAGCTGGCGCTGATCGAGGCGCCGCTGCCGCCGCTCGATACCGGTGAGCTCTGGTCGCGGTACACGGCCGTCGCCAAAGCCGATACCGCGTCGATGCTGGCGTCGCTGCCGAATGCCGTGCGCGATGCGTTGGTGGCGGGCGGGCGCAGGGCAGGACGCTTTCTGGAGACGGTGCGCTTCTTGAGCCTCGAGAGCTCGCTGCGCGATGACCTCGCGCGCGCAGAAATGTCCGATGCGGCGCTGGCGTCGCTCGCGTGTCCGCTGCTGGCCGTGTACGGCACCGCATCGGGGGTGCGTCCTTCGGGCGAGCGGCTCGCGCGCGTCGTTGCCGGGACGGACTACGTCACGTTGGAGGGGGGACACGATCTGCCACAGGAATCCCCCGTGGCCCTGACCCGAGAACTCGTGAGGTTCATCGATGGCTGAAACCGTCGTAGAAGGCGTGCGCCTGCATTACCAGCGGCTCGGTGTGGAGGGGGCGCCGCTCCGCGCCGTGTTCGTGCACGGGCTGGTCATGGACAACCTGTCGAGTTGGTACTTCACGGTGGCCAATGCGCTGGCAGCGTTCGGTGACGTGGTGCTCTACGATTTGCGCGGCCACGGTCTGAGCGAGCGTCCCGCGGAAGGTTACCGCGAGGTCGACATGCTGGGCGACTTGCGCGGCGTGCTCGATGCGACGGTGGGCGATGCGCCGGTCATTCTCGTGGGCAACAGCTACGGGGCTTTCCTCTCGGTGCGATTCGCACTGCGCCACCCCGAGCGGGTCGCGGGGCTGGTGCTCGTGGACGGGCACCTGGGCGACGACGACTTCGGCGAGCGCATGGCCGCGACGCTTTCGCTCCAAGGCGAAGAGGCCGATCGCGCGATTGCGGCCTCGTTTCAGAACTGGCTCGGCCGCCAGAGCACGCGCAAAGCCACCAAATTGGCCAACATGGCCCGGGCCTTGGTGAACGGCACCAGCTTGGTGCGCGATCTCCGGGCGACGCCACCGCTCACCGCCGCGGACTTCGAGCGCATCACGGCGCCGGCGCTGGCGCTCTACGGCGAAAGCTCCGACGTGATCGCGCGCAGCCTGCCCCTGGTGGCCCGCATGCCGCATTGCACGGTGCGGGTGCTGCCGGGGTGCACGCACTCCATCCTGTGGGAGGCCACCAACGAGGTGAAGACGCGCATCGTGGACTTCTGCCGCGAGGTGCGACCGTGACCGCGGCGCGGCCGAAGCGCATTCTCTTCGTGGTGCCACCGCTCACCGGGCACGTGAACCCCACCGTCTCGGTGGCGCGCGCGCTCATGGCGCGCGGGCATCGCGTGGCGTGGGCCGCGCATGCGCGCTACGTCGGGCATCTGCTCCCCGAGGGCGCCGAGCTGGTCCCGCTCGACGATCCGCGCTTCGATGAAGCGTGGGTCGACCTGCGCGAGCGCTCCAAATCGGTGCGCGGCTTCGAGAGCCTGCAGTTCCTCTGGCAGGAGGTGCTCGTTCCGCTCGCACGCGGCATGCTGCCGAGTGTCCAAGAGGCCATCGCGCGCTACGAGCCCGACGTTCTCTCCGTCGACCAGCAGGCCATCGCCGGTTCGCTCGCCGCGCGTCGCGCGCGCATCCCGTATGCGACTTTGTCGACGACGTCGGCCAGCGTGGTGGATCCGCTGGAGGCGTTGCCCAAGGTCAAACAGTGGGTCGACGCGCAACTCGAAGGGCTCGAGCGCGAAGCAGGCCTCACGCCGATGCGCGCGCCGGATATCTCGCCGCATTGCGCGATTGTGTTTTCGACGGAGGCGTTGATCGGAGGTGTGCCGCTTGCGGTGTCCGACTTTCAACGCAGCGAGCAGGCGTGGCCGGCGCATTACCGCTTCGTGGGGCCCTCGATCGAAGATCGGCCCGATGCGACGCCATTTCCGTGGGAATCGCTCGCGCCCGGGCCGCGCGTCTTCGTGTCGCTGGGGACGGTGAGCACCGAGGTCGGCGAGCGCTTCTACGCCAACGTCGTCGAGGGGCTTCGCGACGTTGGCGCGCAGGTCATCCTCGCAGCGCCGCCCGCGTTGGTGCCCGAACCGCCGCCCACGTTTCTCGTGCGCGAGCGTGTGCCGCAGCTGGCGCTGTTGCCCAAGGTGGACGCCGTCGTTTGCCACGCCGGGCACAACACGGTGTGCGAGTCGCTGGCCAATGGCCTGCCGCTCGTGGTGGCACCCATTCGCGACGACCAGCCGGTGGTGGCGAGCCAAGTCGTTCGCGCCGGGGCGGGCGTGCGGGTGCGTTACGGCCGCATGTCGGCCAAGAGCCTACGCGAGGCCGTGGTGAGCGTCCTCGGTGATCCTTCGTACCGGCGCGCTGCCGAGCGCGTGCGGGATTCGTTTCGAGCCGCAGGCGGTGCACGGGCCGCCGCAGATGCATTGGAGGCACTCGCGTGATTGCTGGCGCACTAATCGGTGGGGCACTCGTGGCCCTGGGTCTGTTCGACTCCCTGAACAAGCGCGGTCGCGCGGCGGCGCTTCAACGCTTGGCGCCTGCGACGGCGGATGTGGCACCCGAGCACATGTTCATCGTGCGGCCCGGGGTCGTCCTCGACGACGCCACGCGCCGTGCGGCGAGTGCGCACGCGCGTGCCATGGGGCTCTTGGCGCTCGACCTGGTGTCGCCCAAGCTGGCCTCGTGGCGTGTGCAACTGTTCCTCACCATGGGGAACCCGGCCACGTACCGGCGCGACCGCATCGGCAATGGCGTCAGCGCGTGCGATGCGCTTCTCGTGGATCGCGAGACCCTTGCGCGGGCGACGCACGGCGGCCGCGCCCCGGCGGAGCCCAAGGATGCCATCGAGTTTGCCAAGCTCGCGGCGACGTTGAAGCACTACGCCTCGACTGAGATGGACTTTGCCGTCGCCCCGAGCCTCGAGACGCCGGGCATCTCGCTGGACGAGCGGCGCCGTCTTCTTCGCATGGCGTTCGGCAACTACGTGGGCCCCGTGATTGCGCTGCACGTGGCGCTTACCCTCCTCACGCTTTTCCTCGCCCCGATGTGGGGCCTCGCCGCGTTGCTCATTCGCCACCTGGAGATCTTCATCTCCACGCTGGGCACGCCGCTCGCACCGCGCGATCGCGCCGTCTACTTCGTGGCGCGCACGCCCGTGGAGCTCGCGAGCACGTTCGGTTCCATGAAAGAAGCGCCCGGTCGCCGCACCACCGAGCAGGAGTTGCAGCAGGCCTACGACACGCTGCTCGCGCAGGGCACGTCGCGCTTTTTCGAGCGGCCGCGGGAAGATTGCCCCATCTGCGGTAGCCGCGCGCTGTCGAAGGCGCTGGAAATCGGCGATCGCTACCAAGGCAAGCCGGGGCGCTTCACGCTCTCGCGGTGCGATTCCTGCCGGCACGTCTTTCAGAATCCGCGCCTGTCGATCGAAGGGCTCAATTTCTATTACCGCGACTTCTACGACGGCCACGGCGAAGAGGAGCTCGCCGGCCTGTTTGCCTCGACGCCCGATCTCTACCGGGCGCGCGCCCGCATGGTCGCCGGTGTGGATCAACCGCGCCGTTGGCTCGACGTGGGCGCAGGCCACGGGCACTTTTGCAGCATTGCGCGCGACATTCTGCCGAACACGCGCTTCGACGGCCTCGATCTGGCCGAGAGCATCGAGGACGCCGAGCGCCGTCGCTGGGTGGATCGCGGCATCCGCGGTCTCTTCCCCGAGGTGGCCCCAACGCTGGTCGCCGCCGCGGAGCACTACGACGTCATCAGCATGAGCCATTACCTCGAGCACACGACCGATCCGCGCGCCGAGATCGCGGCCGCGGCCAACGTTCTGCAAGAGGGTGGCCTCTTCTTCATCGAGGTTCCCGATCCCGAGAGCCGCTTCGCGCGCCTTTTGGGCCGCCAGTGGATGCCGTGGTTCCAGCCGCAGCACCTGCACTTCCTCAGCACGGGCAATCTGGAGCGTCTGCTGCGCGAATACGGTTTCGAGCCAGTCCTCTGGCACCGCGGCGAAGCGCACCAACCGGTGGACTTCACCTTCGGCACCTATTTGCTCTTCGCCGATCTGGCCCCGCTCATCGACGGCCCCTGGCGCAACACCCGCAGCGGCGCCATCAAGCGCGTCTTCTGCGGCTTCCTGCGCATGCTCTCACTCCCGGTCTTCCTGTTCGCCAACGTCCTGGACCGCATCCTCGCTCCGTTCGTGCGCCGCCCGGGCTGGTCCAACACCTACCGCGTCGTCGCCCGCCGCACCTCCCTCAGCCCTGCGGAGTGACGCATGGCGCGACGGCATTTGCATGATGATTTCCCGCATCGGCGGCGGCGAGAGGGAGCCGTGCGGGCGGCGTAGAGAGGGATCGAGAACGGAATCGGATTCGGAATCGGATTCGGATTCGGATTCGGATTCGGAATCGGAATCGGATTCGGAATCGGATTCGGATTCGGATTCGGATTCGGAATCGGATTCGGAATCGGAATCGGAATCGGAATCGGAATCGGAATCGGAATCGGATTCGGATTCGGATTCACCAGATACAGACGCGGCGGCGGGAGCTGGACGGTGTCGTCCAGCTCCCGCCGCGCGCTCGCTATCGCACCGCGCCGAGGCGGTGAAGCATGGCGGCGATGCGATTGAGCAACTGCTCGCCCGCTTCGATTTCGTGGGGGTGTACGTAGCCCCAGGCGACCGCAACGCGCAAGGCGGCGCGTGATTCGCTGTTGGAGCCCGCGGCGGTGGAGAAGCGCGCGATGCGATGGCCGCCTTGGCTGCGGTTGCCTTCGGCGATGTTCAGAGCGATGGAGCTAAGGGCGCGTCGAAGCTGCTCGCCCAGGTCGCGGTCGCAGCGCCGGATATGTGCAACGATGGGGCGAAGGAGCTCGATGGCTTGAATCGCGAGTTCGAGGACGTGAAAGCCAGAGGGGCGGTGGGCCGGTTTTGCTTGCATGCCCCCCCAAGCGAAAGAAGCGTGACAGCGCCCCCGCCTCTCGAATGCTGCCGCGTGCGGGCGCTGGCGCGCTTCTTTCGCGTTCGGGCAGGCAAGCAAAACCGGCACACCGCATCGAGATTCAGTTCGAGGCGAGATTCATTCGAGCGATGCCATCGCCGATGCGACACCGATGCCCGCATCGCTGATGCGACACCGATGCCCGCATCGCTGATGCGACACCGATGCCCGCATCGCTGATGCGACACCGATGCCCGCATCGCTGATGCGACACCGATGCCCGCATCGCTGATGCGACACCGATGCCCGGGTGCCGATGCAGATTCGGAATCCGCCCTCGAACACTGAACCTCGGTGCGGTGGGATGTTCTTGCTTGCCTGCCTGTGCGCGAAAGAAGCGTGCCAGCGCCCGTCTTGAGGCGGCATTCGAGAGGCAGGGCGCTGTCACGCTTCTTTCGCTTGGGGGGGGCATGCAAGCAAGAACACCCCACCGCCCCTCCAAATTTCATGTCCTCGAACTGGCGATTCAAGCCATCGAGCTTCTTCGCCCCACGGTTGCACATATCCGGCGCTGCGACCGCGACCTGGGCGAGCAGCTTCGGCGCGCCCTCAGTTCCGTCGCCTTGAACATCGCGGAAGGCAATCGTAGCCAAGGCGGCCATCGCATCGCACGGTTCTCCACCGCCGCGGGCTCCAACAGCGAATCCCGCGCCGCCTTGCGCGTTGCGATTGCCTGGGGCTACATCCTTTCCCACGAAATCGAAGCCAGCGAGCGACTGCTCGACGAAATCGCCGCCACGCTTCACCGCCTTGGCGCAAGGCACTAACGCGCGCGGCGCGGGAGCTGGGCAACATCGCCCAGCTTCCGGCCGCCGCCCCAGCTTGATAGTCGGAATCGGAATCGGAATCGGAATCGGATTCGGAATCGGATTCGGATTCGGAATCGGATTCGGAATCGGAATCGGAATCGGATTCGGAATCGGATTCGGAATCGGAATCGGAATCGGAATCGGAATCGGAATCGGATTCGGAATCGGATTCGGACTCAGATTCCCTTCCGAACTCCGACGCCGATCGCGTTGGGCGCGAGTTCGCGCTCCAAGGCGGCGAGGAGTGCGTCTTCGTCGGGTGAGATGGTCGGGTTGCGCTCGGCGTGGAAGGGCTCGGTCGTGGGGCGGGGGATATCGCGACGATGCACGCGGAGCCAGGCGCGTGTAATGGTGACGAAGCGGCCGTGGGCGCCGAAGGCCAGGGCGACCAGATCGGGGCCCGTGGAACGGCGGGGGGCGGGGCGGATCGACAAGACGGAGCCGTCGGGGAGGGTGGCGTCGAGGCCGGCCACGAGGTGATCGGCGGGGTCGAGCCAGGGATCCGGTGCGCCGGGTGCGCCTTCGCCGAGCCAGGTCGCCACGTCCTTGTCGCGCTGCAAGGCAAGATTGGCGACGGCCAGGGTGAGATTGTCACTCGAGAGCGCGACCTCGATGTCACCGAGCTTCATGCGGGCGTCGATCTCGATGAGAAGGCTTTTCCGATCCAGATTCATGCGTGCACCGCCTTCGGGTGTGCGTCGTCCGCATAGGGGAATGGCTCGATGGGCGGGATCAGATTGCCCGGGTTCAAAATGGAATCGGGATCGAATGCGCGCTTCAAGGCGCGCACGACGTCGACGCCGCGTCCCAACTCGCGGCCGAGGCGGGGCGCTTTCGAGCGGCCCGCACCGTGGTGGTGGGCGAGCGTACCGCCCGCGGCGATGGCGGCATCCAGCGCGCGCTGCCATGTGGCGTCGTAGACGCGTTCGCACGCGGCGTCCCACTCGCCGGCTTTGGCTCCCGGTGCAGCACTTCCCGCGAACGAAAAATAGATGCAGCAGCCGTCGGGGTAGGCGTGGCTCAGGTGCGCCATCACGAACACGCTTTCCCCGAGGGCGCGGCGCACGCCATGGTAGAGCGCGCCGAGGCGTGACCACGTCGCGCAGACCTCCATCGTGTCGAGAAAGAGCCCCGATGCGATGGTGGGAGCCTGCCGGTAGCTGATCGAATAGCGATGCGCCATCCAGCGGCGCGCGGGCCCCTCGCCGAGGTACTCGCCGCGGCACGACTCCACGAGCCTTCGCGCCGCCTCGGCATCGCGCGTCGGCTGGTCACCCTGTCCCTCGAACACGGCGACGATGAGCGCGCCGCCGAAGGCCTTCGTCCCGAGGCCGCTGTCGACGAGCGCATTGAACGCCGCCGGTCTCCGCAAGAGCGCCCGCAACGCCGCGGCGCCTGCGCCCGGAGCCTTCTTCTCGCGAGACGAATGACTCTTCACGCTTCCGCGCCGCGCGAGCATCGCATCGAACGGATCGTACAGACGGCAGACCGCCGGCCGCAGCCCCGATTGAAACAGCACCCGCATCGCCTCCCACCCGTCTTCGGTCGAGGGAAAGCTCCACGAGGCGAAGCCGCGCGACGACGGGGCGCGGTGAAGGCGCAACGTCGCGGACGTGACGATGGCCAAGGTGCCTTCGCTGCCCACCACCAAGGGCACCAAGTCGGGCCCATTCGTGCGGCGGTGCAGGCGCACCACCTCGCCGCGCCCGGTGACGCATTCGAGGGAGGCGACCATGTCCTCGATCTTTCCGTAGTAGCCCGAGTTCTGCCCCGCACTGCGCGCGGCCACCCAGCCGCCCACGGTGCTACACAGAATCGAGGAAGGGAAGTGCCCCAACGTGAAGCCACGCCGCCCGAGTTCCTCTTCCAGCGGCAGCCCCACGTGGCCCGCCTCCACGTCGAGCGATGGCGCGTTTGGCTCCAACGTGCGCCACCGCGTCATGCGTTTCAAATCGACGACCACCACGTCTTCGCGCGGCAGGATGCCCGCGCACACGCCGCTGCCGGCACCGAAGGGAACGAGTGGCGTGCGCGTTCCTCGTGCCCATTGCACGAGGGCTCGAACCTCCTCGGTGCAACTCGGCCACACGATGACACCCGGACGATGCTCGGCCACGTTTCCTGCGCGCACGGCGAGGTGATGGCGTGGCCAGAGATCGCGCGCATAGGCGACGCGATCGGCGGGATCGGTACTTCTTCGCAGCGAAGGAAGGGCGCGTTCCAGTTCGATGGAGAGCTCGCTCACGGGATCCTTTATAGCGGCCCGGGCGCGTTCCCGCTGCGCTCCCGATACATCCGAGCTATACCTTCGCGGAAATGACTGCGCGTCCCCTCCGTCCGTTCCTCGAGCACCTTGTGTCCGAACCCCTCGTCGTCGATGGGGCCACGGGCACGCAGCTCTACGAGCGAGGCATCCTGTACAGCACGTGCTTCGAAGAGCTCAACGTTTCCCGCGCCGAGGTCGTCACCCGCGTTCACGAGGACTACGTGCGGGCCGGCGCCACCGTGCTGGAGACGAACACGTTCGGCGCGAACGCTCTGCGCCTCGAGAAACACGGCCTCCAGTCGCGGGTGCGCGAGCTCAATCTCGCCGGCGTCAACCTGGCGCGCGAGGCGGCAGGCGGGCGTGCCTACGTGGCGGGCGCCATCGGGCCGAGCGGCTACTTCCTCGGTGAGGCGAGCGCGGGCGACCTCGCCAAGGTCCGCACCGCCCTGCGCGAGCAGGCCGATGCGCTCGTCGAGGGTGGGGTCGACGTTCTCGTCGTGGAGACCTTCCGCCAGCCCAACGAGCTGCTCGTGGCGTTGGATGCGGCGGTAAAGGCTTCGGCGGGCAAGGTTCCCGTGGTGGCCTGCGCATCGCTCGACGAGCACGGCCGCATGGCCGACGGCACCTCCGCGCTGGACATTGCGGCGCAGCTTCGCGACGAGGGTGCCTCGGTCGTGGGGGTCAACTGCTCCGATGGCCCCATGAACGTCCTCTCCGCCGCCGAGCAGATGCTCCGCCTCGGCCTTCCCGTCTGGGCGGTGCCCAACGCAGGCCTTCCGCGGCGGGTCGACGAGCGCCTCGTCTACGTCTCCACGCCCGAGTACTTCGGCCTCTACGCGCGCCGCATGTTCAAGCTCGGCGTGCGCGCCGTCGGCGGGTGTTGCGGCACCACGCCCGAGCACATCAAGCGCATTGCCGCCTCGGCACGCATGGCCGGCGCCGCCGATGCGCGCGAGCCCGACTCCAACGTCGTCGTGCGCGACGAAGGCACCTCGCAGGTCTCCGTCCTGCCGCGCGGCCTCTTGCCCGTACCCTTCGAAAAGAAGAGCGATCTCGCCGCCAAGATTGGCAAACAGTTCGTCGTCTCGGTCGAGGTCAATCCGCCCATCGGCCTCGACCCGACGAAGGCCGTGAACGCCGCGCGCATGCTCAAAGAGGGCGGCGTCGATGTCATCAACATCGCCGACGGTGCACGCGCGCAGGCGCGCATGAGCAACCTGGTCATGGCCGGTCGCATCCAGCGCGAGATCGGCATGGAGACCATCCTTCACGTCTGCGGGCGCGATCGCAACCTGCTGGGCACCCTGGCGCATCTTCTCGGGGCCCATGACATGGGCATTCGCAACCTCGTGGTCATCACCGGTGACCCGCCGAAGATGGGCGAGTTCCCCGATGCGACGCCGGTCTACGATCTCGATTCCATCGGCATTTTGAAGCTCGCGGCACGCTTGAACAACGGCATCGACCCCGGCGGTCGCGCGCTGGGCGATGTCACGCGCTTCGTGCTCGCCACCGGGGCCGAGCCCTCTGCGTTGAACTACCCGCGTGAAATCGAGCGCCTCAAGGCGAAAAAGGAGGCGGGCGCGGAGCTGGTGATGACCCAGCCCGTCTACGATCCGGAGGCGCTGGAGCGGTTCCTCGTGGACATCGCGCCGCTCGAATTGCCGGTGCTCGTGGGGCTTCTGCCGCTGGCGAGCTATCGCAATGCGGAGTTCTTGCACAACGAGGTGCCGGGCATGCAGGTGCCCGAGCACGTGCGCGAGCGCATGCGCAAGGCGGGAAGCGGCGCCGCGGGGCGCAAGGAAGGCGTGGCCATCGCACGCGAGATGCTCGCCGCCGTGCGCGACAAGGTCGCGGGCGCGTACATCATGCCGCCGCTCGAGAAGTACGAGCTGGCACTCGAGGTGATCGACGGCTTCCAAGGCCCCATCACCGCGACGCGCGCGCTCGGCTAGACCATGCCGTTCGGCATGCCGAAAAGGCTTCTCCTCACCGTCGCGGCATGGGCTGCCGTCTGCGCGGTGGGCTTGACCCTCGTCATCCGCGCCTGCTCCTCGCCGGGGCGCGCGGAGTCCGCGGCCGATGCAGGCGTGCCCGAGGGCGGTGCAGCCGTGCGCTGCACGCGCGAGTCGAACGCCGTCGCGCTCGGCGAAGGCTTCGCGCGCGGCGATGCCTTGGTGGGCGAGGCCGTGGCGACGAACGACGGCTACGCCATCGGCCTCGTGCGGCCCGTCGGCAAGGAACGGCACGCCGGCATGGCCGTCGTGAAGGGCGATTTGAGCGGCGGCCCGACCTTCATCGATCTCGGCCAGGCCACGGGCGATCTTCCACCGCCTCGGCCCTTCGTGCAGCGCGGGGAACTCTTCGCCGCGGCCTACGCGCGCGGCACCGACAGCCGCAACCTGGTGCTCTCCCGCGTCCAGGGCACGGCGGCCGCGGTGTTTGCCGAGATGGCCCAAGAGCGCGACGAATCCCTCGCCTTCGACGTCGTCACCTCGCCCGCGGGCCGCGGCATCGTCGCCTGGGACGAGGACGCCGCCAGTGGCGACGCCGGCGTGGAGCGCGGCGTCATCAAGGTGGCGCTGATTCCCCAGTCAGCGGAAAAAAACATTGCCGGCGCGATCGTTTCCGCGAGCGGCGCCGACGTCGAGCGGCCGCACGGCATTGCGCGGGCAGGCGGCGGGTATTGGCTCGGATGGATTGCACGCCGCCGCGATCCACGTGGCGAGAATGATCCAAAGGGACTCGAAGGCCCGGGCGAGGATCGCGCCTACGCGTGGGTCGAGGTCGCGCGCCTCGACGACGCGGGAAAGCGCGTGGGCGAGGTGCGTCGCGTCACGAGTGACGCGGGGCACGTGACGGCGTTCGATTGGCTCGCCGCCGCCGATGGCAACGTGGAACTCTTCGTCCGCGACGACGGCGAAACCACGCAAGAAGGCGAGGGAGGCCGCATCCTTCGCATCGGCGTCCGCGACGACGGGTTGCAGCCCTCGCAAGCGTTGGTGAGCGGAGGCGTCGGGCAGGGCGATCCGGCTCCGCTGGGCGATCCCGGCAACCGCTGGCTCTTCTACACGGACGTCACCGAGCACGCGCAGGCGCTTTTTCTCGATGGATCGCCCGCTTTGGCCACGCCGATGGCGATGCCGGCGCTCGACGGTCAGAGCCCGCTTTCGTCCAAATCGTCCGGACCGGTCGTGCTTCTGCTCGCTGTAGGCGCATCCGCTGAAGGAAAAGATCAGGCCGAGGCACGTCTCGTACGTTGCGAGGCGTTGAATAGATAAGCTGATTCGACTACGGTTCGCCCCGTGCTACCCCCAGCTTGCCGGGCCCATAGCTCAATCGGTCAGAGCCCCCGGCTCATAACCGGGCTGTTCCTGGTTCGAACCCAGGTGGGCCCACAAAAGCATGATTCTCAGGAAGCCGGTGGCCTCGCGGCACCGGCAAGCGCCGGTGCCGGCAATGGAGTGAAAGCTTGAGCATTACCGAGCAGATTCGTTCGCTCGAGGAACTGGCCTCCGTCGATGCGGAGCTGAAAATCCTCGAGGACCAGCTCACACAAGAGCGTTCAACGCTCGACGCCCTTCGAGGAAGCCTCGAGAAGCTGGAAGACAAGTTGAAGACGGACCGCGCCCACATCGCTGCGCTCGACAAGACGCGCTCCGATTTGGTGGCCGAGGTTCGGCAGATGAACCAGCAAATCGAACACTCGCGCGAGAAGATGAACCGCTCGCGCAACGAGCGCGAGGCGAACGCCGCGCAGCGCGAACTCGAGGAGCTCCGCAAGCTCCTGCGCGATCGCGAAGAGGAAATCGGCAAGCTGACGACGGAGGCCGAAGGGGCCCGTCAGCAAATCGAGTCGACCGAGGGTGAGGCCAGCAAAATTTCCGCTGAGCTGGGATCCCAAGAAGGCGACATCAGCTCGCGTTTGAGCGAGGTCGAAGCGCAGAAGGCCAAGCGCGTGAGCGATCGCCAGGTGGCGATGAAGAAGCTTCCGCCCGTGCTCTACCGCCGCTACGACCAAATTCGCAGCAAGCGCGGAACGGGCATCGCGCAAACGTCCGACGGCACGTGCAAGGCCTGCAATATGGCCCTTCCGCCGCAACTTTTTCATCGCCTGCGACGTGAGCCATTGCTCGACCAGTGCCCGTCGTGCAACCGTATCATTTACTTCGTATCGCCTGCGGCGGCAGCGCAGCCGGTGAAAGAAGGCTAATCGAGCCAGTGAAGAGTTGTCCCAAGTGCCAACGGGTGTACCCCAACGATGCCGGCTTTTGTGCCGCGGACGGCACGGGACTCGTCTTCACGAGCATGGTCCCTGTGGCGAGCGAGGACGACCGCCGCATTGGCCTACGTCTTTGTAACCGCTACGAGATTCGGCGGGTCATCGCCGACGGCGGCATGGGGCGCGTGTACGAGGGCGTCGACAAGGCCACGGACACGCGCATTGCCGTCAAAGTTTTGCACGACGACGTCGCGCGGGACGAAGTGTCGGTCGAACGCTTCCGCCGCGAATTCGAAATAAGTGCAAAGCTCCCGCACGATCATATCGTCCAGGTTTTGGACTTTCAGCAGGATCCGCAGACCCGCGACTGGCTGATGGTGATGGAGTTCCTCGACGGCGAGGAGCTTCGCCTGGTGCTGCGCCGCGAGCATTCGATTGCGCCGGAGCGGGTCATTCGCATGCTGTCGCAGACGGCGATCGGGCTGGATGCGGCGCATGCCATCAACTTCGTTCACCGCGATTTGAAGCCGGACAATCTGTTTTTGTGCGGCAGCCGCGATGGCGACATCGTGAAGATTTTGGACTTCGGTTCGGTGAAGGACAAGAACACCGACGCGAAGAAGCTCACGGTGCTGGGGACCACGATTGGGTCGCCGTATTACATGGCTCCGGAGCAGGCGCAGGGCTTGGAGACGCTGGACAGCCGCGCGGACGTGTTCGCGCTGGCCGCCATTGCCTACGAGTGTCTGTGCGGCGGGGTGCCGTTTCCCGGGACCAATGGTCCGTCGATTCTCTTGGCCATCCTGACCAAGGACGCCGATGCGCCGAGCGTGCGCTGCCAAGGTCGCTCCAATCCTCCGCCGCCCGCGTTGGACGACGTGATGGAAGAGGCCCTGGCGAAGAACCCGAACATCCGCACCCAGTCGGTGGGCATGCTCGCGGACGCGGTGGGCCGCGCCTATGGGCTCACGGGCGACCATTTCGCGTGGGCGAGGATGGCGCAGGGAGAGCTTGCGCAGCTCATCGAAACGGCGCGGCCGCACCTGCTGAAGACGCGACAGCTCAACGTGCTCGAGGCTGCAGCCGATCCGTTTGCGATGCCGGCGCATGCCGGAGCGGGCATGGGCGCTGGGCTCGCGCACGCGCAGAGTGCGTCGGGCGGCATCGTGGTGCAGGCCCCCGATGGCGGCGCCGTTCCCTACGGTGCACTTGGTGGCAATCCCGCGGCGGGGACGTACACGCCCGCGATCGCGCCGCCACCCATGCACCAATACGACGCGCGCGCCGCGGAAGTCGCCGCACGCACCGCCAACACGGTGCCGGGTCGATCCAACGGCGTCGAGGACGAGCCCATCGAGATCGCGGGGCTTTCGTCCAAGGGACAGCCGAAGTGGCTGTTGCCTGCGATCGCGGGCGGCGTGGTGTTGCTGCTGCTGATCGTCGTTCTCGTTGCGATGAAGTAGCGCTTAACGGCGTTCGCGGCGGCGGAGCGCGAGTTTCTCGGCCGCGGTGAGCTCACGTTCGGCGGGATTCGCCGGCGGATTGGGACTTGGGCTCCCGGGTGGGCGGGGGACTTGAGGGCCGGAGGGTGGGGGTGGGGGAGACGTGAGGGGTTTCGCCCCGGGCGGAGGCGCCTTCCTCTTCGTCGCGAGGAGCGCGGCATTGAGCCGTTCCAGCTCGCGTGCGCGTTGAGCGGCTTCGGTCCGCCGCTCGCGTCGGTGTTCCTTGGCACTTCGCATGCGCGCCCACGCCGTCGCGGCAAAATCGGGCACCCCGAGGCGGCGTGCACCCACGCCGAGCACCATGGCCACGGCGGCGAGAAGCGCCAATGGGGCCACCAGCGGCGAATACGCGAAACGACGCGGTCCGCGTTCGTCGTAGATACCCGCCAGGGTATCGCGCACCTTGCCGCCGCTCATCATGGCAATGCGCGCGAGCAGCGCGCGATCCGTCCCCGTGGGGCGCAGCTCCTCGCCCGCCATCATCGCGGCGCCCGTCGTTCCCACGGCCTCGCCGCTCAATTCGTCCTTGGCCGTGGCCACGTACGTTCCCGGCCGTGACAGCGGGACCGACGCCGCATAGCGCCCAGCGCCCACGGCCTCCAGCGCCACATCGCGCGCAAAGCCATCCGGCCCCGCCACGTGCACCGTCAACCGCCGAAACGTTTGCGCACGCCCATCGTCGCCCACCACGTCGGCGCGCACATGAAGCTCGCCCCCCGAGGTATCGCTCTCCAGGCGCACCCGCGGATCGTCCGCCTTGCGCGCCGTATCGCGCGCCAGCTGGCCGAACATCTTCGTCGCCCCCGGAAAGCGCAACCAATCGCGCCCCCATCGATCCTTGAAGTCGCTCGTGAACGCGGATGCGCGGCCGATGCCCACCGACCACGTGGCCAGCAGCGGATCGCCCTCCTCGGCCACCAGCCCCACCGTCGCGCGCGGCTTTTTCACCGCGATGACATACCCGCCGAGCGCCGGGGCGCTGCCGAAATCGATCCCGCGCGTGGCCGGCATCGGCGAACCCACGCCGGCATGGAACGGCGTCTCCTTGATGGCGCCCTTGCTCGCCAGAATCGTCTCTTGCGAGAACACGGCCGGCAGCTTGCTCGCGTCGTCGATCAAGTAGAAGCGCCCGCCGCCAATCTTCGACAGCACCTCCAGCTCGGCGGTGTCGTTGCCCCGCCCCAAGGAGATCACGCTGGTCGTCATTCCGCGGTCCATCGCGCTCTTCACCATCGCGCGGCATCCGCCGAGCCGCTCGGCGTCATCGCCATCGGCAAAAAGCAGCAGGTGCTTCAAATTCACCGACTCCTTTGCCAGCGCGTCGTACCCCTCGCGCAGCGCAATGTCCGTGTAGATACCGCCACCGCCCACGTCCACGGACTGAATCTTCTTCGCAATGGCATCGACATCGCTGACCGGGCCCACGGGGATGGTCCACGCCACGTGATCGTCCACGTGCTCCACGCCGAGCCGATCCCCCGGCCCGAGGAGTGATGCCGAGCGCGCGGCGGCCTCGTTGGCGAGGGCCAGCTTCGTCTTGCCGCCCACCGTCATGCCCATCGAACCGGAGTAATCGATGACGATGACTTCCGCGAGGGAGGCTCGGCGTTTCTCCTCCTTCAAATCGAACGATACCGGCGACACGTCTTCGATGGGGGTGCGCGCGTAGCCGCCCGGCCCCATCGACCGATCGCCGCCCATCAGCAGAAGACCGCCGCCCAGGTCCTTCGTGTAGCTGGCCAGCGCGTCGATCTGCGACGGCGCGAGATCGCTCGCGCGCACGTCGCTCAGGATCACCAGATCGAACCCCGCGAGCTCGCCCACGTCCGCAGGCACGCCGCTGGTCGTGCGCTGGGCCACCTGGAAGCCCGTGGCTTCCAGGGCCTGCGCCAAGGGCTCGCCCTTGCCGCGGTCGCCTTCGAGCACCAACGCCAACGACGGCCCGCGTACCCGCACGAACGCGCTTCCTGCATTGTCCTCCGGTGCGCCATCGGCTTTCGGATCGAGCGCCGAAACCTCGACATCGTAGCGATGCAGGCCCGGCGCCGCCGCCGTCTCGCGCAGCCGCAGCACGTCTTCGCCCGCACCGATGTGCGCGCGGCCCGTGTGCAAAAGCTCGCCGTCGCGCTTGATGCGCACCTCCACGTCCGTCGGTGCGGCACTGGACGTCACCACCCGCAGATCGAGCGGCTCGCCTTCGTCGGCCCGCACGGGCGCGCGCACGCTGACCACACGCACGTCGGGGATCGCGCGCTGATCCAGCGGCACCACGTCGATGGGAACGTTGGCCGCCACCGCCAGCGCGGCCGCCGAGAGCGCGTCGCCGCGCGTTTGAACGCCGTCGCTCATCAGCACGATGCGCCCCGCGGTGTCGGCGGGCAGCTCGGCCAACGAGCGCCGGATCGCCCCCGCCAGATCGGTCCCATCGCGCCCCACGTTGGCGCGCTGGGGCGGAGGGGCATCGCTCTTCGGGCGCGGCGGATCTTCGGTCTGGGCATCGGCCGCGAAGACCACCACCCCGATGCGATCGTCGTCGTGCATCCCGCGTTCGGCGAGCTCGAGCTCGCTGGTCATGCGCTTTTCGGCCGCGGAGACCAAGTCGATGGACCGCGAGCGATCGAGCGCCACGATCAACGTCGTCCGGTCCAGCGGCCGCCCCAGCTCGGGCTCGGCCACGGCGAGAAGCGCACCGAGGATCGAGGCGGCCACCAGCCAGGTCACGAATTGACGCCGCCCTCCGCCCATGCGCCCGGGAAGCTTCGCGAGCCGCCACGCCACGAACGCGCCGCCGGCCAGCAGGAACCACAGCGCAAACGGCACCCCGAAGCGCACGTACGTCTCGCGGATCACGCCCGCGTGCGCAAGCCACACGTAGGGCAGCGGCAACGCCGCAAGGATCGCAATGGCGATGGCGCTCTTGCCGACCTTCGCCACGGTCTCGGTCCGCGCGCGACGCGTGAGCCACCACAGGTCGAATGCCAGGATGGCCGCAGCCAGCGCCAGAAGCCACGTATTCCACTCGCGGTGCGCCGGTGCGGTTTGCACGGCGGCGGCCGCTCCGCCCGGTGCCTCGACGGTCACCGGTCGCGCGACGATGTTGCTCTCCGCCTCGCTCGTCAGGTTCGCGGCAATGGCCGTGGCCCCGACGCGCGGAGCACTCCATCGCACGTGGTAGATGCCCGCGCGATCCACCGCAGGAACCACCACGAACCCGCCGCTGACGGCGACCTCGTGATCGGCCATCCCCGGGCCTTCCACGCGCACCGACCCGACGCCGCTCGGCACGGCCACGCGCAGCGGATCGCCCGTGCGCAAAGGCCCCGCGGCCCCTTGCGCGCGGTGGAGGCGCGCCTGCTCGACCAGGTTGCGCACGAACAGCACGAACGACGCTTGAAGCGGCCAATCGCTGTCGCCCACGTCGAACCCGACGAGGGTCACCGCCTTGCCGGGGATGGACGCATCCGCGATCAACGTCGTCGTACCTGCGCGGACGAGCGACGCCGCCGACCCGATGGCGCGCAGCGGAGTGGCGCGTGCCACGTGCATGCCGTCCAAGGTGAGAAAGCGAAAGCGCGCATCCCCCGATTCCCACGACGTGAGCTGCGGCTGCATCACGGGGGCGAGGACGTCCGTCTCGCGGCAGCGCCCCTCCGGTGGCGCGAGCACCACCAGATCGCGGCCCGGCGGATTCTCCGGGCATGCACCCTCGACGATGACCAGCGCCTCAGGGTCGACGTTGACCGTCGCCAGTTGGTCCACGGTGATGCGCTGCAGATCGATGCTCGGATCGGCATCGAGCGCACGCGCCACCCACGAGTACGGCGCGCGGGATGCCAGGGTGACCGGCATTTTGTACCCCGACGGCACGCGCCCGTAGGCCGCGTCGTCGAGCGCCAGCGCATCGCCCTCGGAGGCGAGCTGCACCACGAGCCCCTTGCCGCGATCGGCCACGTTGGGCTCGAAGGTCAGCACCACCGGCGTTTTGTCCTTCGCCGGCAAGAGAACGCGGCGCGAGGCGACGGGCTCTGCGCGATCGTCAATGCGCAAGGTCACGAAGGCGTCGCGTGCGCGGTCCGCGTAATTGCGCACCATGACGAAGACCTGCGCCTGTTCGTGCTGCGTGGCCGTGTCGACGCCTGCGCGTACGTCCACGCGCACGATGGCCGCGTTCGGCGCCGGCTCGCCCACGGTGATGACTTGGACCGGCACGTCCGCGGCGGCGAGCGGAGCATCGTGCGCGAGCGCGCCATCGGTCACCAGCACGATGCGCCGGCGCCCGCCCATGCTCCGCAGCCGATCGGCGGCCAAGGCAATGGCTGGCGCCAGATCGCCTTCGAGCTCCCGCACCGGAAGTGCATCCACCGCGGCATCGAGCCGGCGGCGATCGCGCTCGGGGGGCGAGACGAGCTTCGCCTCGCGGGCCGCTTCGATCACGATGGCATCGGCCCCTGGTTCGAGGGCCGCGACCACACCGTGCGCCGCTCTCCGCGCGAGATCCATGCGCGTGCCGGCCCCCATCGACGCACTGGTGTCGATCACGATGGCCACGTGATCGCCGGCGATCTTCCCGCCGCGGGCCGCCGGCCGCGCCAGCGCGATGGACAGGGCCACCAGCGCGAGGATTTGCAGGATCAACGGGAGCTCCGCCACGAGCTTGCGGAACGGATGCTTGGCCATCAAATCGCGTTGGGCTGCGGCCCAGAGCCACGTCGAGCCGACGCGCGTGCGCTGCCGGCGCACCTTCAAAATGTAGAGGACGATGAGCGGCACCAAGGCCGTGAGCAGCCACAGGCCTTTGGGGTTGAGGAACTCCAGACCGCCGAGTGCCATCAATCGACCCCGCGCGCGACGAAGCGGCGCACTGGGGAAATGGTAGGTTCCACGTTGGTCGTGCGCACGTAGATGCCGCGGCAACGCTTGGCCAGAGCACGCACGGTGGCAAGGAGCCCGTTCAGGCGTGCGAGGTAGGCCTCGATGGCGCGCGCGTCGACGGTGACCTCCACCAGGTCCGCGGTCTCGGCGTCTTCGAAGGCGAGATCGCCCTCGAAGTTGGGCTCGATCTCGTCTTGGGCGAGCACCTGCACCAGTGCCACGTCATGGCCCGCGGAGGCTGCACGCGAGATGGCCAAGTCGAACGGCCCCGGATCCATGAAATCGCTGAGCACGACCAGGAGCCCCGGCCGGGCCGAGCGCTGCACCACCGTGTCGATGGTGCGCGCCAGATCGGTCCCGCCGCGCGCGTCCACACCATCGAGCGCGCGCAGAAGGGCAGGGAGGCTCGCCCGTCCGCGCGTGGGCTCGCTCATGCGAAAATCGCCCGCGTTCGCGGCCACGACTTGCGTGCGCTCCGATTGGGCCAACGCCATGTAGCCGATGCTCGCGGCCATGCGCTTTGCCGTGACGAGCTTCGTCGGTGTGCCGTAGTCGAGCGAGGCGCTCGCGTCGAGGACGAGCCGCACGACGATGTCCTCTTCCGCACGAAACAGCTTGAACACGGGCTCGCCCGTGCGGGCGAAGGCCAGCCAGTCGATGCGCCGCAGGTCATCGCCTGGGGCATAGGGCCGGTGCTCGAGGAACTCCGCGCTCCCGCCCCGGCGCCGTCCGAGGTGATCGCCGCCCGCGCCCGAGCGCGCACGGACCCGCAGTTTTCGGCGAAGTGCTTCCAGTTCGCGCGCGAACGCCGGATCGAGCAAGCTCACGTGGCCTCGAGCCCCGTTCCTGCCTGGTCCTCCGCGGCGAGGGCCGCATCGGCTTGGGCCAAAGCTGCATCATGGGTGGCCACCGTACGCCGGCACCGCCGCGAGGCCAGCGCGAGCAAGACCACGCCCAAGATGCCCCAAATCGCGGCGCACGTGAGACCGGCGATGGCCGAGGGAATGCCGTCCGTCGTCGGATGATGGACGTCGCGGAGCATCACGATGACGTAAAAGGGACTCGGCGCACCGGCCACGAGCCAATCGTGCCCGCGCGAGTCGGTCACACCGCCGATGAGCGCAGCCACCCAGGGCCCGACCGCGATGAGAAAGAGGATGCTGCAGGCCACGAGGCGCGCGGCCCACGGACTCGGATTGCGCGCGCGCAGCCAGGAGATCAGCCCGACGACGAAGACGTAGAAGAACATCTCGTAGGCTGTGAAGAGGAGCACCTGTTCGATGGCTTCGTGCGTGGAGGCGAGGGCCATGCCGTGACGCGCGATGAACGCGATGTCCACCCCCGCGATGAGCGCCATCCCCAGGAGCCCGAGGAGGGTGGCCAGCACCTGCGTCTTCACCAGACCCGGGCCGAGAAAGCGCCGAACGAGCCCCGCGCCATCGCGCTCCCAATGGATGCGCACGCGCCGCGAGGGGCCCGGCGGCTCGGCGCCGAAGCGCAACACGCAGAAGCCTGCATGAAGCGAAAACAGCGCGAGCCCCCAGATGGCCCACATCGCCGCGCGCTCCACGGTGGTGGCGGCGGCGCTGGGAATGGCCGCGGCGACGGCCAGGAGCGGCGTGCACACGAGAAACCAACGCTTCACGCCGCTCGAGCGGTCGTCGGCCTCGCCGGTCAGGTTGGCGATGGTCGTCTCGTAGAGGAACCACACGGGCACCAGCACCAACAAGAGTGGCACGCCCAGAAGCAGCGCGACGTATTCCAGCCCGAACGGGGCGCGCGAATAGGCGAGGGGGAGCCAGATGGGGTGCGCCTCGGGCACGTCGTTCCAGATTTGATGCACGGCGAAGGAGCTGCCGAAGCCAAACATCGAATAGGCGAGCGGGCCGATGCAAATGGCCAGGATCAAGGTGACGACGATGGCGCCGCGCAGGCTCGACATGAGCGAGCTGATGGCCAGCCCGAACGCGACCCCCAGCGCCGCGAGCAAGAAGAGGAAGAAGAAGGCGATGATGACCTCCGTGGCGGTGACGCCGCCAAAGAGGAACGAGAGCGCGCCCACCGGCGCGAGCACGACGATGTAAAGGGCAATGGTAGTGTACGCGGCGAGGAATTTGCCGCGCGCGATGTCCGTGGGCGTGAGGCCCGTGAGGAGAACGGCCTCCCACGTGCGCCCTTCGCGCTCGGAGGCGATGCTGTTGGCCGCGACGGCCGGCCCCACGACGACCACGACGAGGTAGGCGAGTGAGAAGAAGACCTGAAAGAGCCAGCTCCCGAGGTTGGCGGGGCTGGTGTTGCGCGCGGCGGCGATGCCGCCGATGGAGCACATGAGAAGCGAAATGCTCAAGGTGAGTGCGAAGAGGATCCACGGCGTGCGCCCAAGGCGTGCCGACTGGCGCATCTCCCGCATCCAGATGGCATTGGGCTCGGCGAGCCAGCGCTCGAGGAGCTTCATTGGACTTCACCTTTGGTGACTTCGAGGAAGATGCGTTCGAGCTCGTTTCTCTCGGGCTCCACACCACTGACGCCGATGTTGGCCATCACCAGGGCGCGAACGATGTACGCGACCATGGTGTCGTCGCCGGCATAGGTCACGAGCACGGTGTGGGCGGGGCCGGGGGCGACGCGGTGGACGTTGGGCATGCCGGTGAGGGCAGCGGCGACGGCCTCGCCCGGTGCGAGCACGCGAAGCTTGACGGTGCGCGTCGGGATCGGAGCTGCCGCCCCCCACCCCGACCCTCCCGCTGCGTTGAAAGTCGGCCGCGGCGAGCCGCGGACCTCCGAGGGGGAGGGAGCCGGGACGGCGGGGGCGCCTTCGGAGGGGGCAGGTGCCGGCGGTGGCTCGAGGCGGCGTGCGATTTCGGAAATGGGGCCCGATACGACGAGGCGGCCCCGTTCCAAAATGGCCACCGAGGTGCACACGTCGGCGAGCTCGGTCAAAATGTGGCTCGATAGAAAAATCGTCTTTCCGAGGTTGCGCAGCTCCACCAAAAGGTCGCGAATCTCGATGCGGGCGCGCGGATCCAGATCGCTCGCTGGCTCGTCCAAAATGAGCACTTTGGGATCGTGCAGCAACGTGCGCGCCAGTTGCAGCCGCTGCTTCATGCCCTTCGACATGGTGGCCACGAGCTTGTCGCGCAGCTTCGTCAAATCGGTCAGCTCCATCACGGCGTCGACCACGGCGTAGCTCGTTCCCGCCGTCGGCACGCGGTACGCGTCCGCGAAGAACTCCAGGTACTCGCGCACCGTCACGCGTTCGTACACGCCGGCGTGGTCGGGCATGTAGCCAATGATCTTGCGCACAGCGTCCGGATCGATGGTCACGTCGTAGCCATCGATTTCCACGCGCCCCGCGAGGGGCTCGAGCAAGGTCGACATCACGCGAATCGTGGTCGTTTTGCCCGCACCATTCGGCCCGATGAAGCCGAAAATCTCGCCGTGCGCCACGTCGAAGCTCACGTCGCGCAGCACGTCGAACCGCCCGAATCGATGCCACAGATGCCGCACCCGGATCGCCGGAGCGGTGGTCGTCGCCGTCGTCACAGGGCACCTCCCTTGCCGACCACGCGAAGCAGCAGACGATCGCTCTCCACGGGGAGATTCGCATCGCGCTTGGTGGCGCCTTCACCGCCGTCCACCTCCGCGAGCACCACGGGCACCGCATCGGGCCACCAGTCGACGTAGCCGCCAAGTGCGGTCTCCATCACGCCCCATGCGCTCCGAAGCGCCTCGCCGTGCTTGTCGTTCTTCCCGGAAAACCCCGTCAGGATGTGTTCCATCGAGAGAGTGTGCGTCGCGGCCTTGGGCGCGCTCCCCGTGGTGAGCACCCCGCTCAGCTTCTGCGTATCGGCGGCATGTACGCTCGTGCCGTCAGCCAGTTGCTCGACGAAGTGGATCCCATCGCCGGGGACGGAGACGAGCACGTTCTTCAAAAGCCGCCCCGTGTGGTTGCTCACGTCCAGGCTTCCGTCCTTCGCCGCAACGATGCTTACCCCGCCTTTGAAGTCGTGAAATCCGTCTTCTTGGACCACGATGGTCTGCCAGGGCAGCGCATTGATGTCCTCGAGCGTCACGCCGTTGCGATCCACCGAAAGCGCGCTCCTCTCCTGCGACGAGGACGAGTCGGCGCTGGCCACCGAGAGAACGGTGGCCGCATCGCTCGAGGCCACGCTCAGGGCGCGGCTCTCGCTGGTGAAGAAACCGCGGAAGCGGCGGATGGCTCCCCGGTTCACGCCGGCGCCCGTCTCGACGATGGCCAAATGGCGCGCTCTCCCGTGCCACCCTTTGACGAGGAAGCCAACGGCCACGATGGCCAGGAACGTCACCAAGCTGAAAACCGGCGCCCACACCAGCGGCGCGAGCGGCTTGCCCTTGCGGGCCGCGCGCAGAAACACGAGAGGGCCGCACACGATGGAGTAGAGCACGAGCAAAATCGCAGCAACGCCCAGCGCCAGGCGGAAATTCTCGTTCGGATCGAGCGCGCGTCGCACGCCGTCGAAGTTCATGCTCTCGTACTCGCCGCCGCCGTGCGCCACGACGTTGATGGCGCGCCGGTCCCACGCGTGCTCGAGCAGATCGATCAGCCGCCCCTGCGCCCACGCATCGTCGAGCATCGGCGCTTCGGTCGGGTCGAAGGCCAAAAGGTGCACTTCCCCGGTGCCGTACGCCGCGCTCGCGCCGTAGACACTGGGCACGAGGTTTCCTCCCGTGTACCCCTGCAGGCGGCTGCGAATGGCCGGGCTCGGGCCCGGCGCCGTGCGCCCCGACGGCTCGGTGGTGCGAATGGGCACGAAATGCAGCGGCGCGGGCTCGTCGTCGGGATCCACCGGGTTCGTCGGAAAGAGGCCCGGATCCGCCGGCCGCGCTCGCGTGGGGAGCGTGAGCAGCACCGGTGGCGGCGGCGCCGGCGCCACCGTGCCCCCGACGAGGGCGGTCACCAGCGGACCGCGCAAATCGTCCGCGCGCGCGGGCACGAGGGCGAGGGTGCCCCCGCCGATGACCCAGTTCATGAGCGCCTCGGCCGCAGAGGCCTCCAGGCGCGCGAGCACGTCCGTGTGGATCAACACCGCCGTCGCGGCCGAATAGCCGGCCGCGCGATCCGGCAGAATGGGATCCCCCGTCGCGCGATCGAAGGTGGGCACGCCGACGGAGAGCCCCACGCCGGGCATCGCGGCGCTCGCATAGGGCACGCGGCTCGGCGACCACGTGGTGGCGATGGGCCAGTTGCGCAGGGAAGGGCCGAGCCGCGACGGTTGGTGCACGTCGACCAAGAGCGGTGCGGCGAAGGGGATGTTGCCCAGGCTCGTCTTCGACAGCTGCTTTCCCGCAGGATCGAGCACGCGCACGGACAGGTTCGGCGCGGAGAGCCGCGTGCCGTGGGTCGGCAGCTTCACCACCACGCTGCGCCCTCCGGCGACATGGAATGGTGCGCGCGCCACGAATTCTTCTTCGCGCGCCCACGAGGCCTCGCCGAGGAGCTCGACGGTCCCTTTGCGCGCAGCCGTCCCGGTGTTCTCGAGGCTCACGGCCACCTCGCTCCACCCGGTGGACATCGAGGCTTCGTTGCCAAAAACGGGCGTCGCCCGCAAGGCGAGCTCCTTTTCGCCTTGATCGGCGGGCGGGCTCTGAGCATTCGTGGGCAGCGCAAAGAGGAGGCCCACGGTGGCCATCATCGTCGCTGCCGCCAGGCCTCTCTTCATGCCTGCCTCGTGCGCTCGGCATCGACGCTCGCGGGGCGGGCCTCCACCGACGCGAGCAGGGCATCGATCACCGTGTCGGTCGACACACCGTCGGCCTCGCCCTCGAAGGAGCGGATGATGCGATGGCGCAGGGCGGGTTTGGCCACACCCGCGACGTCGGCGAACGACACGTTCGCGCGCCCTTCGCAAAGCGCCACCGCCTTGGCCGCGAGCACCAAGGACTGCGCACCGCGCACGCCGGCTCCGTAGCGGAGGCTTCGCTTCACCAGATCGGGCGCCTCCGGCGACGTGGGATCGCTCGCCCGCACGAGCCGCGCGGCATAGCGGGCCACCGGCTCTGCGACCACTACGTCCCGGCACATCGACCGAAGACGCAACACACCGTCGCGCCCGAGCACGCGCGGCGGTGCACCTTGTTCATGGCCCGTGGTGCGTGCCAGCACCTCGACGAGTTCGTTCTCGCTCGGGTTAGGCACGATGACCTTCAACAAGAAGCGATCGAGCTGCGCCTCGGGCAGCGGGTAGGTGCCCTCCATCTCGATGGGGTTCTCCGTGGCCAGCACGAAGAACGGCTCCTCGAGCGCGTGGCGCGTTCCCCCGATGGTGACCGCATGCTCCGCCATGGCCTCGAGCAACGCCGATTGCGTCTTCGGCGTGGCCCGGTTGATCTCGTCGGCCAGCACGATTTGCCCGAAAATGGGGCCTTTCTGCACCGAGAACATCGCCCCGGCCGCGCGCTGGGACGGATCCATGACGAGCACGTTGGTGCCCGTCACGTCGCTCGGCATCAAGTCGGGCGTGAACTGAATGCGCGAAAAGCGAAGGTCCAGGCACTGCGACAGCGTTCGCACGAGCAGCGTCTTGCCGAGGCCCGGTGCGCCCTCGAGCAGAACGTGGCCGCCCGCGGCCAGGCCCCACATGACCTGATTCACGACGTCACTCTGGCCCACGACGACGCGTCCGATCGCGTCTTTGAGCATGTTGACCGCAGCCGCTGCCTGCTTGAGTCCCGCCTCGAACTGTTCCGACATCGATTCCTCGCGCCGCCAGGCGGCTATGGCTGAAAGTACTGCCGAACGTGCTCCCGGTATTCCTCGGGCACGTCACTTCGCTCGACCCCGTCCACTTCACTCGGTCCCACGATGCGCAAGTCCCCCGTGCCGCGCGTGTTGGCGGTGCCGCCGGCCTTTCCCGGCACGAACGTATTCACCGTGCCCGGCATCGCTTGCCCCTTCGACAGCGTGCCCCGCGCCCGCGACTTCATCGTCTGCGCATCCCCCGCGCCCCCACTGTTTCCCTTTTTCGGTCCCCCGCCGCCCCCGGTCCCGCTTCCCGCCGTCTGGCCATCACCCGGAATGGGAACCCCTCCCATTCCCTGCCCGTGCCCGTGCCCCTGCCCCTGCCCGTTCTCCTGCCCCTGCTGCCCCTGCTGTCCCTGTTGCCCCTGCTGTCCTTGTTGCCCCTGTTGCCCCTGTTGCCCCTGCTCTCCAAGGCCGCGCTCCATCCCTTGCGCGCCCCGCTCGGCGTCGTCCAGCGCTTGCTGCCGCTTCGATTCGCTCGACGCGTTGTCCTCTTTGGCGAGCTCCTTGAGCTTCTCCTCCAGCTCTTTTTGCCCCTCAGGCGACCCCAGATCCTTCGCCATGTCCTTCATGCGGTCCGCATCCGCCTGCGGCACCCCCGACTGCTTCGCCATCTCGCGCAGCTTCTCCGCGAGGCGCTTCCGCTCCTCCGGCGTCAGCTTTTCCAACGCCTTGCCCAGCGACTCGGCCAGCTGCTTCGCCGCCTTGTCGCTTCCTTGGCGGTCCAGCGCCTCGCTCTGTGTCTTTAGCTCGTCGCTCGCTTCCCCGGCGCCTTTCATCGCATCGGCGAGCTCGCGCAACGTATCCGCGCGCTCTCCGCGCCGATCCATGAGCTTTTTCTCCTCTTCGAGAGCCTTGCCCACGTCGCCCGCGCCGTTCTTCTTCGCGGCGTCGGCCGCCTCCTCCAGCTTCTTCTTCGCCAGCTCCCGATCCTGCTTCTCCCGCTCGTTGGCCAGCTTCTCCATCTCGCGATCAACCGTCAGCAAGTCGTGGTCGCCCAGCGCCTTCGCGGCCTTCTTCGTCGCCTCGCTCTCTTGAAGCTTCGACACCGCGCTCTCGAGCCCCGCGCGCTGCTCGCCCTCGCCGAGCGACAGCCGCTCCTGGGAAAGCTGCTCGCGCAGCCGCGCAATCTTGTCCTGCGCCTCGCGCTTCTCCATGCCCTTGCGCAGCTCCTCCTTCAGAGCCTCCGCATCTTTCGCGATCTTTTCGAGCCGTTGGCGCTGCGCTTCGTCGCGTGCGGACAGTTCTCCCAGCTTCGCGATCTTCTCCAGCCCCTCGACCTCAGTCGTCTGCACCTTCGTCGTGCCCGGTGCCGCCATCGCCAGCGGAACTACGGGCAGCGGTTGGCGCGCGATCACCGCCAGCCCGATCACGCCCACGGCCCCCAGCGCATGCACGGGCTTCCACAGCTTCGGGTTCGCCCGGTGTCCCGTTTCCTTGGCCAGCGCCGCCGTTGCGGTCGTGATGACCACTCCTTGCGCCGGGTGCTCCGCGTCCGTCTCACCCGCCACCGCCGTGGCAATCGCCTCTTCCGTTTCGAGGCGCGCATCCAGAAAGAGCGCCACGTCCGTGTCCGTCCATCGACGACGTCGCGCCACGACCCACCCGAGCCCGAGCCCCACCAACCCCAGCGCCGGCGCCCCAACCCGCAGATCGGCCCAGCGCATTTTCCAGCCCACGGCCGCGGGGATCAGCGCGACCGCCAGCCCGATGGCCGCTCCGGCCAGCATGCGACGAAGCGCGAGCCTCGTGCGCACGCGACGCGCCCAGCGTTCGAACAGCGCGTGAAAAGCAGGTTCGGTCATCGTCCGTATCTTTGTCCGACTCGGAGCAAACGGTAAGCCCGTCGATTGTAGTCCCAGCGGGATCGTACGATCGAAGGCTCGGCTAGATCCTTTGATTCTGGATCTTCGGACCCCCAGATCCGTGGCCGGACGCGGAAAAGGCCTGGGTGGACTCGCGCGAGCACGCGAGCGAGGAGCGAGAAAAGACCTTGAAAATCGCGCTTTGGGCCGTCGTGTACGGTTTGGCTCGGGGTCTGCAAGTAGTCTCTCCGTGCTCCCGTTACCCAAGCGCAGCGCTCGCATCGAACAGTTCGACGTCGATGCTTCCGAGGCCCACGAGAGAAATGGACGGAAGCTGCCGCCCACGCGGCCGCCGCCCAGGTCACGGCTCGACTCGTTGCAAGAGTCGGCGCGTCCGCCCCGGCGGCCGCCCGTTGCAACGCCACGCGAGCCTTCGCGTACCTCCGAAGCGTCGGAACGCTCGGCCGCGATGTTCTTCTCGAACCCGCGCGCCAGCCAAGATTCGCACGTGGAGGGCAGCGAGGACGTCACCACCTTGATGCCGCAACGCTCGAGGCAGACGATGCCGCCGCCGCGCGAAGCTCCGTCCGAGCGTCCGCCGGCGGTCTCGTTCCCCAAGTCCAAGCGCACCCCGCGTGTCCCCGACGAAGAGCAGACGCAGGTGCGTCCCGATCTCGCGGCGGCAGTGCTCTCCGGCGCGACGGGGCAGGTGCCGGCCGCGAGGCATTCGGCCCCGCCGCCGGCTCGCTCCTCCGCGCCCGCGCCGCGCAATTCGGCGCCCGTCCCGCGTTCCGCGCCCCCAGCGCCGCGCTCGCAGCCGGCGCCCGTCTACGTACCCCCGGCGCCCCCGGTGTACCATCCGACGCCTTCCGAGGTGTACGAGGCCGAGACCGAGCCGCAAACCACGGCCTTCATGAACCCCGCGCCCTCGGCGTACTTGACGCCCCCGCCGGCGGCCTATGTGACGCAGGCGCCTCCGCCGCCCGAGCCCATGCCGCCGGCCATGGCGGTGCAGGCGCCGCCCTACTCGGAGGCGCCCACGCGCATCGGCCCGCCGCGCATGATGACGAACGAAGCGCCGGCGCCGTACTTCCGCTCGTCGCCGCCTCCGCCGCCCAACGCCGGCCCGATGGGCATGTCGACGGGCCGTCAGGATCCGACGGAGCAGCGCGCGGCCATCCGCCTGGAGAAGCCGGCGACGGTGTTCTTCTCGCGCGACAAAGATGGCCGGCCGACGATCTCGTGGGTGGCGGTCTTCGTGGCGCTCGGCGTCCTCGGTGGCCTGATCATCGCGCTGGTCGTTCGCGGAGACAGCGATGTTGCGCTGGACGAGATGGCGAAGTTCATCGACACGCCGAATGCGCAAGCCGCGCAAAGCGCACCCAATGCGATGGCCTCGGCAAGCGCCCCGCAGCAACCGGCCCCGCAACCGCAGGCCGCCGCGCAAGGGGCGCTCACCAGCCCGCAGTCTCCGCGAGGTTCGGCCCCGCCGGCGAGCTACCCCGGCGCGCCGGGCGCGATGTTCCCGCAATCGGGCTATCCCGCCTCCGCGTACCCGTCGGGGCAGCAGGGGGTCGTGATGGGGCAGGGGCCCGGCATGACGGGATCGACCCCGCTCGGCGTGGTCAAGCCGGCGCCGCCTCCGGCGAGCCGTCCGACCTCGCGTCCGCGTCCCCGTCCGGCGCCCACGGCCGACAAAGACACGAAGGCCGAGATGAAGCCCGACGCGGACACGAAGCCCGAGGCGAAGGACAAGGCCGAGGCGAAGGAGAAGCCCGAGAAGGACAAGGGCCGTAAGAAGGAAGACAAGGGCTCGGGCGACAAGGACAAGGAGAAGAGCCTGGCCGAGGAGGCGAAGGCGCTCGCCGACAAGCAGCTGGAGCAATCGCTGTGACCCACGCGTCGTCCAGTGGCCCCGCAGGGGGCCATTGGATCGACGGACCGCGGCAGGGACGTGAGCCGTTGGCCTACAAGCGCGTTTTTGCGCGGCCATCTGCGTGAACGCAGGACATAAGGCCACCTTCTGTGGTTGGATCGCCCTCTGCAACGATGCTTGCGAGGGCCTGCTGAATGTTGCCACCTATCAAGACGCCCCCGCCGCGGCCGGCAGCCGCGGGCGAGGAGGATGAGAACGAAACCGTTGTCTTGAATCGCCGCCGTTCGTTTCCTGCCGACCCGCCCGAGGAAGAAACCCGGAAGCTGATCGCCGACGCGGCCACGCGCCGCATGCCGGGCCGGCCGCTCGATGATGACGAGCACACGAACTTTCGCCCCTTTCAGGGCGCTGCGCGGGCGGAGCCCGAGCCGGAGGTCGAGACGCGCATTCCGCTGCACGCGCCGGCGGCGGGCATCCCGGCCGAATCGAGGCGGCCGGAGCTCACCGCGTTTGCGCCGCTCACGCCCGAGCGCATTCAGGCGCAGCTCGATGCCGCCCGCGAGGCGCGTCGCATGAATCGTCCGCAGGAGGCCGAGGGCGTCTTCGCACCGCCGGAATGGGGACGCGGGCGCGTCATGGAATCCGATCCGATGCCCTTGGCGCGCAGCATGCACGCGTCCCAGGTGCGCGAGCCACGCGAACGTGGCGCGCAGCCGACCGTGTCGTGGGCGTTCGCCTTGGCGGCCATGGCGATCATCGGCTCCGTGGCCACAGTGGCCATCGTCGAGGGCAGCGGGGACGATCTGCTTCGCACCGGCGCCGAGTTCGTCGACCCTTCGATGGCCCATACGGACGCAACCCCGGCCGACCCGCCCAAGGCCGCGACGCCCTCCACGCAGCCCATCTCCGTGATGGATCTGCCGCCCGCGTCACCGCCCCCGGTCGTTGCGGTACCGCAGGTGCTTCCTCCGGTGGTGTCGCCCGTGCCGGAGCCCCGGCCCGCCGTGACCGCGTCCAAGCCCGCACCGAAAGCGCCTCGCGCCACGGCGAAGGGTTCCAAGAAGAGCGGCGCAAGCGACCAAGACATCGCCAACGCGGCCGCCGCCGATGCCCTCGCCCGGGCGCAGCTGCAGCAATCCATGTAGTTGCCTTAGCTCGCGAACCAGGCGTCCGGCACGGCGTTGTTCATGAAGTGAATCGTGTGCGGCGCGTCGGGGGAGGAGCCCTTGGCCGACACCGGAGCGTCGGGGGTCCCCGAGGCGAGCCCCTCGGAATCGGACCAGCGGGGGGATTCGCCGGGGTGCAACCCGTGAAGTCCGCTCTGCAGCACGCCAATGACGTGCGTGTGGCCGGCCACGCGGGCGCCGAGGAAGTTCGACAGCCGCGATGCGAACGCATGCCCCGCCCGCGCGCCGAATGTCTCGCAGGTGCGAAACCACACCAGCGATTGCGCGTTCGGTAGCATGCGCGCGCGCAGCGCGGCGAGGGCCTCGAAGTGCGCATGCCCTGCGTCGAGGGCACGTGCGGTGAAGACATCGTTGGCGATGAACACGGTGCCCCACTTTCCGTGTCCCCAATATTGAATCCCGGAAATGGGTTCCCCTTGCCGGAACTGCGTGAGCCACGCGAGGGCATCGGCCCAACTCGTGGCCCCGTGGTGCGCATCGACGCGTCCGAGTGCGCGGTACAAAGGTGCACCGCTGGACCATGCCGCACGCAGAAGGCCTTCTCCCTTCTTGGGGGTGCCATCGAAGACGAGAAGCCGAAGACCCATGCCCCGAGTTTAGAGGTTTGACGGAACGGAGGAACGAGGAGATCCGCCGATGGAACGGATCCTTCCGGCTTGCCCGCGGAAATAGCGGAAAATCGCGGCAATTTTGTGTGGTTCGTGCGTTGCAGTCATTCGCGGCCACCTAGTCCACGCAGGTCTAAGCAGGTCTAAGCAGGGGAGCTCGCATGAAAACTTGGAATGCAGTCTTCGTCGGGTGTGCGATCGTTGGCTCGTTGATGGTGGGATGCTCGTCGACGTCGGACGAACCCCCCGCGACTCCGAAGCTCAGTGGCACGTACCAAGCGACGAGCGCCGGAGCCATCACCGAGATCACGTTTTACGATTCCGCGCACTACTTCTTGTGGCGCAGCCCGTGTGCGGCCACGGAGAAATGCCTCGAGAGCGGTTCGTACGCGGTCAACGAGGCGCAAACCGAGCTCGCGCTGACCAACGTCGACACCGGCGAAACGAAGCGCATGCCGTTCCATGCGATGAACGTGAACCGCGACGCGAACCTCACCGGCCTGCGTGCGGAGAGCATGACGACCTTGGGCGGTCCGTTGGTGGGCGAGGATGCGGGGCCGCTCGTTCCCGGAGACGGCGGCTCCATCGTCGGAGACGGGGGGAGCCTCATCGAGTTGATCAAAGCGCTCATCGAGGCCTTCACCGCGGGCGACCAATCCTTCTCGAACGGCGACAAAGGCGACGGCGGGAGCGGCAACGGCGGCGGGAACAACGGCGGCGGCGGGAACAACGGCGGAGGAGGCGACAACGGCGGCGGCGACACCGACGGCAAGAAGACGACCCAGCGCGTGAACCTGAAGTACGAAGGCGACTGCGACTTCCTGCGTTCGTGCTCGACGTACTCGCAGAACATGCCGGAAGGCCAGGTTTCCTGGGGATGCACGGGCCAGGGCGCGTGCTCCGACAGCGATCTCTGGGTCGCCGCGCCGACCAAGACGTACTGCTCGAAGAAGACCGCGACCCTCTGCAATGGAAGCGGCAAGTGCGTCGTGGCGAACATCCGCGACACCTCCGTCAGCCGCGATTGGGAAGGCGGCAACGCGGTCATGTCGGGGCTCGGACTCAGCCACGGCGTCACGAATCGTACGGCGGGCAGCTGCTCGGGCTACGGCGGCGGCAACGTCACGGTGACGTATTGAGAACCCTTCTTTGCTTGGGGCTCGCCGTGGGCTGCGCCATCGCGGCCGGATGCTCCTCCTCGTCGAACGCGACGCCGCCGACCGGCGACGAAGCCAAGCCACCCGTGCTGCGTGGCTCGTACAAGGCCACCAGCGCGGGGCCCATCTCCGAGCTCGCCTTCGTCGATGCCACGCACTATCTATCCTGGAAAAGCCCGTGCGAACGCGCCGACGAGGTCGCACAGATCGGCCCCGACGCCTGCCTCGAGAGCGGCACCTTCGCCGTGAATGCGGCCCGCGACCGGCTCACGCTCACCAGCGCGTCGGGCAAAACCACGCAGCTTCCCTTCCAAGCGCGCGACGGCGTCCTTCAAGCTCAGGGCGGCCTGTTCGATCCCGATGGCGGAGGCCTCGTTCAGCCCGGCGGCCCCGTGCTCGGCGGCTTCTCGTTGGACGGCCAGAGCTTCCTCAACAGCAGCACGGAGAGCTTGCTCGCACCGGCCATGACCGTCGAGCAAGCCGTGGACTCGGGGTGCTCGACCGTCACCGTTCTCGGATTGAGCCGCCAAATCGTCAGCGAGGTGAATTGCCTCGTCCCCAACGCGCTGACCCCCGTCGATGCCACCTCGAACCAAACGCGCGGCGAGGCCGTGTTCGCGTACCTGCAGCCGCCGGCCGCCAAGGCCCTGGGCGATGCGCTCGCTGCCAACCCGAACACGACCATGCGCATCAACTCGATGCTTCGCGGCCTCCCGCAGCAGTACCTCCTTCGCCAGTGGCACCTGGCGGGTCGCTGCAGCATCACCGCCGCGGCCACCCCGGGCGCGTCGAATCATGAACAGGGATTGGCCATCGACATTGGCGACAATGCCACCTGGAAGGAGGCCTTGGAGGGGGCGAGCTTCCAATGGTTCGGACCCGGCGATCGCATGCATTTTACCTATGTCGGAGCCGACACCGTCGAATTGCGCGGCAAGGACGTGCTTGCGTTCCAAAGGCTGTGGAACCGCAATCACCCCGACGAGCCGACCGGCGAAGATGGCGATTACGGTCCCGACACGGAGAAGAAGCTCAAGGCCGCTCCTGCGAACGGTTTCGAGAAAGGGGCGTCCTGCAGCTAACTTGACCAGCGCCTCCGCTCACGGATCCTTGTCGTCACACTCCGAGTTGGTGGCGCAGACTCTGTACGCGGCGCACTTCGAGTCATTGTCGCATGCCGTTTTGGCCGTTTCCTCGCAGACTTCCGACTCTTTGAGGCATTGTGCGCACTCGGCGGATGCCGGTTTGCCGGAGCAGTAGTTGTCCCCGCAATCGGCTTTGCATTCCGAACCGTCTTTGCAATTGCAATCCTGAAACGCTTTGTTGATCACCGCCCGGCCGCCGGACGACGTCGTGTCGCAACAGGCGAGGCAGGCTTCCACTTTCGTCTCACCGATGCATGGAGCGCCGGGATTGCCGTTTGCGTCCTTTCCGGCATCGTCCTCGTCGTCGCCCGCGTCGGTCTTGGTACCGCTGTCGTCGTCGTCGTTTCCGCTATCCGTCTTTTTGTCGTCCGAGCCTCCCCCGTTCGAATTGCTCGAACCGCTGCATGCGACCATGAGCACCACGACCCCTGTCGCGGTAAGTGCGAGAACGGGAATCGACAGGAGAGATTTCAAAACGGTTTTCATTGGAGGGTGGAACTTTGCACGTGTCAGGCCAGTTCAACCGCCCGCGATCCCTCCCGTAGGACGCCCGTGCGACGCGATTCGCCGGTCGTCCATTCGAGGAACCGTCGCGCCGGTACGGTGTACGTGAACAAAACCGGCGGTCCACTGGATCGCGGGATCCTCAGAATCGCACCGTCGGCCTCGACGCGGCGCGTCCGCGGGCCGCCATGCCCGTGCGCGCCCGGCGGCGGCCTTTTTTGAGGCATTGCCCGCCGCGCTACGGTATGCGAAATCTCGCGCGATGAAAAAATGGCTTGCCCTCTCGCTGATCCCGCTGGTGTCGCTCACCGGTTTTCTCGCGTGCGACGACTCCACGCAGGTCTCCGCCCCGCCCGACGGCGGATCGCCCGACAGTGGCTCGCCCGATGCGGGGAACGCGTTCCGGAGCCTGGCCAATCCACCGGCGCCCGTGCCGACGGCCGTGGGGCGCGGTGGGGCGGCGGCGACGGTCGACGTGCGCGCGACCTTGGCGGCCATCGAAATTCTGAAACTCGGTGGCAACGCCATCGACGCGAGCGTGGCGGCTGCCGCCGTGCTGGGGGTCACCGATCCGTTCTCCTGCGGCATCGGCGGTGGTGGCTTCATGGTCATCTACCTGGCGAAGGAGAATCGATTCGTCACCGTCGATCACCGCGAAAAGGCGCCAAAGGCGCAAACCGCCTCGCTCTTCTATGCGGAGGGTAAGCGCATCGATACGAACGAGATCATCGCCAGCGGTCTCTCGGTGGGTGTGCCGGGCACGGTGCGCGGTTGGGACGAGGCCTTGCGGCGCTATGGAAAGAAGTCGCTCGGCGAGGTCTTGCAACCCGGTATTTTCGTGGCGGAGAACGGCTTCGTCGTCGACACCACGTTCGTCGACCAGACGAAGCGCAATCAGGCACGGTTTCAACGCGTCTCCAGCGCGCGCAAACTGTACCTCACCGATGCGGGCGAGCCCCGCGCCGTCGGGGATCTGTTCAAGAATCCCGACTTGGGCGCCACGTACCGCAAAATCGCCGAGGGTGGCACGCGCGTCTTCTACGAAGGGGAAGTGGGGCAGAAGATCGTCGACGCGGTCCGCCAGCCGCCCGAGGCCAATCCGCCGCTGCGCCCCGGCGTCATGACGATGGAGGACCTTGCCAATTACGACGCGCGCGTCCGCCTTCCCGTGGAGAGCACGTACCGCGGCCACACGGTCGTCGGCATGCCCGCACCGAGCAGCGGCGGCATGACCCTCGCCGAGACGTTGAACATCCTGACGCCGTACACCGAGACGGGCGATCGCGAGCTGCACCTGCATCGGTACATCGAGGCGTCGCGCCTCGCCTATGCCGATCGCAATGCCTTTCACGGCGATCCGGAATACACGGACGTACCGCTCCAAGGCTTGCTCTCGCCGGCATTTGCCCAAACCCGCCGCGCGCTCATCACCGACACGGCCGCCACCGGCAGCGCCAAAGCGGGAGATCCCTATGCGCACCAGAGCGATCCCAGCCCCGGCCGCCCGCCGGTGCAGCCGCCGGCGCTCGATACGTCGCCCGGCGGGGCCACGCGCGAGACGACGCATCTCACCGTGACGGATTCCGAGGGCAACATCGTTTCGTACACGTTCACCATCGAGTTCGAGGGCGGCAGCAGCATCGTCGTGCCGGGGCTCGGTTTCATCCTGAACAACGAGCTCACGGACTTCGACATCCCCACCGACCCCAACGCCAAGGCCGCGAACATCCTCGAGCCCGGCAAGCGTCCCCGCAGCAGCATGACCCCGACCTTGATCTTCAAGGACGGCAAGCCGCGCGTCGCACTGGGAAGTCCCGGCGGCAGCACGATCATCACCACCGTCGGGCAGACCGTGATCAACTACCTCGATTTCAACATGCCCATCGCCGAAGCCCTCGCGTCCCCGCGCGTCTCCGAGCGCAACATCGTCGTGACGCCGGGCACCGACACGAAGAGCACCGCGGAGCCGGCCTTCATCAACTCGGACATCGGTACGAAGCTCAAAGCGCGCGGCCACCAATTCGTCGAGATGGCCGAAATCGGCGCGGCCACGGGCATCCAATTCAACGAAGACGGCACGCTCACCGCCGTGGCCGAGCCCGTGCGGCGTGGTGGCGGCAGCGCGATGGTGGTCACGCCCTGATGGCGCCTCGCGAGCAGAAGGATCCGCAGGAAAAGCCGGAGGAACAGCAGCACACCGAGGCGCAATGGTTTCGTGAGGTCTATCAGCCCGGCGCGGTGCAGCTCACCGTGCGCTCGATCGTCACGGGCATGTTTCTCGGCGGCATCATGTGCCTGTCGAACCTGTACGTCTTCCTGAAGACGGGCTGGAGCCTCGGCGTCACGGTCACCGCGTGCGTTCTCGCCTTCGCGATGTACCGCGTGCTCGCGGCGTTGCGCATCACCAAGAGAGAATTCTCCGCGCTCGAGAACAATGCCATGGGGTCGGTGGCCTCGGCCGCGGGCTTCATGACCGGCGGAGGCAACATGGCCGCCATTCCGGCGCTCCTTCTGCTCACGGGCATTCGCCCCGACAGCATCCCTCTGATGGTCTGGTTCGCGGTCATCGCGGCCATGGGCGTCTTCGTGGCCATTCCGCTCAAGCGGCAACTCGTCAACATCGACAAATTGCCATTCCCCACGGGCACGGCCACCGCGGAGACGTTGAAGTCGCTGCACCACCACGGCCAATCGAGCAACAAAGCGCGCTACCTCATTCGCGCGGGCGCGATTGGCGCCGTCATTGCGTTCCTTCGCGATGCGAAAATGCGCTGGCTCCCGTTCAATCTGCCGGCGCATTTTGGATTGCCCTTCAAACTGGGCGGCGTTGCTGCGGAGAAATGGACGCTCGCGTTCGACGGCAGCTTGATCCTCTTCGGCGCGGGCGCGCTCATGAGCTTCAAGACGGGGTGGTCGATGCTGCTCGGCGCGATCATGAATTACGCCGTGCTCGGCCCGGCCATGTACGCGCGTGGGGCCATCGAGAGCGTCGTCTACAAGAACATCGTCCAATTCACCTTGTGGCCTGCCGCGGCGCTCTTGGTGTCGAGCAACCTGCTCTCCTTCGCGTTCCAATGGCAAAGCGTTGCGCGCTCCTTCAGCAGCGTGTTCGCCCTGTTTCGCAAGCGCAAGAACGAGGAGGACGATCCGCTCGCCGACGTCGAATGCCCGACCTGGTGGTTTCCGGCGGGGTTTCTCGTCCTGGCGCCCATCGTGGTCTTTCTCATGATGTCGCTTTTCCAAGTGCCGCTCTGGGCGGCCATCGTGGCCTTGCCGCTGACGTTCGTCGTCGGCATCGTGAGCTCGCGCGTCACGGGTGAGACCGACATCACGCCGAGCAAGGCGATGGGGCCGATGACGCAGCTCATTTTCGGTGCGATCTTGCCGGGCAACGTGGTGGCGAATGTCATGACCGCCAACGTGACCGCCGGCGTGGGCCTGCACAGCGCCGATCTGCTTACCGACTTGAAGAGCGGCTATTTGCTGGGCGCCAATCCGCGCAAACAGCTTTTTGCGCAATTGTTCGGCGTGGTCGCCGGCGCCGTGGTGGTCGTCCCTGCGTACAATCTGCTGGTGCCCTCGGCCGAAGTCCTTGGCTCGACGCAGTTTCCCGCGCCCACCGTGCTCGTATGGGCGGGCGTCTCGCGCGCGCTTTCGCTGGGCATCGGTGGCCTCCATCCGGCGGCGCGGACGGCCATCGGGATCGCCTTCGTCCTGGGCATCGCCATCACGTTGCTCGAGCGGTGGGCCCCTGCGCGCCTCAAGCCCTACATTCCGTCGCCGTCGGGAATCGGCATGGCGATGGTCGTTCCGGGTTCCAATTCCATCGCCATGTTCATTGGCGCGTCCATTGCGGAGTTCATGCGCCGCCGGCATCCGCGTGTCGCCGAACAAACAGTGGTACCCATCAGCTCGGGATTCATTGCGGGTGAAAGTTTGATGGGGATTGCGATCGCTATATTGATTGCCACCGGCGTCCTTTCCAAATAGCCTCCCGCTCGCCCACACGCCCGACAATCGATAGTTCCCTCCAGGGAGGCATCACCATGAGCAGCCGATTCCCGTTGAAGACGATGAAGGCCGTAGTGCGCGTCGCGGCCGTGGTTCCCGCAGCCATTTTGCTGGCAAGTTGTTCCTCCGCATCGGCACCCGACACGGACGTGTCGACGAGTGCGGACGAATTGATCGCCGGCGCCCACGGCGCCCGTCACCTGGTGACATTCCAGCTGACCGACTATCCGCGCCAGATGCAATTTTTGCAATCGCGCGGATTTGACATTGCCGGTGTAGATTTGCCCGCTTCGCAGGCAGATGTCATTTTGACCGATTATGAAGTCGAAGAATTGACGCACCAGGGAATGAGCGTCGCTCGTCACAAGCTCGCCGCACAAGCCGAGTTTGCGCCGGACCCCGCCTACAAGACGTCGGCGGAAATTGATACGATCATTCATCAATACGCGTCAGCGCATCCTGCCATTGCCTCGGTCAAGTCCATTGGCAAGTCCCGCGAGGGGCGCGACATTTGGGGCATCAAGATCAGCAAAGACGTCGCGCAGCATTCGCCGGCCAAGCCGGTCATCCTCTTCAATGGGATGCACCATGCGCGCGAGGTGATGTCGCCCGAGGTGGCGCTGGACACCATCGAGCAGCTTCTCACCAAGTATGGCACGGACGCGAACATCACCCGCTGGGTCGACTCGAACGAGATCTGGGTCGTTCCCATGCTCAACGTCGACGGCAACAACAAGGTGTGGAACACCGACAGCTACTGGCGCAAGAACACCCGCGGATGCCCATCGAGCGGGTCGTGTCCGTCGGGCACCGGCGTCGACATCAACCGCAACTACCCGTACGCGTGGGGCTCGTGCAATGGTTCGTCGGGAAGCGCCAGCTCCGAGACCTACCGCGGGCCGAGCGCGGGCTCCGAGCCCGAGACCAACGTGCTGATGAACCACGTCGCGGCCACCCGCCCCGTGATTGACATCTCGTACCACTCGTACAGCGAATTGATCATCTATCCGTACGGCTGCGACGGCGTGCAAGCCCCCACGCGGGACATCTTGCGCAACCTCGCCACCGCCATGGCGGCCAAGCTTCCCTCCGACAGCGGAAGTGGCAACTACCGATACGGCACCTCGTGGGAGACGCTTTACGCCGTCGACGGCGGGGACATCGACTGGATGTACAACAAGTACTCCGTCGCGCCCTACGTCATCGAGGTCAATCGCTCCGCCCAGGGCTTCCAGCCTTCGTACGCCACCTGGCGCGATCGCACGGTCACCAAGCTGCGCGGCGCGTGGCAGGTCGCACTCGCGCGCCTCGATGGCAGCGGCCTGCGCGGCGTCGTCCCCGCCGGCGTCACGGGCGCCACCGTCACCGTGACCCGCTCGGGCACGACGACGCAGAGCCGTGCCGTCAACCCCGACGGCTCCTTCCACGTCCTGGTGCTCCCCGGCACGTACCACGTGAGCGTGGCCGCACCGGGGAAGACGACATGGGAGAAGGACGTCACCGTGGCCGATGCGAGGGTCAACCTCGACGTCCAGTTCTAAACCGCGCGTTCACGGACGGGGAAGCGGCGGGCCACACGTGGCCTGCTCTTTCCCGTCGTTGGCGCGCTGCGTGATGCACTGCCCGAGGCCATAGTCTGCGCACTTGATGGTGGTCTCATTCCCGCCGCGGCGGCACGCGATGACATTGCCACCTTCGCAGCGGTCGACGCATGTCGCTTTGGGGTCTCCGCAGGCGCGGGATACGTCGAACGAGTCGCCGCCGGGGAGGGCCGTGCAGAGGAGGCCCAAGGCTTTGCAATCCACCCGCTCCTCGATGCCGGAGGGGCAGCCGACCGCAATGTAGCCCTGGCACGTGACCGTCGCATTGGGGCACCCCGGTTTGAGGCCCGCATCGACGCCGCCATCCGGAGCCTGCGGCACGGAGGGCTTGCACGCCGCGACTCCGGCATCGATCTCGATGCAGTCCTGGTCGCCGAAGTTCTCGCAATCGATCCCGTGATCTTGCGGGGTGCTGCTATCGGGGGCGCACCAGTGCAGGCGTTTGTCCTCGCAGCCCGTTTTGGTGCAGCTGCCGTTGTTCGAGCCGGCGCAGACGATCTCCGTCCCGGCCTTCCCGCACATCCGTCCGCTTGCCACGCAAGGATCGAAGTTTCCTCGGGGGCTACCGTTGCGGCATTCGGCGCGCTGCGGGCCCACGCAGTTGATGAATCCCGGGGCATTTTGGCATACCGACGGGGCTGCCCCGCCGTCATCGGTCTTGAAGCACGACGCGACGTCGTTTTCCTTCGCCGGGTCGGCCGCTTCACACGTCTGGGCGCGCCACAGGCAATCCCAAAACTCCCTCGTTTTTCCCCTCACGGGCAAGTTTGGATTGGCCTCGCAACTGTACGCCATGATCGCGCGCTTGATGCACTCGCCGTACGCGTTGGGCGCATCCGCCGAGAAGCCGTTCTCGCAGGACAGCAGCATCGTGCAGGCATCGACAGCATGTTTCTGCGCCGTTGGGATGTCCCACTCACAAAAATTGGGCTGACCCTGGATGAACTTCGACTTCTCGGTGAAGTCCGTGCCGTGCAGCAGATCGCCGCAGCCCCAGATGGCGCCGACGAAGGCCGTCGCCAACACGGTGGAGTAAATCATGGAAGAACGACGCACGATCAAAAGCTCCCTTCGAGTCGCATGCCTTGCCCCCACGGAACGACCCGCACGTAGCGAGGGCCGTTTGCGGCTGCCGTCCCACTCGAAGCGCTCGCCGGCGCGGGGCGGGTCCACAAGTAAATCGCCAAGCCACCGAGTGCCGCGCCCGCTGCCCAGCCGGTGATGGCCAGAGCATCGAACGTGCGAATCGTGCTGCGCGAATCGGTGCACGCGTTGCCGTTCCCGCCTTCGCACTTGCTCCGTGCATCGTCGGCCTTGCTGCCGGCCAAGAAGTACGAGCCGAAGCCCAGGCCCACCAATGCCACGGCACCTGCCGTGGTCGCGATGGGAAGCGCGAGGCTGCGCCCCTCCGGGGGGGCGGGTTGGCTGGCCGGCTCTTTCGGCGGCGGCGTGCTCGTGGTCGCCGGCGGCGGAACGGCCACGGCGGCCGGCGCTTGCTGCGTCACCGGAAGCAGCGGAGGCTCCACCGTCGTGATCTCGCGCTCGACCACCTTGATGGACTTCGCGTAGGGCTGCCGTCCCGGCGCCCGGACCTCCAACGCGTGCGCTCCGGGTTCCAGGTTGGTCACGAAGCCCGCCTCGCTCGAGGCGATCGACTTCTTGTCGACGAGAACCTCCGCGTCGTTGACCCCCGAGGGGATGACCACCTTCAGCACGGGGATGCGCTGCTTCAACTGGGCGAGCGCCTCCGTGGAGGCGTCCAGCACGTCCTTGCTGTTCTCCGCGCGCGCCTGCTCCTGCGCCCCGGTGTAGTCGGCCTGCGCATCCAGCAGCCGCCCGAGGTTCTCCTCGCAAAGCGCGATGCGAAAGCGCACACCGGCCGTCATCTTGATGGAGGCCACGCGCTGGTACTTGTCCAAGGCCTGGGCCCACTGGCCGGCCTCTTGGTCCTTCTCCGCTTTGGCGAACAAGTCACGGGCCGTGCGGATGTCCGCTTGCGAGGGGGTAGCCCCATTGGGTCGCTGCGCGAACGCGCAGGTCGAGGTCGCGAGCTGCAGCGTGAGCGACGACGCGGCAGCAACGGCGACGAGCCATCGAGCTCGAATCATGTGAAAAACGCCTCCTCGAATTTCGTCGAAAAAGGAAAATTGCAGTCTGAAGACCAGGGCGGGCACACGTCACACGGGCGGCGGGGGGCGAACCGTACTACGGTCTCAGGTCCAATGGCATCGCCGCCCACCCGTGTTTCTCCCGTCATTGCAAAAACCCCCGCCGATTTTCGAGCCGCCTGCGACGCCGCCCGCCGGACAGGCGCCAATGTGGGCTTCGTGCCCACGATGGGCGCCCTCCATGCCGGCCACTTGGCCTTGGTGACGCACGCCCGTGAGCAACTTTCCGCGCTCACCACCGCGCCTCCCTTCATCGTCGTGTCCATTTTCGTCAACCCCACACAGTTCGGCCCCAACGAAGACTTCGTTGCCTATCCACGCGATTTTCTGAGCGATGTCGAAAAACTAAGCGGCGTCGGCGTCGATCTCGTGTTTGCCCCCGAGGCCTCGGCGATGTATCCGGAGGGCGAGCAGACGCGCGTTCGCGTGCAGCGCCTCACGGAGCCGCTTTGCGGGGCCTTCCGTCCGGGGCACTTCGAGGGCGTGACCACCGTCGTTGCGAAGTTGTTCGCGCTCTCCGGGCCTTGCCTCTCGGTGTTCGGCAAGAAGGACTACCAGCAGCTCGCGGTGCTGAAAAAAATGGTGCGCGATCTCTTCCTTCCCATCGAGCTCGTTGGCCACCCCATCGTGCGCGAGACCGACGGTCTGGCCATGAGTTCGCGCAACGCCTACCTGTCGAGTACCGAACGCGAACGAGCGCTCGGATTGTCCCGGGGGCTCCGCGCCGCGTGGAACGCCTTCGAGGCGGGGGAGCGTGATGCGGCGGCGCTGCGGGCCCACGCTCACCGCGAGGTGCATGCGGTCGCGGATCGCATCGACTACGTCGAGGTGCTCGATCCCGACGAACTCTCCAGCTTCGCATCTGTGCCCATCGCACAGAAGGGGAGGGCGCTCTTGGCCATAGCCTGTCACGTTGGAAAGACACGTCTCATCGACAACGTCGTGCTGGGCGAGGATCCGCTTCCGGGGAGAGCATCATGAGCGCGATTGCAGGTCACTTCGTCGTTCTCGAGGGCATCGACGGCGCGGGCACCACCACGCAAACGGCGAAGCTCGCCGAGGCGCTGCGCCGCGACGGACTGCGCGTGCGCGCAACCCGCGAGCCGAGCGACGGCCCCATCGGCGCCTTCATCCGCCAAGTGCTCTCGGGGCGCGTCGTCGCACCGCCCACCGCCCCGGGTGAACCACCGTCCGCACCGGGGTGGGAGACGATGGCGCTTCTCTTCGCCGCCGACCGCATGGATCACGTCCAGTCGGAGATCGCGCCGTTCATCTCCCAGGGTGGCATCGTCCTTTCGGATCGCTACGACGCCTCGAGCCTCGCCTACCAAAGTGTGACCAGCGGCAAGGCGAGCGACGACCCCCTCTCTTGGATCCGCTCGTTGAACCGCTACGCGCGTCGCCCGGACCTGACCATCGTGCTCGACATCTCGCCCGACAGCGCCGCCGTGCGTCGGGCCCACCGTGGCGAAGCAGCCCAGCTCTACGAACAGAACGAAGTGCAGCGTGCCTTGGCGGCGTTCTACAAAGACATCGCGCGGTATCTGCCGAAGGACCGCATCACCACCGTCGACGCCGAGGCGGATCTGGAGACGGTGCACGCCCGTGTGTTGAACGCGTACCGCGCGGCGTTTCCGTCTTAGCCAAACGGAATTTTCGCGGCGTCAGCGAGCCAAGGATTGCGAAAGCTGCCCTTCGGCGAGCTTGCGTGCGGCCTCCGCCAACGCCTTTTCCCGCTTCATCGCTTTGTCGTCCGCCGCCGGAATGGACGGGGCAGGCGCCTTTTCGGCAACGGGCGGTGGCGTTTGCGGGGCTCGTGCCTCCAGGCGCGGCGGCTCCAGGCGTGGCGGCTCCGGGCGTTGCACCTCGGGGCGCCCCGCCTTTGGTGGCGTGGTCACCTTGGTGTCCTTGGTTTTCTCTTTGCTGGTACTCGGAGTGGCCGCGGCCTTTTTGACCTTCTCGGTCTTCTTCACCGGTGGCGGATTCACCGGTGGTGGCGCTGCCTGTGGCGCGGGGGACAGGGCCACAGGCATCGGGGGAGGGGGCCCCGCCGGTGTTGGCTCCACCGAAACGCGTGGCGGCGGCGCATCGATGCTACTTTCCAGATCACGAAATACGATGTCCTCGCCATAGAGGAAAATGGCAATCAGCGTTCCGCATAGAATGCCCAATGCCACTGCGGCGGGAACTCGTACGACCCACGCGAGCCATGTGGCATTCTTTTTCGATACGGCGCGAACGACGCCCGATCTATCGGGTGGCTTCTCGCGGATGGTCGGCGCCGTCGTCAGCGCCTGGTTCAGTTTCGACAGCGCCGCCGACACCGTGAGATCGGGTCGTATCAACGTGGGGATCTCGACTTCGCTCCGCCGCGCGGCGCGCTTCTTTCGCAGCTGTCGTGCCTGCGGAAACGCTGCATCGAGCAACGCCTCCACGGCATGAAACGACAACAGCCGCGGTCGCATGGGCAGTGTTTCGGCTTCTTCGGTCCAATCCGCGTCCGGCCGATCGGGATCGTGAAAGATCAACGCGGAAGAGTCAGCCGAGCGCCGTGGGAACGGCGGTCGAACGTGATGTTCATTTGATTCTTCTTCTTCGGTATGGATGCTGGCACGACTTTCGGGTGCGGAAATCACATTTCCCAGCGTGCAGTGACCGAGCCAATCGCTCCAATCGAAAAGTTACGCTTGCAATAAGCAAATAGCCTTTGCCACATAGCTATTCCGTTCCCAGGGAAGTTCTCAATCATCGCGCGCACGAGGACCCATGGAGGTCGGTCGATCCATTGGAGGACACTCCGCACCTTGTGCGTCAGCGAGCGCTTCGCACCGATTCGGGCGGCGCTTCGAAGAGCGACGAGGACGCGCGGGGCACCGCGATGGTCGATCCATCGACGACGAACGAGATCGTCGGAGCTGCCCCCGCTTGGCGGAGTTGGTCCAGCCGCGCGCGTCCGATGCGTTCGAACACGGTCATCGCCGCGGCGGCGAAGGCACCGAGGCACTCCATGGTCATGTCGAAGTGATCTTCGAGCGCATCGTAAAGATCGTCCAGATCGATCCGCAGGAAAATTAGGTCGTTTCCCGCATAGGCGTCGTAGAAGCGAGGGCGATGTGCGAGCAGCTCGAGAAGGCCGGGCGGTGAAAGGGGGCCGAGTGTCATCTCGCCAGCTTTCTTCATCAGCGTGTTGTTCCGGGTGGTCATCGACCCGGAGAGGACGACACCGCCCCAGGTCTCCACGTCCCCCGACTGCCAGATGCGCTCGCCCGGGGTGAAGTGCACGATTCGCGTGGTCCGGCAAAGCGCGGCCAGCCCGTCCACGCTGGCGCCCTGGAAAAGTGACACGTGCCTCAAAATGAGAATTTGGTCCACCACGTCGGGGTTCGTGGGAATAGGCGGTGGATTCGGTGGCGTTGTGATATCGCGCAGAGGTACCTCGAACCCATACTCGCCGATGAAATGCATGAGGATGCGCGTCAGGCCACGAAAGGTATGAACGACGACATCGAAATAGTCTTCCAGAATACCTCGTAGCGCCAATGTCGATATCTGCAGCATCACGGTGTCGGACGTGGTGCGCAGCGATTGGTGCGAGCGCCCGGCGAAGAACTCGAAAACCCCGAGTACGGCGTGCCCGGGCATGTTCCACGTTTCGCCGGTCTGGAGAAAACCCTGCACGTTGCCCTCCACCACGATCCGGAGCTGATCGGTGGTGTTGCCCTCGCGCTGAAAGACGGTGTCCGCCGGCACGAAGAGCTCGTTCATGTGTTCGGAGAGCAGCGCCAGGCGCTCTTGGGGCAAGTCGCCAAAGAGCGGGACCGTGCGAAGGAAGAGGAGGCGATCGATGCGGTCGACGAAGTGCATGGCCTCGCTCAGCTGGCCTGGGCCGCTTGCAAGCGCGCGGCGTAGTGGGCGGCGATGGACCGCACGGTGAGATCGCTTCCGCGAACCATTTCGTCCAGCAGCGCGGCGAGGCCGGTTTCGCCGATGGGCACGCGGATGAGCGGGCGTCGCGACTCGACCGACGCGCGCATCGCGTCGAGCAAGGGCACGAGCTGTCCGCGCAGCGGTTCGTCCACCACGTTTTCCACGAGCTCGCGTGCGCTGTCGTGCATGCGTGCCTTTTTGCTCTTGAGCGCCGCCACCACCTGCTCCCAATCTTCCCGTGGATTGGTGAGCCCGATGAGGCGGAAAATGCGCTCGAGCGCATGCACCACTTGCTCGACGAGCAACGTCGCGAGCAAATCGTGCTCGGCCTTCAATGCGTTGGACGTGGTGGCGTCCATGAGGCTTTCGTACCACGCCAGGGCCAGGTGGGCCTGCCCCAGGTTGCGCTCGAACAGCGGCATCAGCCGCGGGAGGTCCACGTCGACCCTTGCGCCGTTGGCCGTCAGGCGGCCGAGCCCGCGAAGCGCCTTGAAGCGAACCATTCCATCGGGGTGCGTTTCCAGAATGCGAAGAAGAATGGGCACGGCCAGCTCGGGTTCGAACCGGCTGATGGATCGCGGCACGTGCACGAGCACCTCGCGGGGTGTGCTCGGGCTCTCGAGCGCGGCCTCCAGCGCGTCGAGCGCGCGCGTTCTCGCCGCCACGAGCGCTCGCCGCGCCGGCTCGCGCGTGCGGTGGTGCTCCAGCATGGCGATGAGCGCGGGCAGCGCCTCCGGCGTCGGATCGGTTTCCAGCGCGCGGGCGACGGCGGCTTTGATCTCGGGATCATCGCATTGGGCCAGCGGCAGGGCGGCCAGCAACAGCGGCCGCGCGCGGGTCGTGGCCAGCGCCGTCAGGATGGCCCGCTGGGCGCGCACATCACCGCCCTCGGCGAAGAGGGTTCCCACCCACGCGATGTCCTCGTCGTTTTGCAGTCCACGCCCCCAGAGTTCCACCATGGCCGTTGCGCGCACGCCGGTATCCGGATCGCGCAATTGCGCGCGCACTTGCTCGGCATCGAAGGCGAGCGCCGCCGCGGCATGCACCGCGCGCACGCGCACATCGGCGTTCTCGTGGTTGACCAAACGCCAGGCAAAGGTCCCCGCATCACGCCGGTTGGCGGCGATGAAGATCTCGAACGCGCGGATCACCACGCGCGGGTTGGGGTGGTACAAAATGAGCGTGGGAATGAGCGGCACCTTGTTTCGGTCCGCGAGGACCTCCATGGCCGTGATGACCTCGTTGTCCTCCGCGCTGCTCAACGCACCCACGAGGACCTCGACGCTGGTCAGATCGAGCGGGGGCAGCTTCACGCGGGTGGTGATGGAGCCTTCCTCCACCATGGCGCGAAAAAGCTCCACGTGCGGCGCGCGCAGGCGCTGCACGAGGTAGAGCCACGTGGCCGAACCCACGGCGAGCACCGCGGTCAAGATGCGGAGCGGGATCTGCGGGGGCAAAAGCAGGATCGCCACCGAGGCCAGGGCCTGCCCACCGCGCTGGGTGACCACGTCGACCAGCGTCTTCGCGCGGGTGCGCAGCGATGCCTTCACGGGCACGAAGAGCAGCTCCACGGCGGTGCGGTGCAGCGAAAATCGCAAGGTCCCATCCACGAGGCGCATGGCCACGGCCACGGCCACCACCGGTCCCAATGTACCGGCCACCGCGCCGGTGAGGAGAAGGGCAGGAAACACGATGAGCGAGCCCACCGCACCGTGCAGGCGGATGATGCGCGGAACGAGAAAACTCTGACCGACCGCACTGCACACGTTCGTGGCCAGCGCCACACTGGCCAGGGTCCCGCCCAGGCTCTCCGCAGGCACGCGGGCCACGAGGGCCCGCTTGAAGACGTAGTCGAGCAAGGTGAGCGTGATCGTCGCGGTCAGCGCCATCGCACCGATGCGCCGCAGGTACATGTTGTCGAACACGTCGCGAACGAGCGCCGGCTGCACGGCGAGTTGGCTGGCCGGTGCCTCCGCCTCGGCCGCGGACGCGCGCGTCGCCGAAAATGCCGAGAGAATGCCCGCCCCCGCGAAGGTGGCCGCCGCGAGAAAGAGCAATGCGCGGGCGGGCGCGACCAAAAAGAGCCCCCGCGCGAGCGCCGCCCCCGAGACGCCTCCCAAAATTCCGCCCAGGTTGATGCGCGCGTACACGCGCTTGGCCTCTCCCATGGTGAAAAGGCGGGCCATGGTCGACCAAAATTGCGTCACCGCCGTGGCCCCGATGAGGCCCGACCACAGGTACAGCGTGTAATAGAATCCGCGCGCCGAAGCCGTGGCGAACAGCCCGAAGGCCGCCGTGCCGAGCGCCGCCGCGCCGAGGCCGGCCCCCAGCCACACCGGCTTGGCCTCCGACTTGCTCCCTCCGCGCCGAGGAACCATCACCAGCAGTGCCGAAAGGGCGGCAATGGCTAGGTACATCCACGGTAAATGCCGAAGCGGAACTTTCTCGAGAAACAGCGTATCGCGCGCTGTTTCCAGCATGGTGTGCGCCGCGAGAATCGCCCCCAGGGTGATGGCCGAGCGATTGACCAGACCCCAAAATGGAGCGGGGCCCGAATGCCGAGCGCCAAAATTCGAGGAAGGAACCGTGGATTGACTATCGCCGAGGCCGGAAGCCATGAAGGACATCGCAATCTAACGCGAGTTCTTGCGGAAGGTGGCGCGCATCTGGGAGCATGGCGACGACGATGACGATGCCCCGCGACCCGCTCCACCTCGAAGGCCAAGTGGTGGCGGAGAAATATCGAATCGAGCAAGCCGTGGGCGAGGGCGGTTTCGCCATCGTGTACCGGGCCATCCACACGATTTGGAACAAGCCGGTTGCCATTAAGTTCTTCCACGGCCTCGCCGCGTCGCGGCTCGACCAGCGCGAGCTGTTCATGCAGGCCTTCGTTCAAGAGGGCGCGCTCCTCACGGAGCTGAGCAGCCAAACGGCGAGCATCGTGCAGGCGCGCGACATCGGAACGTACATCTCGCCGCAAGGGCATTGGGTGCCCTTCATGGTGCTCGAGTGGCTCGATGGGCTGTCGCTCGACGACGTGCTGCTGCGCGAGCGTGAGGCCGGTGCACCGCCGTGGACGGTCGCGGAGATGATGGGCGTGCTCACGCCGGTGGCCAATGCGCTGGAAATCGCGCACATGCGCGGCATCGCGCACCGCGACATCAAGCCGGCCAACTTGTTCGTGGTGGGCGCGGAGCCACGCAGCGGTCGCGCGACCATCAAGGTGCTGGACTTCGGCGTGGCCAAGATGATGGCCGACAACACGCAGCTGCAAGCCGCGTTGGCCAAGACCGGGGCGAGCGTCAAGTCGTTCAGCCCTGCGTACGGGGCGCCGGAGCAATTCAGCCGAACGTACGGTGCCACCGGGCCGTGGACCGACGTGTTCGCGCTCGCGTTGGTCGCTCTGGAAATGCTGCGCGGTGCGCCCATCCTCGAGGGCGACGATCTCGTGCAGCTCGCCATGGCCTCCTCCGACGTGAAGCGGCGCCCGACGCCGCGCACCTTGGGAATTCCCGTCTCGGATGCCATCGACCAGGTCTTTGCGAAGGCGCTCGCCGTTCAGCCGACGGAACGTTACGCCCGTGCGGGGGAATTCCTGGATGCGCTCGTAGCGGTGACGCGCGGGCCGTCGGCGTACGCCTCGCCCGATGATTTGAGCCTTCGCGCTACGGTCGCGTCCGTACCAACGCCCGTGCCCATCGCCCCACCGCCGCACGTCTCGACAGGATCGGGCGCGGTGCTCGTCTCGCAGACGCCCGGTCCGGTTGCCGCGTCGGCGCCGGCGGCCAAGAGCAGGCTGGGGCTCGTACTCGGTGCGGGCGCGGTGATCGTCGGGGCCGGTGCGCTCGCCGCATTTTTCACCTTCGGGCAAAAGTCCGCGCGATCCGCGCCGTCCGCCGCATCCAGCCAAGCTTCGGCGCCGGTCGTTCCCGCTCCGCCGCCGGAGCCGGTGTGTCCGCCCAACACGGCGAAGATCCCCGCGGGCCAGTTTTTCATGGGCTCCGACCGCAAGGACGCACAGGCGAACGAGAAGCCATCGCACAACGTCAAGCTCGGTGCATTCTGCATGGATCTCTACGAGGTGACGGCGAAGGATTACAAAGCCTGTTCCGATGTTGGCAAATGCCGCCGGGCCTCCGCCGAGGTCGATTGGCCGGACATCACGCGGGCCGACAAAAAGCTGTATGCGAGTTTGTGCACCATCGCCGATCCCGCGAAGGGCGATCACCCGATCAACTGCATCGGCTGGGAGATGGCCGCTACGTACTGCAAAGCGCAGGACAAGCGTCTACCCACCGAGGCCGAGTGGGAGTACATGGCGCGCGGACCCGATGGCCGCATGTATCCATGGGGGGACGAGGAGCCCACGGCCGGTCACTTGAACGCGTGCGGCGCGGAATGCGTGGCGTGGGGCAAGTCCCACGGCGTCACCTTGGATCCGCTGTACCGCGCCGACGATGGCTACGCGACCACGGCGCCCGTCGGGAAATTCCCCGCCGGCAATTCGCGATTCGGCCCCTTCGACGTGGTGGGCAACGTCTGGGAATGGACCGCCGACTGGTATGGCGAATACAAGCCCGACGACGCCGACAACCCGACGGGCCCCACGTCCGGCGAAAAGAAGGTCATTCGCGGCGGCGCGTTCAATGGCAGCTTTGCCAGCTGGCTCATTCCCTCCTTCCGCTACGCGCAGGATCCGAAGGCCCAGAGCTACGGCATCGGCTTCCGATGCGCGAAGGCCCTGTAAATTCGCGGAAGAAGGAGCCCCGGCATTCCGAGGCCTTCTTCCGCGCCATCGCGACCGCGATTGCCAACTACAGATTCAGCAACCGCACCACCAAGGTGCAGGTGTGCGCCGCCTTGACGGGGCCGTCGATGTATTCGACGGAGTAGCGCTTTTTCTCCGCGGCGCGGTGGCGGCAGAAACCTTCGATGAGGCCCCATTCGAAATTGCGTGGGTAGGGGGTCTCACATCGAACTTCGATGGTGCCGTCCTCCAAGCGCGTCGAAAGGTAGTGGCCGACGTCTCCGCGGTGATTGTGATAATAAATGTCGTCCAGATTCATCAGGATCACTTCGGTGTCCTGGCCTAGAGGGATGTCCGCCGCGGCCACGACATTCCGGCCCACGTCCCGAAGCTTGGCGGGGCCAACGACGTTTTGAATGTCCTCCAGCGCGTTCAACCAATTTTGGACGCGAATGAAGTTGTCCGGACGCATATCCGAAATACGAAGATCGTGCTTCTCGACGATGCGACGGCCGAGGCCAGGCACGAGCTTGAACGCGTCCAGGGTGGCCCGCACGTTCGCGGCTCGTACCATTGCACTCGGGTCGCTGCAGTGAAACTCCATCAGAATCCCCCTATGGCGGAGCTCTTCAGAGTACCACAACCACACCAGCACAACCGTGGTGTCCGCTGTTTTTCTCGTGTCATGCAGTCCGCACCAAGGCCCCGCTTTGAAGGGCGTAAGAGACAGGCAAGTCGAAAGTGAACTTCATTCCTACAGAAGCGCTTACCGAAAGGTGACGTGGGTGCAAAACTCCAGCCCGTTCTTTACCGCGGTCGCCGTCGTGTGGATACGGGCTGTCGGTCGCCATCGTAAAAAGGTGACCACCATTCCAGGAAATGCCAGAGCCGCGTGCACGATCGCCACACCAAGAAGGCAATGGCCGATAACCACGTGCGATCGAACATCGCCGTTCCACCGTTCCCACCGTTCCATTGTGGGGGCGCCCGCACTGATGGGCTGCCGAGCGAGCGCAGGTGGTACCGGTTTGTACCGTTCGAAGGCCAACGTGTAAGCTCGCTCGAGCCCATGCCAGCCACCAAACGCAAAGCAAAGTTGCTCGAATCTCTCCGCGCGGAGCTCACGAAGGAGCTCGAGGCCACCCGGCAGCGCGCGCACGATATGGCCGTGGCGGCGACGCACGAAGAGAACCGACCCGAGAACGACAAGGACATGCGCTCGACCGTCGACTCCTATGTGGCGCGCGGTCAGGTCGAGCGGCTGCGTGAAATCGAGCAGGCGCTCGCGCGCCTGGCCAGCATGCCCGTGCGCGATTTGGCGCCCGGGGACCCCATCGTCGTCTCGGCCATCGTAAAAATCCGCCACGATTCCACGGAGACGCTCTATTTCGTCGTGCCCGCCGCCGGCGGGGTGCGCCTTCACGAGGGCAAGACCGAGGTGCAAACGCTGGCCACGACGAGCCCCCTCGGCGCGGCCATCCTTGGCCTCTCCGAGGGCGACGAGGCCGAAGTCGTCACCCCCCAACAGACGCGCATGTTCGAGATTTTGCAGGTGAGCTAGCCCTTTCGCTCCGCGCGCCAAAGGGATAAGACGGGCGGATCATGCTGCGTCACCTCGTTGCGATGTCCTCCTTGGCGCTTCTCGCCGGTGCGTGTGGTTCTTCCTCTTCGGCGCCATCCGAAACGCCGGCGGTGCCGAGTGCCTCGCTTCCCACGCCGCCGGCGTCGCTGGTCTCGGGCTCGGGCTCGGGCGACCCATCGGCCTCGACGCCGAAGAAGGGCGCGCCATCCGTCGCGGAGCGCGTGAAGCAGTTCGCAACGGTGAAGCTCACGGCCGACGTCTCGAAGTTGCCGCCGTCGGAGAAGGCCGCACTGGACAAGCTGATCGCGGCGGCCAAGCTGATCGACCCGCTTTTCCTGCGCCAGGCCTACCGCGACAACGTCAACGTGCGCGCCAAGCTGGCGACGGACACCTCGCCCGAGGGAAAGGCGAAGCTCGACTACTTCGATATCATGCGCGGTCCTTGGGATCGGCAGGACCACTTCAAGCCGTTCGCCATCGATCGCGAGCGGCCCAAGGGCGCGGGCTTCTACCCCGAGGATCTCACCGCGGACGACTTCCGCGCGTACGTGGCGGCGCACCCGGCCGACAAGGTGAAGCTCGAGGCCGAGCGCACGGTCATCTCGCGGGAAGGCGACAAGCTCGCGGCCACGTCGTACTCGGAGGCCTATGCGGAATGGTTGAAGCCTGCGGCCGGCCTGCTCGTGGAGGCGGCGAAGCTCACGTCCGACAAGACGCTGAAAACGTTCCTCACGACGCGCGCCGCGGCCTTCGCCTCGAATGACTACTACGCTTCGGACAAGGCCTGGATGGACCTCGACGGTCTCGTGGAGATCACCATCGGCCCGTACGAGACGTACGAGGATGATCTGCTCGGGCGCAAGGCCTCGTACGAGGCGTTCGTGACGGTGGCCGATCCGGCCGCGTCGGCCAAGCTCGCGCGGTACAAGAAGCTGCTGCCCGCGATGGAAGCGCACCTGCCCATCCCGAAGGAAGTGCAGACCAAGCGCGGCGCCGCCAGCCCGATCCGCGTGGTCGACCTGGTCTTCACCGCGGGTGATGCGCGCAAGTCGGTGCAGACCATCGCCTTCAACCTGCCGAACGACGAGCGCGTTCGCAAAGAGAAGGGCGCCAAGAAGGTGATGCTGCGCAACCTCATCGAGAAAAAGTTCGATGTCATTTTGCGCCCCATCGCCGAGCGCGTCCTCGTGCCTGCGCAGCTGGAAAACCTTTCCGCAGAGGCCTTCTTCGACGAGGTGCTCTTCCACGAGCTGTCGCACTCGCTGGGCCCGGCGTTCGTGACCGCGAACGGGAAGAAGACGGAGGTGCGTGTTGCGCTCGGCGCAAGCTACTCGGCCGTCGAGGAAGCGAAAGCCGACGTCATGGGCGCGTACAACATTCTGTACATGATCGAACGCGGCGAGCTCCCCAAGGAGCTGCACGACAAGCTGCTCGTCTCGTACTTCGCCGGCCTGCTGCGGGGCGTGAGGTTCGGCGTCGCCGAGGCGCACGGGCAGGGCAACGCGCTTCAGATCAACCGCTACCTCGAGGAGGGCGCCGTCTCCTTCGACGATGGGAGCGGCCGCTTTTCCATCGACCTTCCCAAGCTGGAAGCCTCGATTGGAAAGCTCGTCCACGATTTGTGCATGCTGCAAGCCACCGGCGACAAGGCCGGCGTCGACGCCGCGCTGGCGAAGTACGGCGTCGAAAGCGCGCCCATTGCCAAGGCCACCTCGGGCCTCACCGGCATCCCGGTGGACGTGACCCCGAGCTATCCCTTGGCCGGAGAATAGCGAGCGGGCCTACTTCTGCGCGTCGCCCCGGTGATGGCCGTGGCCGCCGCCGGCGGCGCGCACGGCCTGCGCTTCCTCCTTGGTGACCACGCCGTCCTGCACCGCCGTTGCAAGGGCGGCGCGAACCTGGGCAGTGTGCGCATCGAAGCGATCGCGCATCTCCTTGGCCTTGGTCGCGTCGACCTTGTCATTGGTGATGCGCTCCTCGAGGTGCGCTTTGTGCTTCGCGATGCGGTCCTCGACCTTCTGCTGAAACTCGGCCGCCTTCATCGGAAAGACGTCCGCCGGACCTTTGTCATCCGCAAACGCGGGGACCGCCAGGGCGCCGGTGAGGAGGAGCGAGAGAACTACGGTTGCAATCGATTTGTGGTTCGTGCTGAGTGCCATGCCCAATAGACGCACGGGGCCCCGCGTTCCACGCCGCGGTTTGCACGTCTTTACATGGGTGGCGAACTCGGGTGTAACGGCGGGCTCGACCGGCGCGGCGTTAGTTGAGGATGATGTTGCCGGTGGCCGAGGCGCAGCTGCCAGGGTGTTCGATGTGCCAAAGGCGGGGAGGGGAGGTTCGGCCTTTGGGTTCGTCGGCGTCGAAGCAGCCCGTCGGTACGGAGAGTGGAGCGCCTCCACGATTCCACGAAATTCCCTTCACGGTGGTCGGATTTGACCCGTGCGTCGGGGCCGGGCGCGCGTCGAAAATGGCATCGCATTTGTCGCACACGCTGAAACCGTTGTTTCCTGGATCTTCCGGTGTTCCGAGATCGATGCTCGCCGTCGAAGCTAGATAGATCGCGGCCGGATGAGGACCGAAGGATGACTCACGGACTTTGGCGCGTCCTGGGCCGCGGAATTTGATAGCGGCAAATTCGTTGAGCGCGAAAACGCCTCTGCTAATTGCGAGCTGCCCGGTCAACCCCGTGGGCGTCGTGGTTACTCCGGGACATAAGTTATGATGAATATTGACGTCCGTAAGCGCTGCGGGGCCCTTTACGACGATCGATCCATCGTCCTCCCTGTTCGCTGGTCCGGGACAGTTATGATCGATCTCGGATGCTGTAACGACGAGAGCCGCATCGGCAAAAGGCGCATCAATCCCTAAGCGATTGCCGTGCACTCGACTGTTGGTCACCGCAAGGGTCCCGGTCGAGGCGAAGTTGGAGATCGCAATATTGGCTCCCGAAATGTCCACAGAATCCAGCACCGTACTCGTTTCGACATTCACGCCGACAGTTGTGTCCACTATCGTGACATCTCTGATTGTCACCACACCCTTCAGAGTTGAAATTCCATTGTTGCAGAACCCCGCGATGGTGATCGTCTCGATGCTAGCACTTCCTGCGAGAACGAACGCGTCGGCAGTATCACAATCCCCCTTTGGCCCTTGCACGATTGTGGCGCCCCGACTCTCTCCCATAAGCATGACACCGTCGGGGACGTTCCAGGATGTTGAAGTTTCCGGGAATGTCTCACCGTGAGCCGCGTCGTAAGTCCCGTTTTTGAGAAGTACTGTATCTCCCGCCGCAGCAAGCTTCATCGCTCTGGTGAAGGAGCGCAAAGGCCGTTCGTCGGTGCCTGTCAAATCCGAGTTCATCTGAAAAGAATCACTTCCGGTAGGAGCTGCCGTGATGGGACTAATGAATACGGCCTCGGCGAAAGTAGCTGACCCGAATTGCGACATCACTTTCACCGTCTGCGGCCCAATTGGCGATCCATGTCGAACGACTACGATGAAAGTGAGTTCGCTCGGCGTCTTTGATGTGATGGCCCCCTGCAATGCGTTCGGGCCATCACCAACAACCACAGACGAGACTTCGTCCAGACGCACCCCCGCAAGGTGTACCGTGGTCGTCCTGCTCACCGGTGCCCCCCCGAAACCTTGTCGAATGCGCCGCGAAGGATTCCCTTCCACAGTCACGCGCGCAATTGTCGGAAGGTTTCCCCCATCGCCCTCGAGTCCACACTCCGAACCTCGACATAGTTCAAAAAAGGACGGTGGACACCCCGGCAAACCGAGAAGTAGAAGCGTACAGAAAGCCAATCCGAATGACGAAACCGAAGTGCTGCGCATGGTTGTCGATCAGTTAATGATCACATTGCCCTTGGACGAGCAGGCGCCTGGATGTTCGATGTGCCACTGTCGAGGGGGATGCACAGTCTTCGGGTGGTCGACGTCCGAGCACCCGTGCGGGGGCTCTCCGTCCGACCAGTTATTTCCGGTCAATGAGATGGGGCTCAATCTTTCGACGGTTGCGGGGCGAGCATCGAAGATGCCGTCGCACATTGAGCAGATCGTAAAGCTATTTTCGCCGAGATTGTCCTGTGTTCCGAGATCGATGATGGAATCACTGGTCACGTAGATCGCTTTTGAATCTCGATCGAAGGATGAGTGACGAACGCTTACGCGGGCGGTACCGCCCACGAAGATTCCTGCAGAAAGATTCGCCGAAAATGAGCTCTTTGAAATGACTAGCGGGCCAGTCGCTCCGAGGTCCGTAATGTTCACTCCGAAAGGCTGGTTTTCGCTAAATTTGACATCCTCGACCGTGGTGGGGCCGGCCACGACGAGCCCGCCATTGAAGTCAATTTCATTGCTGAGACCATTATGGTCAATTTCCGATGACGTTATGACTAGGGCCGCATCGGCCGCTCCCTGAATGCCGGTTCCATTATGATGTACATGGCTATTGGATATGATGACTGTTCCGGCTCGATTTTTTAGATGGATGCCGTCATTCGATTCAGCGATGTCCATCGAATCGAGTGTAACGTTCGCGCCCGCACTGACCCCGGTCCCGACGCGCCGTATCGCGACGGACTTGACCATCACATCTCTTTCCGTATGGATTCCGACCCAGCAAAAATCCGAAATTCCTAGTGTTTCGATCCGTGCCTTTTCGGCGGTTGCCAAGGCGACGAATGCATTCTCGAAGTTGGTGCAATCCGTGGCCGGCGGACCCTGGAGTAGCGTACCGTTGGTGCTCTCGCCTTTGATGATAATATCCGGCGGCACATTCGGGATAACCTGGTGCTTCGTAGGCTTCGCAAACGTCTCACCGTGCACCATGTCGTAAGTACCGTTCTTGAGAAACACAGTGTCACCCGCCTCAGCGAGCGTGATCGCTCTGGTCATCGATCGCAACGGGTGCTCGTGCGTTCCTGTCGAGTCCAACGCGACGTCGAGTGCATCACTGCCTACCGGCGCGGCGGTAATGGCCGTGATCTCGATCGCATCGGTAAACTTAGCCGAATCATACGGTGCCGTTGCCACCACGGGTTGGCGTCCAATGGGCGCGCCATGTCGAACGGCGACAGTGAACGCGAGTTCTGTCGACGTCTTCGAAAGGATCGCTCCTGGCAGGGCGTTCGGACCATCGCCGACCGATATTCCGGTGACAGTGTCCAACTGATCTCCGATGAGCCGCACCGTCGTCGTGCCGTTGCTTGGTGCGCCGCCAAAACCTTGCCGTATCATTCTCGATGGATTCCCATCGATGGTCACGCTCGTGATGCCGAGTGGAGTGCGCCGTTTGGCCAAATCTTCGACTCCACCGTCGTTTTGGGACGGTTCACAGTCGACGTCTCGGCATGGGGCGACAAAGGAGGGCGGGCAGCCCACGATAGCTAAGGCTAAGGAGGTCGAAAATCCCAGGCCGAAGAAGGAAGAAACGGCGTCGATGCGCATGTTGAGCTGCAGGAAAAGTAGCACACGCCGAGAATTCGAGCGCTGCCTGCGGTCGGAGCATCCGGGATTCTCGACAAAAGCAACGAGACGATGGTCGCGTCGCGACTTGCGGGCTCGATTCACACCGGCGGCGCCATCGTTGCCACGTGCGACAAAGTTCGTCTAGGACTTCTGTGGTGCTGCGGAGATCTCGCTCGCGACACGGCGTAAGGCGTCGCCTTAGTAAACAGGTACGGCGTCAAAAGCAGCAATTGTCAATCGAAGCTATCGGTCAATTTCATTTGATGTTGACGGAGGTCGCCGTTCGTGAGCGATGCGCTGATCGGGGGCGCTCTGCGCGTTGAGACGCGGCGCTCGGCTTTCTGATGGAAAAGTCGACCTTCATCGGAAGACCTCGTCGGCACCTCTGCCATCCGAAAAAGGGGGACAGCAGGGGCGCCGGAGAGGAAGAAAGCAGGGCGAGCCCTAGTTCTGGGACGGGGTGTTCTCCGCGAAGTACTCGTGGCTGTCTGCGTTGTCGACCGCGTTGTTGGGATTACTGACCGCGAGGTTTTTGCATCCGGATTGGCCGTATACGTGGTCGTCCGTGCCACCTAATACCGTGAAGTGGCTCGATTCATGGATGATCGTACCCGCTCTGGAATCGGTACCTATGTTTGGGGCCTTCCAGAAGGCTCCGCAAAGGTAAACCCGATACGGGCTGTCCGGGTAGACGTACGCGTACGTACCGCTGTCCGTGCACGAGCAGTCGAAGACGAAGTTCTTGTTGTAGAGCGCGTTCTGGATCTTCGAATAGTGATCTTTAGCCTTGTCCCAACGGGTCGATGAATACTTGCCGAACCACGTCGTGTAGCGGGCCGTCGCCGAGGTGTGGGTGGCAAAGTAATTGACCGAGTTGTCCGCGTAAGACTTGGAAGACCCATAAGCAGTATTAACGCCAGTTTGCTGACTCGAGTTGCACGAGGCGTACGAGATGCCCGCTGCGAGTTCTGCGGACTGTGTGCGCAATTCTCCGCCATACAACACCGTTCGGGCGGCCTGCGGCGAAATATGGCTCTCCGATCGCACCGCGACGTGATTCGACGCGATGCCATCGGAACGATATTGAACATCGTACGTGCCCGATGCCGACAAATCGTAATATTGAGATAGGTCTACAGTACCGGTGAACGCTTCGCCCGGTCCGAGCGTCAGGTAATCCATTTCGATCGGTGTCCGGAACTTGTAATGAGCCCCCTGATACTCCACCGCCTGCCCCTCATGCGTCAGCACGAACAGCGGCTCCTTCAACCCATCGGCGATGGTCTCCCACTTCAAGAGACGCACCGTCTCTGCCGACTCATTCGTCAACGTGACCTTCACATTGACGCCCTCTTTGCCGCCGACACTCAATTTCTCCGCAGAAAGAGCCGCGCGCACCGGCCCCGATTGCGCTTCTTCGCCCGCCGGTGCGGTGCCGTCTTCGTCTGCCCCGGAGCAGCCTGCGAGCACCACCACGATGGGAAGCGCGGCCAATGCGATAACCCTGCCGAGTCGACGCCCGAAATTCGTATTCATCGAGACCTCCATGTGAGGCATGCGTGAGTAGCCAACGTGGCCCGTTGGGCCGCTTTCGACTCCCGCAAGGGGATTCGCAGTGAATACACAGGCGCGCGGCACTAATCGCGGCCGACTGCAAACCCACTCGTCCGAGGAACGACCCTACGGCCTTATCACGAATCCTGATTCATCGATGATGAAATCATCGAATTGACCGTAATAGGCAGTCCGTACACGGATATTGCCACAGCAACGGGGCGACGTCGCCGACGCTCCTACATGCGCCTGCAAGTATTGTGCGACGCGTCAGTATTGCGTCATTTACCCAAACCGATAGAATTTCTCATAATTGAGTCGGCCAAGCGTCACACAAGTAACACTGTGGAGAAGCTCCGATCCGACGACAGCCGCGCATCCACCCCGAGCATCCCGAGCGCTCCTTCCTCGCGGGAGTCGAGCCCAAAATCGAGCCGAAAGGCGCGAGTTCGCTGGAATGGCGTGATTCCTGCCATGACCACTCCGTTCAACGCTGACCTGACCGTCGACCACGGCGCCTTGGGAGAGCAGTGCCGCTGGCTCGCCGATCAGGGGGTGGCCGGCGTGGTACCCTTGGGCTCGCTGGGGGAGGGTGCGACGCTGACGCACTCCGAGAAGCGTCAAATCCTGGAAACATGCGTTCGCGCTGTGAGCGACCGCGTGGCCGTGCTCCCGGGCATCTTCGCCGTCAGCACGCCCGAGGCGGTGGCCCTGGCCAAACACGCGCGGGCCGTGGGGTGCCGCGGTTTGATGATCCTGCCGCCCTACGTCTACGGCGTCGACACGCGGGAGATTCAGACGCATATCGCCGCCGTTCTCTCGGCGACCGATCTTCGCTGCATCTATTACAACAATCCCACCGCCTACCGCACGGACCTGTTGCCCGAGCAGATCACCGTGCTCGCACATGCCTTTCCCAACTTGGAAGCGGTTCGGGAATCCCACTCCGACGTTGCGCGCATCCCGGCCTTGCGCGACCTCTTGGGCGATCGGCTCGAGGTGCTCGCGGGGCACGACGAGACGGTCGTGGACTCCATCCGCGCCGGAGCGGTCGGCTGGATCTCTGGCTTGATCAATGTGTTTCCGGCGGAGTGTGTGGCCCTGCACCGCTATGCCATTGCGGGCCGCGAAGCATCGCGTGAATTTGAAACGTTGCATGAATGGTTCCGACCTCTCATGCAACTCGGCCAAGGCCCGAAGGTCATCCAGCTCGCCAAGTTGATGCTCGAGAAAATCGGTCGCGGAAATGCCCGCGTGCGACCACCGCGCCTTCAACTCGAGGGCGAGACTCTGCGCGAGGCGCTCGCCGTCATCGATCATGCGCTCGCCACGCGGCCGCACGTACAAGAAGGAGCGCGCTTCCAAACGCTCACCATCGGCCACCACTACAAAGGTGAGGCGGTCGGCATACGTATGTGACGCGATCGAGCCAGTGCGATGATTGCATCCTGTCAACGCCCATTCGCAGGCGCTGACGGGCAGAAGGGGCAATGGGCTTTGGCTCTTGCCCCTTTTCCCTTTCGATGTAGCATCCGGCGCCATGCTCCCCTCCGTATGGGCTTCTCCTCGTGTGCTGCCTGAGAAAGCTGCAGCGTGTGCCATCGGCACGATGAACTTCGGAAAGCGAACATCGGCCGACGAAGCGGAGCGCATCGTTCTGCGATCCATCGAGCGCGGCTGCACCTTCTTCGACACGGCCAACCTTTACGAGGGGGGCGAGTCCGAGCGCATTTTGGGACGCGCCCTCGGCCATCGCCGGCACGCCTGCCTCATCGCCTCGAAGGTCGGGCTCGATCGACGGGACGGACGGCCCGAGGGACTCAAGCGCGAAGCCGTCGTGCAGGCCTGCGACGAAAGCCTGGACCGACTGGGCACCGATTACATCGACGTCTATTATCTCCACGCCCCCGACTGGAAAACGCCCATCGAGTCCACCTTGGAAGGCATCCAGGAGTTGCTCGAGGCGAACAAAATCCGTCACTTCGGGATATCGAACTTCGCTTCCTGGCAGATCATGGAGATCAAGCGCGCGTGCGATCACTTGGGTATCGCACACCCTGTGATGGCGCAGCAGATCTACAACATGTTGATTCGCCAGTTGGACATCGAATACTTCAAGTACTCGCGCAAATACCCGATACACACCACGGTATACAACGCATTGGCAGGCGGCTTGCTCGCGCGCGATCATCAGAAGGAGCAGGTGACCTCCGGCTCGCGTTTCGACAGGAACGCGATCTACCAGCGCCGCTATTGGACGGAGGCCATGTTTTCCTACGTGGCCGAGCTGCGGAAAATCGCGGATTCGGAAGGGCAATCGCTCGCGGCGTTCGCGTATTCGTGGCTCGCGCATCGACCGGGGGTCGACTCCATTCTGCTCGGGCCGGCGTCCGTGGAGCAACTCGACTTTGCCCTCGACGCCGTCGAGCACACGCCCACGCCCGCGGCCTTGGAGAAGGTGGAGGCGCTGCACCTGGCCTTCACGGGCACCGACGCAACGTATGCCCGCTGACGTCGAATCCGCGATCGCGCATTTTCTCGAGCATGGCTACGCTCGGCTGGGAAAAATCGCAGACGAGGCCACGTTGGAGGCGCTTCGCCAGCGTGCCAACGCGCTGATGCTCGGGGAAATCCAGATCCCGGGGCTCTTCTTTCAGCTCGATTCCCATACGGGAGAGTACGAGGATCTGACCTACGGCCTCGGCTACCAGGGCCCGAGTCTCGACTACCGCAAGCTGGAAAAGCTCGAGCGCGATCCGCTGTATCTGGCGTGGATCGAGAACCCCATCTTCGAGCGCATCGCGCGGGCGGTGATCGGTGACGACGTGGTGATTTACCGCGCCATCGTGATGAACAAGAGCGCCACGGGCGGCTCGCCGTTGCCGTGGCATCAGGACGGCGGGCGCTTTTGGGGGCTCGATCGCGAGCCGACCCTTCAAATTTGGACGGCGCTCGACGATGCGCCGCTCGAGTCGGGGTGCGTCGAGGTTCTACCCGGAAGCCATCGCCGCGGTCTGGTGACGCCGCTTGGAGGCGTGGTGGGGGAGAACTTCGTCCAAGAGCACCACGCGAACGACTCCGCGGTTCCTTTGCCGGCCGCCGCCGGCGAGGTGATTCTTCTGCACAATCAGCTTTGGCATCGCTCGGGGCGCAACACCACGGGCCGGCCCCGGCGAGCCTTCAGCGTTTGTTACATGGATGCGGCGACGCGCTGCCTGCGAAAGAAGCGCGCCCCCCGCACCTTCACGCGCGTCTTCGTCAGGGAATGTTGATACCGGCGCCGAGGCCGAAACCAAGCTGGTTGCCCAGGTTGTCCCCTTCGCGGATCTTGTTCACGCGGTCGAAATAGACCTGGGCCTTCAAGTCGATGAAGCTCAATACCGTGTAGCCCACGCCACCGCCGAGGCGGATCGTGGCCTCGTTTTCGCTCGTATCCGGGCCGGTGGGGAAATGGTTGAAGCGGAAGCCCACCAGCGGACCGAAGAACAGCTGGTCCGATTGAAACCAGACGTGCGCGGGGATGTCGACGGAGTAGCGCGTGTCGTCGTCGAAGACGAACGGAACGTAGATGCCTGTGTCGATGCGCGCGAGGCTCGGAATGCGGATGCGCACGGGCACGCCGGGCGCCCAACCGAATTTGGAGTCGTCCGCCGCAGGTAGGCTGAAACGCGTCTCCAAACCGACGGCCACGATGTTGACGTCGACCAAGGTGCCACGGAGGAAAATCTCCGGATTGGCGAAGGTGTCGCGCCCCGTGGCGCGCGCGTCGAACGTCTGCTTGTCGAAGAGACGGCCAAAGCGATCGCCTTGCGAGAACTTGCCGTCATCCCCGAAGCGGAGGGCGGTGCGCACGCCCACCTCACCCAAAATCGGAACGCCAACCGCGGCCTCGATGTTCGCGCCGGAGCCCCAAGTATGCGAGACCTCGTTGTTCGAGACGGTTGGGTACTGCCCGAAGCCGAGGCCAACGTCCGCCGAGGCGTGAAGGGATGGAAGCGTTAAGGGACGATCGAGCCAGGGTTCGACGGCGTGAGCGCTCTTGGTGAACATCGTGAGCGAAAGGACCGAGCCAAACAGAGCCCCCAGGATGTGTCGTCGTTTCATGGCGGCGACTTAAGCAGGTTCATCTCCGCTGCGGCAAGATTTTACCGGGGCCGTGAAGTGCCTGAGCCGCCTCTCCTTATAAGAGGAGCGAGGCGGTTTTCGCCGGAGTTACGACCGGTTGGCCCGTGTAGGTGGGTCGTTGGCGCCTGTGGGTTCGCCAATTGCGCTTTAGTCGATGTCCCTTTCACCAATTCTTTTTTCGCTTTTGTTTCCAACTCCGTTTGACGCGAAGCGCTAACGGAGGTAACAATTGAGACTGTGACGTTTGCAATCGTCCCCGCAGCCGGTCTGGAGACGCGCTCTGTCAAGAGTGACGCGCCCGCCGCGGAGTCGACCGTAGTTGCAAGCGCGGCCAGCCATCACGTAAGCGCCCCGTCGCTGCTCGCTCCGTTTGCCGTGGTGGCCTGGATCCTCGTATCGGAGCTCTTCATTTCGGGCCTCATTCTTCTTGGACTCCTTCTTGGTGCCCTTCGGCTCATTACCATCGGGTGCGGGCCGCCGATATAAGGAGAAAAAATCCTGATTCGGCCCCGCACCCAGAGAAGGTTGCGGGGTTTTTTTTTGGTTTGGTCGTCGTCGGAGATTCGGAGCATGCGCAGCGATACATTGAAAAAGGGGAGTGCCAGGGCACCCGCGCGCGCCATGCTGAAGGGGGCCGGGTATACCGACCAAGATCTGGAAAAACCGCTGGTTGGCATCGCCAACACGTGGACTGAAGTCACGCCTTGCAACGTTCACCTGCGCCGCCTTGCGGAGATGGTGAAAGAGGGGGTGCGCGCTGCAGGCGGCACCCCCGTCGAGTTTAATACGATTGCAGTTTCCGACGGCATCACCATGGGAACGGAGGGAATGCGCGGTTCCCTCATCTCGCGCGAGGTGGTCGCCGACTCGATCGAGCTCTTCGTGATGTCGCACATGCTGGACGGCGTCGTCGCGCTCTCCGGATGCGACAAAACCATTCCCGCCACGGTCATGGCGTTGGCGCGGCTGGATGTTCCGTCGCTCATGCTTTATGGCGGTCCCATTGCACCGGGGCGCTTCGAAGGGCGCGACGTCACCATTCAAGACGTGTTCGAAGCCGTGGGCGCACACGCCGCCGGCCGCATGACCAGCGCACAACTCAAGGTGCTCGAGGACAATGCCTGTCCGGGCGCGGGTGCCTGTGGCGGCCAATTCACCGCGAACACCATGTCGGTCGCCATCACCATGCTGGGCCTCTCGCCCATGGGCGTGAACGAAGTGCCCGCGACCGATCCGCACAAAGACGTGGTCGCCCGCGAATGCGGCGCCCTCGTGATGGATCTCATCGCCAAGGATCGGCGTCCGAGCCACCTGCTCACGCGCCAGGCCTTCGAGAACGCCATTGCATCCGTCGCCGCCACGGCCGGATCCACCAACGGCGTGCTCCATCTCCTGGCCATCGCCGCCGAGGCCGGAATTGCTCTCGCCATCGACGATTTCGATCCCATCTCCGCCCGCACGCCGGTGCTGACCGACTTGAAGCCCGGCGGCCGCTACACCGCCGTCGATATGTACCGGCACGGCGGCGTGCGCCTCCTGACCAAGCGGATGCTCGACGCGGGCCTCATTAAAGATGGCCCCACGTGCACCGGGCGCACCCTGCGGGAAGAAGCGGATCTCTACCGCGAGGACCTCGAGGCCGACGGAGACGATCCCAAGGTGATCCGCACCGTCGACGAGCCGGTGAAGAAGCGCGGCGGTTTCGCCATCCTGCGCGGTGATCTCGCCCCCGAGGGCTGCGTGGTGAAGTTGGCGGGCCACGACCGCAACGAACACTCCGGCGAGGCGCGCGTGTTCGACAGCGAAGAAGAAGCGTTCGCCGCCGTGCAGGCCGGGCAAATCCGCGCGGGCGATGTCGTCATCATACGTTACGAAGGTCCGCGCGGCGGTCCCGGCATGCGTGAGATGCTCGCGGTCACCGCAGCCATCGTGGGGCAGGGGCTCTCCGACTCGGTGGCGCTCATCACCGACGGCCGGTTCAGCGGCGCCACGTACGGATTGATGGCCGGCCACGTCTCACCGGAGGCTGCACTGGGCGGCCCCATCGCGTTCGTGCGCAGCGGCGACAAGGTCACCTTGAACGTGGCCATGCGAAGGATCGACGTCGATGCCGATCTCGCCGCACGCGCGAAAGACGGATTGCCGAGGCGAGCATCCCGCTACCCGCGGGGTGTCATCGCCAAATACGCAGCACTGGTTTCGTCTGCGTCGGAAGGGGCCGTGACCCGTCCGCCGCAAGACAAAGAAGTCCAAAAGGGAAAAGGAGCAGGGGCATCATGACCGATCCAGATGGCAAGAAGAGCGGAGCGGATCAGCAGCAAAAGCAAACCAACCCAGGAGCCACGCGCATTGCCGTTCTAGGCTACGGAACGGAAGCGCGCGATCGAGCTGTTCGTCTCCGCCACGCGGGCTGCGACGTCTCGGTGAGCATGCGACCCGGCGGATTGAGCTGGGTACGTGCCAACGCCGACAAGTTCGCCCCCGCACCTGCCGACGAAGCCGTGGCTTCGGCAGAAGTGGTCGTCTTGCTCGTTCCCGACGAGGAACAACCGGCGGTCTATTGGCGCAGCGTTGCGCCGCACATCACACCGGGCTCCCTGCTGGTGGTCGAGCGCGGACACGCTCTGTACCTCGGCATGCTGGAACCGAAGTCCGACGTCGATGTCGTGTTGGTCACCACCGCAGCCTCCGGCACGAGCGAGCGTCCCGGCTGTCGGGTCGCCGTCTACCGCGATGCCACCGGCCGCGCGCTGGAGCGTGCGATCGCCTATGCGCGCGCGGCCTTCCCCGAGGCGAAGGTCAGCTTGGGCACCACCACGGTGTCCGACGAAGTGGAGGCCGACCTGGCCGCGCGCGAAGCACGCGCCGGCGGTCACGACGCGTTCGTGGCGGAGCTCGATCAGATCTTGGTGCGCGGCGGAGCGCACGAGCCCGACGAGGCGAAGCTGTCGTTCTACGAGCGTCTGCGCGCCTGCGTGGCGACGCGGCAGCCCACGGCGGAATCAGGCCGCGCCATCACCGCCGCCCCGGCGTCGGCGACGGACGTTGCAGTGCGATATTGGACACAAATGCGAGGAGTGGCATGAGCGCTGACGGTCGTGTGGGCGCCGATGCTCGGCGCACCGGTGCACAAATCATTTGGGAAGCCTTGATCCGCGAAGAGGTCAAAGTCGTATTCGGCTACCCCGGCGGCGCCATCATGCCGGCGTACGACTCCATCCTTCAGTATCCCATCCATCACGTGTTGGTGCGCCACGAACAGGGCGCAGCTCACATGGCCGACGGATACGCGCGCGCATCGGGAGAAGTGGGCGTTTGCATCGCCACCTCGGGACCGGGTGCCACCAACTTGGTGACCGGCATCGCCACCGCCATGCTCGATTCGGTGCCCATGGTGTGCATCACCGGGCAGGTGAATTCGAAACTCATTGGGAGCGACGCCTTCCAGGAGACGGATATCACTGGCGTGACGCTTCCAATTACGAAACATAATTACGTCGTCAGCGACGTAAACAAGATTGCATCGACCATTCGCGAGGCTTTCTACATCGCGCGATCGGGCCGTCCCGGTCCGGTTTTGGTCGATATCACCAAAGACGCACAACAGGCCACCACCGTCCCCGTTTGGAGCGACGAGCCCGTGCGGCTACCGGGCTATCGCCCCGACCACCGAACGAGCGTGGAAGATCTCGAGCGCGCCGCCGAGATGATTGCCTCGGCGAAGCGGCCGATCATCTTCGCGGGACACGGCATCGTGCGCGCCGAGGCGACCCGTCTGCTGCTCGAGTTCGTAGAGAAAACCGGGATCCCCGTCGCGACCACCTTGTTGGGGCTTGGCGGCTTTCCTGCCACCCATCCGGCCAGCTTGGGCATGATGGGCATGCACGGCGAAGCGTGGGTCAATCAAGCCATTCAGGAGGCCGACCTGCTGTTGGCGCTGGGAATGCGATTCGACGATCGCGTAACCGGTAATTTGAAAAACTATGCCGTCCACGCCAAGAAGATTCATTTCGAGCTGGATCCGGCGGAGATAAACAAAAACGTCCGCGTCGATCTGCGCCTCGTTGGCGATGTGAAAGACACCTTGCGCGCGCTGCTTCCGAAGCTCGCACCGCGCAATTGCAAGCCGTGGATGGACAGCATTAACTCGATGAAAGGCGATTCGGCGGTGCGCGACATTCAAAAAATGCCGCACGACGGTCGCTTGTTCGCCGCGCACGTGATGCACGATCTCTGGCGCATCACCGAGGGCAAGGCCATCGTGGTGACCGATGTCGGCCAGCACCAAATGTGGGAAGCGCAATATTACAAGCACGACCACCCGCGGAAACTCATTACGTCCGGCGGATTGGGGACCATGGGTTTCGCACTGCCCGCGGCCATCGGCGCCCGGTTCGCGAAGAAGGAAGAGGAAATCTGGGTCATCGCCGGAGACGGCGGGTTTCAGATGACCGCCTGCGAGCTATCGACCGCCGCGCAGGAAGGAATCAAGATCAACATTGCTATCATCAACAATGGGTATTTGGGGATGGTGCGGCAATGGCAAGAATTTTTCTATGATGGTCGATATTCCGCGACGCCCTTGCGCAGCCCCGATTTCGTGAAACTTGCGGAAGCTCACGGCCATACGGGATTGCGGGTGACCAAGCGGGAGGAGGTCGAGGAAACGGTGGCGCGGGCGCGGTCGACCCCCGGAACCGTTCTCATCGATTTTAGGGTCGAGCAGGAAGACAGTGTCTACCCGATGGTCGCGGCAGGCGCGGATTTGCACGACATGATCCGCCGGCCGAGCCCGATCGTAGAGACGGCGGATGACGAATGAGCATCACGAGTTTGAGGAGTGGGGAGAGTCTTTGGGAGAGGACGGGACGAGTCATGGCTAAACCAAGTTTGCGAACCTTCATTGCATATGTGGAAGACCTACCGGGTGTCTTGAACCGCGTGACGTCGCTCTTTCGACGCCGTGGTTACAACATCGAGTCGCTGACGGTAGGGCGTACGCAAAAAGAACACGTTTCGCGCATGACGATCGTCATGGAGGCCGACGACGACGCTGCCCGCCGCATCGAGGCGAATCTTTACAAGCTCGTCAACGTTCTCCGCGTCGAAGACACCACGCACACGGCAACGGTCAGTCGCGAGCTCGCGATGATCAAAGTGCACGCCGGCAAAGAGACGCGCCCGCACATCATGCAGGTTTGCGAAGTGTTTCGCGCCCGTGTCATCGACGTGGGTGTGTCCGCTTTGATCTGTGAGATCACGGGAACGGGCGACAAGATCGACGGTCTCGTGGAAGTGCTTCGCCCCTTTGGGATTCTCGAAATGGTAAGAACGGGTGCAGTCGCCATGATGCGCGGCGCAGACGCACTCGAGGATTCGGACGTGGATCCGTCGGGCGTACACGAACTCCCGCGTGATGCAGCCTGATGGATATTCGGCACTAGCCAATCGTCGAAAATAACGCTGAAAAAAGAACAATCGGCGTTGATGAACGGCTAGAAAAGATTTCGAAAGTGGAGAGACAAATGGCTAAGATCTATTACGATAAAGATGCAGACCTCGGGATCATCCGCAAGAAGAAGGTCGCCATCATCGGCTACGGGTCGCAGGGACACGCGCACGCGCTGAACCTGAAAGACAGCGGCGTCGATGTGCGGGTGGGTCTGCACTCCTCGAGCAAGAGCATCGCCAAGGCGAAGGCTTCCGGTCTCGAGGTCTCGCCCGTCGCAGAGGCCTCCGCGTGGGCCGACGTCATCATGGTTCTCATCCCCGATACGTCGCAGGCGAAGATTTACAACGAGGCGATTGCCAGCAATCTCTCCGCGGGCAAGACATTGATGTTCGCCCACGGCTTCAACATTCGATTCAAGACGATCGAGCCGCGCGCGGACGTCGACGTGAGCATGGTGGCCCCCAAGGGCCCCGGCCACCGGGTGCGCGAGACCTTCGAGGCGAACGGTGGCGTGCCGGCGCTGATTGCCGTGCACCAGAATGCGAGCGGGAAGGCGAAAGAGCTGGCCCTCTCGTACGCCGCGGGACTCGGAGCGACCCGCGCGGGCGTTCTGGAGACGACGTTCGCCGAGGAGACGGAGACCGACTTGTTCGGTGAGCAGGCGGTGTTGTGTGGTGGTGCAAGCGAACTGGTGAAAGCCGGCTTCCAGACCTTGGTCGACGCGGGCTACCAGCCGGAGATTGCCTACTTCGAGTGCTTGCACGAGCTGAAGTTGATCGTCGACCTGATGTACCGGGGCGGCCTCAATTACATGCGTTACTCGGTGAGCGACACCGCCGAGTACGGCGATTACGTCTCGGGGCCGCGGGTCATCAACCCGGAGACGCGCGCCACGATGAAGAAGATTCTTGCCGAGATTCAAGATGGCACCTTCGCCAAGAATTGGATCGAGGAGAACGCGACCGGTCGCAAGTCCTTCGAGGGCACGCGACAGAAGGAACGCGATCAGAAGCTCGAAGTGGTGGGGGCAGAATTGCGCAGCATGATGCCGTTTTTGGATCCGGTAACGATTAAACCTGGCGACTGACGGAGGAGGGAACGAGCGATGGGCAACTACGTACGCATTTTCGATACGACGCTACGAGATGGGGAACAGTCGCCTGGGGCGACGATGACTTCGAGCGAGAAGCTCGAGATCGCCAAAGCGCTTTCACGCCTCGGCGTGGATGTGATCGAGGCGGGCTTTCCCGCAGCGTCGCCCGACGATCTTGCGGCCGTACGCGCAATCGCCGAGCACGTGGGTAGAGAACCGATCGAGGGCCGGCCTTCCTCCGAGCCGCCCTCGATCGTCGGACTGGCGCGCGCCACCAAAGGTGACATCGACGCCGCGTGGGAAGGCATCAAGCGGGCGAAGCACCCGTGCCTGCACACGTTCCTATCCACGTCCGATTTGCACATGAAGCACAAATTGCGGATGTCGCGCGAACAGGTCCTCGCGAAGATCGCGGAGCAGGTGGCCTACGCGAAGTCGCTCTGCAATCAGATCGAGTTTAGCCCCGAGGATGCAGGCCGCACGGATCCGGAGTTCCTTTACCAGGTACTCGACGTGGCGATCCGCGCCGGGGCGACGGTGCTCAACATTCCCGACACCGTCGGATACACCACGCCGGACGAGTTCGGCGGGATCATCTCGGGCATTTTCGCCAATGTGCCGAACATCGACAGTGTGATCGTGTCGGTGCATTGCCACAACGACCTGGGCCTCGCGACGGCGAATACGCTGGCGGGCATCCGGGCCGGTGCGCGGCAGGCGGAGGTGACCATCAACGGCATCGGCGAGCGCGCGGGCAATACGTCGCTCGAAGAAGTGGTGATGACCCTCGCCACGCGTGCGCCCAAGTTCAATTTGACGACGGGCATCGACACGACGCAGCTCACCCGCGTGAGCCGCATGGTGAGCACGGCCACGGGCATCGTCGTCCAGCCGAACAAGGCCGTCGTCGGCGCCAATGCGTTCGCGCACGAGTCGGGCATTCACCAAGACGGCATGCTGAAGCACGAGGCCACGTACGAGATCATGCGCCCCGAATCGGTGGGCGTGACCCAAACGAACCTCGTTCTGGGCAAGCACTCGGGCCGCGCGGCGCTCTCGGCGCGATTGAATGCGATGGGTTACTCGTTCGACGGGCCGGCGCTCGATCGCGTGTTCGCGCGCTTCAAGGCGCTCGCCGATCGTCGCAAGCAAGTGCACGACGCGGACCTGGAGGCACTCATCCACGACGAGGTGGGACCGGACATCGAGTCCTTCCAGCTCGAAGGGCTCCTCGTCGGTTGCGGCACCATGGGCATGCCGACCGCGACGGTGCGTCTGCGTTGCCCGGACGGCAAGGTGCGTGTGCACGCGGCCGTCGGCACGGGCCCGGTGGACGCGGCCTACAAGGCCGTCGATGCCATCGTGTCGACCAATGCCGACCTCCTCGAGTTCACCATCCGCTCCGTGACCGAGGGCATCGATGCGCTCGGTGAGGTGGCGGTGCGCATCCGCGAACGCGATGAGCACGAGGGTGTGCGGGCTCAGCATTCCGGGCCGGAGAAGCGCGTTTTCCACGGTACCGGTGCCGACACGGACATCATCGTGGCCAGCGTGAAGGCCTACCTGCGCGCGCAGAACAAGCTCGTCCAGGCGACGGGTGGCGAGTGGGATGCGCCTTCTTCGCGCGACGTGGTGGTACATTCCGAGGCCGTACAGGCGGCAGTCGCGTCCTCGCGCGCCTCCTGATCCCGACCAGGTAAGAGGCAAGATGCCGCAAACGCTCTTCGAGAAAATATGGAATGCGCACGTGGTGGCCGAAGAAGAAGGCCGCCCGGCGCTCGTGTACATCGACCTGCATCTGATCCACGAGGTGACCTCGCCGCAAGCCTTCTCGGGGCTTCGCGCGCGGGGGATCCGCGTGCGCAGGCCGGATCGCACGGTGGCGACGATGGACCACTCGACGCCCACGCTTCCACGGTCGCTCGCGATCGTGGACGCGCAGGCGCAGGCGCAATTGAGGACGCTGGAAGAAAATTGCGCCGAGTTTGGCATTGCGCTGCACGGACTCGATTCGGACAAGCAGGGCATCGTGCACGTGATCGGCCCGGAGCTGGGGCACACGCAGCCGGGCCGCACCATCGTTTGCGGCGATAGCCACACGTCGACGCACGGTGCCTTTGGCGCGCTCGCCTTCGGCATCGGCACCAGCGAAGTCGAGCACGTGCTCGCCACGCAGTGCCTTCTGCAGCGAAAACCGAAGACGCTCGAGGTGCGCGTCTCCGGCAAGCTGCGGGATGGGACGTCGGCCAAGGACATCATTTTGGCGATGTGCGCGAAGATTGGCGTGGGCGGTGCCACCGGTCACGTCATCGAGTACACCGGCGAGGCCATTCGCGCGCTCGACATGGAGGGGCGGATGACCGTCTGCAACATGTCCATCGAGGCGGGAGCCCGCGCCGGCATGGTCGCGCCGGACGACGTGACGTTCGCGTACCTCTCGGGCCGCGAGCACGCGCCCAAGGGGGCTGCGTGGGACGTGGCGCTCACGCGCTGGCGTGAGCTGCGCACGGACGAGGGCGCGACGTTCGATCGGCACGTGGACATCGATGCGTCGTCGCTCGAGCCGATGATCACGTACGGAACGAACCCCGGCATGGGCATGCCCATCACGGGCAATGTTCCTTCGCCGGACGACGCGCCGGATGCGACGGCCCGCGCGGCGCTGGAGAAGGCGCTTCGCTACATGGATATCGCGCCGGGGGCGCCGCTCCTGGGCAAGAAGATCAACACGGTGTTCGTAGGCTCGTGCACCAACTCGCGTCTGGGCGATCTTCGCGCGGCCGCGTCGGTGCTTCGCGGGCGGCACGTGGCCAAAGGCGTGCGCGCGCTCATCGTCCCGGGCTCGAAGGCCATCAAGCGCGAGGCCGAGGCCGAGGGGCTCGATCGCGTCTTCCGCGAGGCGGGCGCCGAGTGGCGGGAGGCGGGCTGCTCGATGTGCATCGCCATGAACGGCGACCAACTCGAACGCGGCGAATATGCCGTGAGCACCAGCAACCGCAACTTCGAGGGCCGTCAAGGACCGGGATCGCGCACCTTCCTCGCGTCACCGCTCACCGCGGCCGCGGCCGCGGTCACGGGGTGCATCACGGATGTGCGCACGCTTCTCGGAGGTGCATCATGAGGGCGTTCGACGTGGTGACCTCCACCGTCGTCCCGCTCTTGGCGGACGACGTCGACACCGACCAGATCATCCCCGCGCGCTTCCTCAAGGTGACGGACAAGAAGGGCCTTGGGGCGAGCCTGTTCGCCGACTGGCGCACCCGCCCCGACTTCGTCTTGAATCGCCCCGAAGTGCAGGGCTCCGAGATTCTGCTCGCGGGCAACAACTTCGGCTGTGGCTCGTCGCGCGAGCACGCTCCGTGGGCGCTCACCGATTGGGGCATCCGCGCGGTCATTGCGCGTTCCTTCGCGGACATCTTCCGTCAGAACTCGCTGAAGAATGGCCTCGTGCCGGTGGCGCTGGGCGACGATGCTCATGCGAAGGTCGTGGCGGCCAGTGCGGCGGATCCCAAGCTTCGCATCACCGTCGATCTCCCGAACCTGCGCATCTCCCTTCCGGATGGCTCGACGTTTCCATTCGTCATCGAGCCGTTCTCGAAGCACTGCCTCGAAAACGGTTTGGACGAACTGGGATATATCCTCTCGCTTTCGGATCGCATTGCGGCCTATGAAGCAGAGAAGTCCTTTTGAAGGAGTGATGGCGTGACCAAGAAAATCGTTCTTTTGCCCGGCGATGGCGTCGGGCCGGAAGTGGTTCGCGAAGCACGCGCCGTGCTCGAGCAGGTGGGTCGTACGTTCGGGCACACGTTCGAGTTCTCCGAGCACGCCATCGGCGGGGCCGCCATCGATTCGCACGACGATCCGCTGCCCAAGTCGACCTTGGACGCGTGCAAGGCGGCGGACGCGGTGCTGCTCGGCGCCGTGGGCGGCCCCAAGTGGGACGATCCGAAGCGCAAGGTGCGCCCGGAGCAGGGGCTTCTCGGCTTGCGCCGCGGCCTCGGGCTCTACGCGAACTTGCGGCCGGTGCGCGTGCATCCGAAGCTCGCCGCGGCCTCGCCGCTCAAGGCCGACAAGGTCGAGGGCGTGGACATCCTCTTCGTGCGTGAGCTCACGGGCGGCCTGTACTTCGGCGAGCCGCGTTTCCGCGAGCAGCTCGAGGGCAAAGTCCGCGCGGTCGACACGCTCGAGTACACGGACGAAGAAGTCCGACGCGTGGTTCGCCTGGCCTTCCGCCTCGCGGGACCGCGGCGCAAGCGCGTGACGTCGGTCGACAAGGCCAACGTCATCGAGACCTCGCGCTTGTGGCGTGAGACGGCGACCGAGGTGCACAAGGAATTCCCCGACGTCGCCCTCGAGCATCAGCTGGTCGACTCCTGCGCGATGCGCCTCATCACGGCGGCGCGCTCGTTCGACGTCATCGTGACCGAGAACATGTTCGGCGACATCCTCACCGACGAAGCGTCCGTGCTGGCCGGCTCGCTCGGGCTTTTGCCCAGCGCCTCGCTGGGCGATGGCACCAATGGCGTCTACGAGCCGATCCACGGCTCCGCGCCGGACATCGCGGGCAAAGACATCGCGAACCCCACCGGGACCATTCTGAGCGCGGCCATGCTGCTGCGTCACTCCTTGGGCCTCACCGCGGAAGCCGAAGCGGTGGAACGCGCGGTGGACGACGTGATCAACTCGGGCGCACGCACTGCCGACATGGCCGGTGCAGGTGGGGAATCTCTCTCCACCAGCGCTTTCGGTCAACGCGTGCTCGGCGCGATTCGTAAATAGTACGCGCAAAACATATCCTGGCTCTCTTCGGAGGGGTTCTTCATGGGGTGCGCCAGGATATCGAAGTGGATTGGGCCAGGTCTCGCGCTCATGGCGTTAGGGACCTGGTCTTCGTTTGTGCGCGCAGAAAAAATCGTCAACGGCAGCCTGTCGATCGATATCGATCCGGGCAGCAACGGCGTGTGCGTCGTCAAGCCGGCGTCGCGGTACGACGCGGAGAATTGTGCGGACGTCAATGTCGCGGCCGAGCGGAGAAAATTCGCGACGTGGCAAGGATCGGTGCTGCCCGTCGCCGTGATGCACGTGCGTGAGGGCGACGCCAGGCACCACGTGCTCATGGTGGAGTACAAGAACCTACGGACGGAGTTCGACCAGGAGTCGGCGCGAGAGTTCGCCCGTATCGTGCGCGAGAACATGCGCGCCGATTGGAAAGTCGCCGCACTAACACCTGATGCCCAGCTCGAGCCCACGCAAGTGCGAATCCAAGGCGTGCAGGTCACGAGCTTCGACGCCACACCGGCGATCGCCGCCGATGATCCGCGACGCGCGTGGAGCTATACGTTGGTGTTCGCCGTCCCTACGGACCAAGCCGTCTATGGGATCATCTTCGCGGGTGCCCCTGAAAATGCCGCCGCCGTGTCGGCATTGGCGAGTCGTTCTTTGGCGACCTTGCGCGCAAAGCCGGCCGGGCCGCCGGCGCCGAAGACCCCAACCCTCGCATACCGGGTAGGCCGCGCAGTGGGGGCACTCGCCATATTCGGCGTATTGGCATTCATTCTCGTGCGCGCCCTCTTGGGCAAGTCGAAGGCAAATCCGCAATACGAGCCGGAGGGGAGGCCATGAGAGCAAAGCTCCTTGTCGGATTGGGCATCCTCTTCGCCGCGCTCCTTCATGCACGACCTGCGTCGGCCGTGCAGATCGTGGATGGCGACTTTCACGTCGACATCGTGCCGGACGAGGGCGAAGAGACCTGCGTGACCCTGCCGGAGTCGCTCCACGAGCCGGAGTCGTGCGACGGGGTGGACATCGAGGACTTCAATCAGCGCCTCCGCAAGGCCATTCAAGGGGACATTGGCATCGTCGCCTCCGTGCTGGTGCGCGGCGACGAGCGGTTCGAATTCGTGGTCATCCTGCGCGAGGCCAACGTGCGCACGGAGTTCGACAAGGCCACGGCCAGGGCCTTTGCCCAGGGGGGAGTGCAGGGCCTGCGGAATCAGCTCGGCGAGAAGGCGATGCGCGGGGTGGGGGACATCACGCCGACGGAGATGCGCCGAAATGGCGTGCAGATGGTGGGATACGAAATCGTGGCCACGGTCCCGCCGGAGGACGAGCAGCATGCGACGAGCGCATTGATTCAATGGACGGCGGCCACGGCCCACGGCCGCTACACCATGACGTTTGCCTCGTCGCCCGAACAGATGCCCCCGTCGAGGGCCCTGGTCGAGCGCTCGCTCTCCTCGCTGCGTGCCACGCCGGGGGCGCGGCCGCCCAGCGCGATCGTCCACATGATCATCGGTGCCGCGATGCTGGGCGGCGTGCTGCTTGCGCTCATCGTGGGCTTGTATTTCCTGGTTCGCACGTTGATGCGCCCCTCGCAGCCGCCCAAAACGTACTACGGATACAATGCACCACCGCCGCCACCCCCGGCGGCCTAATCGCGCTATCCTAGGCTCGATGGCGTGGGTCAAGTTCATCGGGTGCATCGCGTTTCTGTTCGGGCTTGCATGGTCGTCGCGCGCGGGGGCGGTGAACGTCGCCGACAAGGACTTCGGTTTCGACCTCGCGCCGGACGACGCCACGGTCTGCGTCTCCTTTCCCAAGGAGCAGCAAGATCCCAAAGCTTGCGCGGGGGTCGACGTCGAGTCGGTGAATGCGCGGGTGAGCACCCTCGAGGGCGGCTCGGGCGAGATGCGGCCCATCACCGCGATGGTCGTGCGCTCGGGCAAGAGCTTTTACGTCGTGCTCGTGATGCACAACGGCAAGACGCACGAGGAGTTCAGCAAGGAAGCGGCACGCGCCCTGGCGCGCTCCGGGCGTGATGCGCGGCGGATCACCTACGGCGAGAAGGCGTTTCCGCCCGAGGACGATGTCGACCCGACCGAGATGCGCATCAACGGCGTGCAAGTCATCCGCTACGAACTGACGCCGCGCCTGGCGGCGGACGATCCGCGTCGGATCATGAGCTACCAGCTTCAATACTTCGCGGCGACGGGCAGGGGAAACTACTCCATTGGCTTCTTCGCATCGCCCGAGGACGTGAACACGGTCAACGTGCTCGCGCAGCGCGCGATGGCCACCTTGCGCGCGCCGCCTGGAGCCGCTCCGTCGCACGTCCCCGAGTCGGATGCGGCCCTGTACGCCGCGGAGGCGTTCGGCGCCGTCGTAGCGTTCAGCGTCGGCCTCTTCCTCGTGGTGCGATCCCGGAACCGGCGCTTGAAGCCGGCTCCTCCTGTTGCCTGAGACGAGGGCATGCTCTTCAAAGACCGCTTCCTGCAGGGCTTCGCCGACGGCACGATCACCCGGGCCTACCGCCGATGGGACAAGCCGCGCGTGAAGGCGGGGAGCCATTTGCGCACGCCCATCGGTGTGCTCGCCGTCGAGGCCATCGACGAAGTGGCATCGAAGTCGCTCACCGACGCGGACGCCCGTGCGGCGGGGTACGCCTCGCGCGACGAGCTTCTCGCGGAGTTGCGCGCGTACGGGGAGGGGACACTTTACGCGATTGCCCTGCGACTCGACGGCGCCGATCCGCGCATTGCCCTGCGCGAGCGGGCGTCGCTCGAGCCGGAGGAGCGCGCGGAGCTCCAACGCCGGCTCGAGCGCCTCGATGCGACGAGCCGGCACGGCCCGTGGACGGAGCGCGTCCTTCGCGTCATCCACGAGCACCCCGAGGGCACGCGCGCGGTCGAGTTGGCGGCGGCCATCGAGCGCGATACGCCCTCGTTCAAGCTGGACGTGCGCAAGCTCAAAGAGCTCGGCCTGACCGAGAGCCTCGGAACGGGTTACCGCATCTCACCGCGCGGGCGCGCCTTTCTCGAGGCTTACGTCGACGGGCCCAAAAAGAGGCGATAAACGGGATTGTCCGTCTCGTGCCATCGCCGGTAGCCGATGGCGTCGAGCAAGGTGTTCAATTGCGCTTCTGTGTCCGGCGGCACCTGAAAGCCGACCAGCGCACGACCATAGTCCGCGCCGTGGTTGCGGTAGTGGAACAGGCTGATGTTCCAATCGCTGCGCAGCCGTTCGAGGAAGTTGAGCAGCGCCCCCGGACGCTCCGGGAACTCGAAGCGGTAAAGCTTCTCGTGGTTCGCCGGCGCGTGGCCGCCGACGAGGTGCCGCAAGTGAAGCTTCGCCAGCTCGTTTCCGCTCAAGTCGAGCGCGGGCAGGCCCGCGTCTTCCAGCGTGGCCAGCAGAAGATCGACCTCGCTGGCGCTGCGCACCTCCAGGCCCACGAAGACGTGCGCGCGCTTCGCGTCGGCATAGCGGTAATTGAACTCCGTCACCGAGCGGCGGCCGATGAGCGCGCAGAATTCCCGGAAGCTGCCCGGCCGCTCGGGGATGGTCACCGCCAGCAGCGCCTCACGCTTTTCGCCCAAGGCCGCGCGCTCGGCGACGTGGCGCAGCCGGTCGAAGTTCATATTCGCACCGGAGGTCACGGCCACCAGGCTGCGACCGTAGTCGCCCTCGCGATCGGCCCAGGCTTTCAGCCCGGCCACGGCCAGGGCGCCCGCGGGCTCCAGAATGGACCGCGTGTCCTCGAAGACGTCCTGGATGGCCGCGCAAATCGCATCGCCATCGACGCGCAGCACCTCGTCGACGTAGTTCCGGCAGAGATCGAACGTCTTCTCGCCGACCTGCCGCACGGCCACGCCGTCGGCGAACAAGCCCACCTCCTCCAGGACCACGCGCTTGCCGAGTTGCAGCGAGCGCCACATCGCATCGGCGTCCACCGGCTCGACCCCGATGACCTTGACGTCGGGCTTGAGCCACTTGATGTACGCCGCGATGCCGGCAATGAGTCCGCCTCCGCCGACCGGCACGAACACGGCGTGGAGATCGCGCGGGCGCTGCCGCAGAAGCTCCATCCCGATGGTGCCCTGGCCGGCAATGACGTCCAGATCGTCGTACGCGTGCACGAAGGTCAGCCCCTGCTCGCGGGAGAGCTGGTTTGCCCGCTCGTAGGCCTCGCCGTAGGAGTCGCCGAAAAGCTCGACCTTGGCCCCGCGATCGGCCACCGCGCGCACCTTGATTTCCGGCGTGGTCGCGGGCATCACGATGCTCGCGCGGCACGACAAGCGCTGCGCGGCCAGGGCCACACCCTGGGCGTGGTTTCCGGCCGACGCCGCCACCACGCCGCGGTCGAGCTCTTCGCGGGATAGCCGCGCCATCTTGGCGTAGGCACCGCGCAGCTTGAAGGAGAAGACCGGCTGCAGGTCTTCGCGCTTGAGGAGCACCTGGTGTCCAAGGCGACGTGAAAGATTCGGCGCGAGATCGAGCGGGCTCTCAATCGCGACGTCGTAGACCGGCGCGGTGAGGATCGATTCCATCAATTCACGAGGTGGGGTCATTCGAGTCATTCACGGCCTCCGGGAACGCCTCGAACCTCCTTCTGCCGCGGGAACGAAAAAGCCCCGCGACCCTTGGGAGGTGCGGGGCTCGTATCAGGACTCCTGGGAGTCTATGCCCGCACCTTGCCTCCGATAATAATAATCAGACGGGTGGGGCGCGGGATTCGCATATCGCAGTAACAATGACTGGCTTGGTGCGGTGTGTCAAGCAGGACGGTGACGAAACCCTCCGCCGATCTCAGGGCGATGGCCCGGTGATCTCGGCCAGGCGCGGCGGCCGGGCCTCGGCGGTCGTGGCCCAAACCGTGGAATGGGGATCGTCGGTGAGCCATACACGAATGGTCTCGGCGCCCAGCAGGTTCTCGTGCGATATCCAGCTTTGAATCCAGTTGCGCTCGGGATTTCCTACGCGAACGCTCGCAACGTATTGAAGCTTCGAAGCATCGGCCCCCCGCGCCTCGATGCGCACGGTGCGGCCGTTTTCGGGGCGAATTTCCACCACCTCGAACATGGGCGCGGTCAGCACGTAGGCGCCGGAGCCGGGCGCGGCCTCGAAGATGCCCGTCATGCCGAACAGCAGCCACGACGAGATGGTGCCGAGATCGTCATTGCCCGGCATGCCATCCTCACGGTCGACGAAGAGCGTGCGCGCCGCGCGGAGCACGGCCGAGGTCTTCCAGGGCGAGCCCGTCCAGGCGTACATCCAGGGCGCGTGCAGATCCGACTCGTTGTTCGGATTGAACGCGAACGCGTTGTAATAGGTATACGCCCCGCGCACCCACTTCTCTTTGGCGGCCTTGGCCGGATCGGCCAGCACGGTGGGCATATCGAAGAAGGTATCCAAGCGCTTCTCCGCCTCGGTCTCACCGCCCATCTTCGCGAAGAGCGCGGGCGCATCTTGCTGCACGAGCCACTGGTATTGCCACCCCGTGCCCTCGTGGAAGCCGTGGCCCTTCATGGGATCGTACGGGTCGGCCTCGGCGTTGGTGCCGTCGATCTTCCGCGCGCGCGGAAAGCCCGCATACCCCTTCGACTGAGCATTCGCGTCCCAAAGCTTTTCGAAGTTGCGGCACCGCGCATCGAGTTGTTTGGCTTTCTCGGTTTCGCCCAAGCCGCGCGCCATCACCGCGAGCGAGCAATCCGCGAACGCGTACTCCAGCGTGGCCGAGCCAGCCTGGCGGCGATCCCCGTAGGTGTAGCCCGAGGTCTCGTTGTAATCGACGTGCCCGCGCGTCTTGTACGTGGGATTCCCATCGCGCCCGCGGAATATCGAAGTATCTCCCGGCACCTCGTTGACGTTGCGCCAGAGCGCATCGAAGAGCTTCTTCGCCGTATCCTTATCGAGGAGGCCGCGGCGGTAAATGGTCACCACCCACGGCGTGATGGGATCTCCGCTCATCACGTTGGTCTCGCCATTGCCCAGCGCCCACCGCGGCATCCATCCCGAGTCGTTGTAAATGCGCAGCACCGAGCGGGCCATGTCCGCCGCGCGCTGCGGGTGGAGCAAGGCCACCAATTGGTTCTGGGACCGGTATGTATCCCAGAGCGAAAGCATTTGATAATAGGGCTTGTCGCTGGTGTGGACGGCGTTCTTGAAGTCGCGGTATTGCCCATCCACGTCGGAGGCGATGGATGGGTGGAGCAGCGAGCGGTAAAGCGCGCTGTAAAAGGTGCGCTGGTCGGCCTGCGAGCCACCGGCCACCGGCATGCGCAGCAATTCGCTCTGCCAGATGCCGTGCGCGCGATCGCGCACCGTATCGAACGACTGCCCCTGGCTCTCTTTGAGCCGATTGTTGCGCGCGCCCTCAACGGAGACGTAGGAAACCCCGACCACAGCGCCTACGGTTCTTCCCGCCGCCGGGTCGAACGATAGCCACGCGCCCATGCGTCCGCCGTTGCGCTTCGCCGTGCGGCTGCTCACGTTGAACGCGCTGCCCACCCACGTGCCGAACACTTTCGCGGTGCGATCGAACTTCGCGCTGAAGAAGATGCGGTAACGCTCTTTGCCGGTTTCGCCGCAGAAGTTGCCGCCGATCAGCGATCCCTCGATGGTGTCGTTTCCGACGACGGCGACATCGGCGTCGTAGACATTGCCATTGCTTTCGCCGACCTCCATCAGGACGTTCATCCCCGTGGCGGTGTCGGGGAAGACGTAACGGTGCCACCCCGTGCGTTCCGTGGCCGTCAGCGAGACCTGGATCCCCGCGGCGGCTTCCGTGCCCGAAGCGAAGGTGACGGAGTACGAACCCGGAGAACGAGTTTCGTTCGCGTGCGAGAACGATGTCGCGTACTGCGTCGGATCGGACGAGAGCAAACTATTGGTGGGCATGAAACGGAAATTGCCCATCGTCTGACAGCCGACACCCGAGAGGTGTGTGTGGCTGAAACCCCATATCTTCGTATCCTTGTATTGATACGCGGCATATCGGTTCGTGCCCGTGTCGGGGCTCAATTGCACCATGCCGAACGGCGTCGTCGCGCCGGGGAAGGTGGTGCCATTTTCGTTGTTGCCAATCGAGGTATCGACCAGCGTCGTGGGATCGCTCGCGAAGGGTGGCCACTGCTCGGCCTGGGGCGCATCGGTGCGTGCATCCCGCCTGGGAGCGACTCCATCGGGCCCCGCATCGGGAGGGAGGTCCGAGACGAGCTCGAGATCGCTGCACATGAGCGTCGAACCACCGAGAAGCGCGGCCAAGGCGACGATGGCGAGCTTTTTCATGCCGCGACTGTCACGCGCGGGTGACTACGTCGTCAAGAGCGACTCACGGTCCGTAAGGATTGGGCGGCGGCTTTGCTGGGATGATGCGTGGCGTGGGAGGAGAAGGTGGAGAAGGCGGCGCCGATTCGGTTTTGCCCGGACGCCGTGGGGGCAGTGTTCTTGGCTCGGGTTTGCCGGGGGGCTTGGCCGACGCCGACGCGGACGCACTCGGGGCGCTCGGCACTTCGTCGGAAGTGGAGCCGAAGGTCGTTGTCTCCTGAGCGGTCGATGGATACGTCTCTGCAGCAGACTGCGCCGTTGCCGGAATAGGCGGCACCGTGGCCACCGTGTGCACGGCGGCGGCCGGGGGACGCGCATTCCCCTTCACCCGGTGCGCGATCCATGCGCCGGTGGAGACCGCGGTCGCGACGAGCAGAACGCCCGCGAGCACGGAGAGCGGAACGACGGAGCCAAAGCGCGCGCGGGCCGTGAGCAAGGCGCTCTGGGTCACGCTTTGGGCCGGTGCCGACTGCGTGAAGTTCGGTGCGTCGAGCGGAGGATGCGCATGCGAAATGGCGGCCGGCGGTACCGGCTCCCCCTGCGGGGGCGCGGTGTTCTCGCTGACGAAGCGGCGCCGGCGTTCGGTGAGCTCCGCCCCGAAGGCGCTCTCGACGAGCTTCGCCACCTCGATGTGCGAGCCCACCAGGTTGGAGGCGCGCGCACGCAGTTCGAGTTCGCGCGCGAAGTCGCCCGCGGTGGGGAAGCGGTAGTCCGGTTGCCGGGCGACCGCGCGCAAGATCGCCGGGTCGAGCATCGCCAGGTGCGCGTGGTACGCCGAGGGCGGCGGGATGTTCTGCGCCGCGACCCGCTTGAGGGTCTCCAGCTCGGTGGCGCCTTTGAAGAGCCGCTCGCCGGTCATCACCTCCCAGGCGATGACCCCGAGCGAGAACAGATCGCTGCGCGCGTCCACGTAGTGCCGCTCGATGTACTCGGGCGCCATGTACGCGAGCTTGCCTTTGAGCACACCCGTCGCCGTCTCTTCGGCGGTGCGCTCCAAGGTCTTCGCCACGCCAAAGTCGGCGATGCGCGCCACGCCGTCGCGGCCGATGAGCACGTTGCTCGGGGACACGTCGCGGTGGACCAAGTGGAGCGGCTGCCCCGACTCGTCGGTGGTGCGGTGCGCGGCATCGAGACCGGCGGCCGTATCGAGCAGGATGCGCAGCATCTCGCGCGGGCACTGCGACGTGTCCATCCGGCGCATCAGATCCGAGAGCGTGCACCCCTCGATGTAGTCGAGCACCAGGATGACGTCGCCACCGTCCTCCGTCACGTCGATCACCCCGACCACGTTGGGGTGGTGAATGCGCGACACGACACGCGCTTCGCGCTTCAAGCCATCGACCAGCTCCGGATCGAGGCGCACGTGCTCGTGTGCCCGTTTGAGCGCGACCAGATGCGAGAAGCTGACGTCGCCCTGGACGCGCCCCACGTAAACGGTGGCCATTCCCCCGGTGCCCAGCCGCGCCAGCGATTCGTAGCGCGTCGCGGTCATTGGAGGGGTCATTGGAATTGCCCGACCAAGAGCACCGAGCCGGGGCCCACGGCAACGGAGAGGGGTTTCGTGGCGGCGGCCCGCTTCTCGGCAGGATGAAAATCGGTCAGCGCGGCGAGGACGATGGTCGTCGCGGCGAAGGCGCCCGTGACGCCCCACGCGACGCGCGCCAGCGTTTGCGCCGAGGATCCGTCGTCCGCCGTTTGTTGCGACGGGTTCGACACGAAGTCATCGTGGCGCTGCTTCGTGATCACGGTGAACACGGTGGCCGTCGCCACGGCCGCTCCGGTGACGCCCAGCGCGGTCCAAAAGTACACCGGAGCCAGGCCGGAGGCGCGGCGCTCGGGGCGGATCTCGGGCGGAGGCTGCACTTCGCGCGGATCGGTCTGCACGGCACCGGCCGTGGCCACACCCGCGGACGCTGTCGGCGCCAGCTCCGACGACGATGCCGTCACGTCGGCCGTTGCACCCGCGGCAACCGCGACTTCGCGATCGACGGGCTTTGCGCCGCTGCTTCGAGCGTTCCGCGCGCGAAGGTGCGCGATGTGCTTTCCGGGCGCGACCCAAACGCTGCGCCCTCCTTCGACGGTGCGCTCGGCGTTGTCGTCGATCGTGGCGGTGCAAGGCACATCGGCCGGGCACACCACCCGGATCTTTCCTGCCGAACCGACGAACTTCTTCCGCAGCCTTTGCGCCAACTCCGCCAACGCGCCATCGACCGCGCGTGTCTCCGCGCGTTCCACGAGCTCCATGGCCAGCACACCATCGGTGCTCGAAAGCGAAGCGGCCATCGCAAGCTGCAGGGCGCGCGAGTTGGGCACCCGTTCGTCGGCTCGCGCGAAGTGCTGCGCCGCCGTCGTGTACTCCTTCTTTTCGTAGGCAGCTGCGCCGGCGTCGTATTCGGCTCGCGCTTGCTTCGAGGCATCGTCCGCCCGAGCGGAAGCCGTCCACGCGCTCGCGAAGAGAACGGTAAAGGCCCCCGCCAAGACGAAACGTTGTCGATTGCTCACGCCGCTCGCGCTCCTCCGATCCGTCGCATCAGCCACCATTGCCAGCGCAACCCAAAGCCACGGATTCCTCCAGGGATTTTACACGTTGACGCACGCTTGTCCCCTAATGGCCTGAGTTTCGGTGTTTGGTGATATTTTCATTCGTACTGAAAGTGCGAATCGCGCCATGGTCTTAGAAACGGGCCCGAAACGCAGAATAGTTGACACCGCTCACAATTGCTGACCCCGGCGATCCTCGTGGGATGGTAGGGTCCTCCCTTTCAGGCTCAACCTTGGCTTGGCCGTGCGACCCCCATCGTGCGCGCAAGTCCCTCTTCTCACGTCCGGGTCCGTCGTGTGACGGCCCATCAACGACAGGGTGTCAATGCGATGAAGGGCAGACTCTTTATCTCCGCGTTCGTGCTTTGTACCTCGTGGGCGTCGGCCGCCGCCGCCGATACCTCGCTGGAGATCCTTCACGGGTGGAACTACAACGACGACTTCAACGGCGCGAAAGAGCGCACGATCTACACCGTGAAGACGTTCCAGCCCTGGCAGTACGGGACGTTCTTTCTCTACTACGACATCACTGGGCCGTTCACGCCGCCCGACTCCAACGTGCTGCCGAACGAAAAGGGAGGGTTCTTCGGCGGGCAGGCCTTCACGCTTTCGGCGAAGCGGATCGGCGAGAAGATCAGCGGCGAGAAGTGGAACTGGGGTGCGCTCGGTGACGTGTCGCTTCGCTACGAGATGGAGCACGTGTCGAAGTTCGGCATGCTCAATTATTACGGCTTGCAATGGGACCTGAAGATCCCGGGCTTCGACTTCGTGGCCGCGACGACGGTCATCCGTGACGACTGGTCCTTGAAGGGGGTCGACCTTCAGATCGGCGGCGCATGGCAAATGACCATTCCGCTGTGGAACCTGACCGACTTCGTCTTCGCGGGCTTCATCCAATGGGGCATGTTCGGCGAGGGCAAGGGCAATTTCACGGCGTGCGAGCGCGTTCCCGGCGCGGATCCGAAGTGTGCGGCCATTCCGCAGGAGGGCCGGCCCTTCATCACATCGCAGCCCCAGTTCCTGCTCGACGTCGGCAAGCTGGCGCGTATCACCGACCGGCATTTTTACGCCGGTATCGAATACCAAATTGCGCTCAATCGCTATTTGCAGAGGGGCGTGAACGAGAATCTGGCGCAAATCATGTTCAAGTGGGCGCTGTGATTCCAAGTTAGAAGGTCTGCCCCGGCCCGAGGAGGAAGATGCGCAGGCGCGCCCGCTCCTCGGGATCGAGAACTTCGTCGAGCCAGCGGATGGCCGCGTGGGGGTCGGTGAAGACGCGGCGCGCGGGGTCGGCGGACGCACGGCTGATGCGCTCGATCTGCATATGGGCCGTCGCTTGTGAGGTCGAAACGATGTCGGCGCACCGTTCGAAGTGACCACGGATGCCTTGCATCAACGCGGTGAGGCGATCGGCGAGGTGCGGTGGGAGGACGGTGCCGCGGCGAAGATCGACGCACATCACGGCGTTCGGAACGGCCTCGAGGAATTCGACCAAGCTCGCAACGGCTCGCTCATCCAGATCGGCCACGTCGGTTGGGGGGATGTAGCGAAGTTCGACCAGGCGACCGACTTCGCGTGCGCGGATCATCATTGTGGGCTTCGAAGGTCCCTACCACGCGCCGGCGTCGTCGCGACCGGCGAAAAAGGTTACACGAGCCGCAACAAGGCTTCGCGATCGTGGTCGGCTGTCGCAACGTGTGGTTCGCGTGCATCCGGTGAGGCCGGTGGAGCGAAGCGCAAGATCACGTGTCCCGAGGGACCCACGCGAACGTGCGTGCGGTGGATGTTGCCGTGAACGATGCCCGCACGGTGAAGCGCCTCGAGCGCGCTGGTGAGCCGGGTTCGATCGTCGTCGGTAAGCCAGCGATCGAGCGGGCGGTCATCGGCGTCGAGCCAGATTTCGCTGGCGCGGCGGTCCACGCGGTAGACGATCTGCAACGCGGGATGGTCGGCACGGGCGAAGGCCGAGGCGCGCGCCAGCGTGGTCGGATCGAGCGGCACGCGAAGGATGGGCCTCTCGAGCCATGCGTCCACGTCGGGCTGGCCTGGAGCTCCGGCATGGACGCGGGCGGAAGCTTCCTCGAGCTCGGTCGAGCGGCGCCGCACTCCCTCGGAGGGGGCGCTCGGTCGCGGTGCGGAGGTCGCAAACCACGCGGGCCAGGGCAGGGCGGTGAGGGCGCGTCGTGCCGAACGCGCATCGCTGGGACGGCGTGCGGGTTCGTGTGCGACGAGCGCGTGCACCACCGCGTCGTGACGCGTGTCGAGATCGCGATGGCTGGCGCTCGGTCGCCTCGCGGTGTCCGAGCCGTGCGGGCTTCTTTCGCCTGCGCGCTCGCCGGTGAGCATTTCCAAGAGCACGGCCCCGACGCCGTACAGATCGCTCGCGAGGGACGCCGGCTCGCCGGCGCGTTGCTCGGGGCTCATGTACGAGAGGGTACCGATGACGCCGGCGGTGGCCGTCGCCGAGAGATCCCCGAGGTGGGCCGCACCGAAGTCGGCGAGGCGTGCGGTTCCGGCGCCGTCGAAGAGCACGTTCGAAGGCTTGATGTCGCGGTGCAGGACGCCCACGCGGTGCGCTTCCTCGAGGGCGCCGAGGAGGGCACACGCGATCTCGACCGCACGGGCAGGGGCGATGGGACCGCGCGCGAGCATCTCCTCCAAGGTGCCGCCGGGCATCCAGGCGAGGACCAGCGCGGGGCCGTCGGGGAAGTAGTCGCGAAGGGGCACCACGTTGGGGTGATCGAGCGATGCCAGGACACGCAGCTCGCGCTCGAAGCGCGCGAGCACGTCGCGCCCTGCACCGCGTGCGCTGTAGCCTGCGTAAATCTTGATGGCCACGCGCTCTCCGCGCACCGTGTCGATGCACTCGAGCACGCGCGAGCTCGGCGTGGACGCGATTTCGCGGGCCACCTCGTAGCGACCGTAGATCCGCGTCGTCGGAGGGCGCGAAGCGCGGATGGGTGCGGCCGGCTCCTCGGACGCGGGCGCGCCGCCCATCGCGACGAGCTCGCGTTTGGCCTCCGCGGCCGCCTGCTCGAGTCCGAGCTGTTCGAGCGCGCGCACGAGCAGGTGCAGCGCTGGCAGTCGCTCGGCCGCATCGGGTGGGATGCCCTGCAGGGTGCGCGCAGCCGCCTGGGCCTTGCCGTATCGAACGAGAAGGCCGCCCAGCGCGAGTTGGTTCGGCCAATGCAGCGGCGCCCGACGGATCGCCGTTTCCAGCACGCGTGCGGCGCCCACCACGTCGTGGGCTGCTTCGAGCAACTCGGCGGCGCGCACGGCGTTGCCGGCGCGGTCCCATGCACGCGCGGCCTCGGCGGAGCGGCCCACCGCCTCGAAGATGCGCGCCGCCCATGCATGATCGCCGTGGGCCTCCAACGCCGCGGCCACGGGCTCGGCGGCGGACGGTGCCGCCACCAACGTCGCGAGCGCGCGCTCGATCAGGGCCCCGTCGCGCGACAGGACCGCAAGCCGCATGGCCCGTGCCGCATCGTTCGCGCGCAGGGCCTCGCTCGCGGCGAGGTGCCATTCGCAGGCGCGCTCGAACAGTGCACTCGCGGTGATGGCATCCCCGCGCGCGCTCGCCAGGGCGGCGGCGTCGGCGATGCGGTGTTCTCGGATCAACCTCGCGATGTCGTCATCCATCGCGCACCGCCTCAGAACTCCGCGCCGTCGGGCGTGCCGCTGCCGTTCTCCATCGTCTCTTCGTCGTCGTCCTCGTCCGGAGGGGCCGGTGTGGCCGCATGCGAGGTGCGCGCGCGGAGCCACGCATCGACATCGCCGAGCGGTGCGAAGGGCGGGGTAGGGTGCTCACCGCGCGTGACGGCTTGCGAATCACTTCGCGCGGCGAGATCGCCAAGGATGCCGCGTTCGCGGTTTCGTCGCCCGGGGCCGCTGCGATCGACCCAGAAATAGCTGCGCGAGCGCACGTCGACGTGCACGAACCCGCTCGAGGGGTAAACGCCGATGCCCACGAAGCCGAGCTCGCGCGCGAACTTCGCGACCTCCTCGTCGCTGGCGCCCGGCACGATCATGTCGAGCGCGCGCCCGAGGCCATGGTTCGATTTGCGATGCTTCCGCGGCGCCCGGTACGCCGAAATGATGCGCAGCTCCTGCGCGTGGAAGTTGGTCTGAATGCGGTAGGCCAGGTCGAGCAGCCGCGGATCCATGGGGTGCTCACACCCGTTGCGCGAATCCCGGAGCACGCGCGCGGCGCGATCCAGATCGCGCGCCGAGAAGCCGCCGTGGTCGCTGCGTGCGGCCATCTCGACGCGGTCGTTCGTATTCAGCGAATAGAGCACCAGCTTCGGGCGGCCTTCGTCGTCGACCGGCGGCGCCTTGTTCGGCGTCGGCGTATGCCAGCTGCGCATGCGCGCGCTGGCTTGCGCGGCCTTCGCACTCGGCTTTTTGGGTTTCTGCACGGTGGGCGCGGCGGCCATGGCGACCGTCGACACAAGCATGCAACCGAGCACGCACATCCGCGTGGAGCCTGACCAACGTCTCAAACGCCCTCGAGGCTCCTCTAGCGGCGCCGGTACGAGGCGACGCGCGCGAAATCGAAACGGAGCACACCCGAGTCGATGCCCCTGGCTCGGAACGACTCGCGGTGCACGCGGTGAATGGCCATGGTGCCCTCGTCCGCAACGAACGCCGTCGCAGCGAGCGTGGCACGCCCGGTGTCCGCGAAGGTACAGCGGACGCCCGCATCGCGTGCGCCGGCACCGCTGCCACCTGCGGCAGCGGTCTTGGCCGACACGTCGATGTAGACGACATCGTCGTCGGCCGAGCCCTCCGCGGTCCACGTGACCTCGGTGGGATCGACCGCCGGCAGGAAGACCGGGGCCCCATCGGCCCGATGCGCAAGGGACTGGTCGGCGATGCGGATGTCACCCGGCTCGCCCTTGGCGGTGGCTTCCACCGTGAAGGGGGCAATCTCTTGCTCCGGCGAACCCGCCGCGCGAAACACGTAGCGTCCCTTGGCCGGAAACGCCTCGCCCTCGCCGCGGGCGGTGTAGACGACGCCGCTCACGAGGTCGACCACGTCCGGCAGGTGGCGCGCGACCAATTTGGCCTCGGGCCTTCCTTGAGCCTCGGCCCCGGTCCCGCTTGCGCGGCCGCTTGGAAACTCGAACGAGAGGGCGCCGACATTGAGCAACTCGAGGCTGCGTGCCGCCTTGGTCGCGGAGCTTGCCGCGGGCAGCCGGCTGCACGAGCCCACGGCGGGCAGCTCCATGGCGGCGCCCACGAGACGGAGCGAATCGTCGTCCACGACGCCGGCACGCGAGCGAACGAACCGAGCGATGATGTCGCTCTTCGGGGCGTCTGCGCCGCTGACACCTGTCGTGCGTTCCACCGTCACGATGCCGGTGACCGCGCTCGCTTCCGCGTCGGTTGATTCCGAGGAGGCTGCCAAATTGGCCGAGCAGCCAACGCTGAGCACCCCAAAAAGAGGTCCCGCGAGCGATAAAATTCGAGTCCGAGCCGACACGACGATTAAGGGTAGACGGGTATGCCGGGTCAGGCAACCTAAGATCACATGCTCATCCTTGCTGCGTTCCCTCCGGAGCTCGAGCCATTTTCAGAGCGCTATCGCAAGGATGCACGGGCGATCGGTGTAGGTCTCGTCACGGCCGCGCACGCCACGGGGGCGTTGTTGGCCCTGGCGAGGCCGCCCGCGGTTCTTCTGGTGGGAAGCTGCGGCGTGTATCCGGGGGCCGCGCCTGCGGTGGGATCGGTCGTGGTCGTCACCCGCACCGTGTTGGCGGACGCGGGGGTGGCGCAGGACCAAGCGGCCCTCCCGCCGCCCATGGCGACCGAGGCGCCGATGGATGGGGCCTGGATGGAACGATTCGCGGCCGCCGGATGCATTCCCGCCGTGACCGCGGGCACCTTGGGCATTGCGACGGACGATCGGCTCGCGCAGGCCCTGGCCGCGCGCAGCGGGGCCGAGGTCGAGAACCTCGAGGCCTTCGCGGTCGCCTCCGCGTGCGCCGCCGCCTCGGTGCCCTGCATCGCCGTGTTGGGCGTGACCAACGTCGTCGGCCGCCAAGGCCGCATCCAGTGGCGTGACAACCACCGCGCCGTCGCCGCCCGCGTCGTCGAGCTCGTCGAGCGCGCGCTCGCCTAGAGGAAACGGCAGAGAATTTCACAGGAAGACGGGAAGGAAGACCAGAGAGGTTTTTGGGGTTCCAGTTGGTCCATCCGCCGGATTGGACAACCTCAAAAAAACTTCCCGTCTTCCCGTCTTCCTGTGAACTCTCTCCTGCTGTCTCCTTTAGAGAACGCCGTCGAGGAACAACGCTGCGAGGCGCTCGGGCGGGGCGGACATGGACGCGGGGTGCAAGGTGGCCGACATCGCGGCGCCGTTCAGAAAGATGACGATGGTGCGCGCCCGATCGAGCGCGTCGGTCGTGTGCCCTGCGGACTCCAGGGCCTCGGCCAGGGAGAGCGTTAGCTCCTCGAGCGCGTCCTGCTTGTGGGCGACGCCCGTGTCGTCGCGAAAATCGGGAAGGGAGAGGTCGCCCGAGAGGCTCATTTGCATCAACGCCTGCATCTGCGGATCGGTTTGCACGGACCGAAGGAACGCGGCGACGAAGCTGCGGATTCTCGTGGCGGGCTTGGCCTCGGTGCGAAGGACGTCGAGCACGGGGGCCATCACCGAGGCCCATCGCTCGCGCAGGATGACGCGGTACAGATCGGCCTTGTTCGTGAAGTGGTGGTAGAACGCCCCGCGGGTCACGCCGGCGCGCTTGGCGATTTCTTCGAGCTGCGCGGCCGCGAAGCCCAGCTCCGCGAAGACGCGAAGGCCCGCATCGAGGATGGCATCGCGGGTCTTGGCGGCATCTTCAGGGGTTCGTCTTGCCATGGGCTTTTTTCAGAAGCATCGGCGGTTCGAGCCGCATGAACCACATGCGACAGAGGTCCGCCGTGGCGAAGGTGCTGGGGCGGGCGAAGCGCATACGATGGCGCGCGGGGTCGATGCCATCGATCCAATTGAGATCGAAGCGGCATAGCACGGGCTGCACTTCGGTTCGTTCGAGGGCTCGCAGCGTCTCGTGAAAGAGGCACCGTCGCACGTGGAGTACGTAGCCGAAGCCGTCATCGACGGGCCGCTCGAAGGCGAAGGAGGGCCCGAAGTAGTGCGCTTCGCGCTCGCGCGAGCTTCGGGTGATGGACTCGAACGGGTCGGGCGAGGCGTCGAGCATGCCCGCCGTCCCCTCGAGGACCCACGCGCGCAGCGGTTCGTTGAGGCACGCGTCGACGACGTGCAGCGCCTTTTCGCGTCCGAGTTGCGGTTGCAACACGTCGTACGCCGCCACGGCGAGCAAGGTGAAGCCCACGTTGCCTTCATCGAGCTCGTTGTGGACCAGGTGTCGCGTCTTCGGCGCGAGGTCCCCGATGCGGGTGCGGATGGACCGTTCCTCGGCACCGAGGGAGAGCTTGCCGAGGTACTCGAAGAAGCTCTTTTCCAGGAGGCCGAGGGCGGCGAGGGGAGAAAGAAGCGGTGTTTCGTTCATGGAAATAATATACATTCATGAATGTATGTACTCAAGCGGGCCCAAGTACGATGGGCGTCGGGGCCTCGCTCGTTAGAAGGTCCACCAGAGCGAGCTGGCCGGGGTGAGCGCGAAGCCCGTCACGGTGACCTTGCTCGCGTTGTACTCGCCGTTGATGTGCGTGTACGACCCGGCAAATTCCAGGGCGATGTGCACATGCCGAAAGCCCACGGCGAGGCCGGCAACGGCGCCCACGTAGAAGCGATCGGCCGACAACTCCGGCCCCGGCGCCGAGGGTTTTGGCTCGGTCGTCAGTGCCCCGATGGAGACGTGCTCCCAGCCGCCGCGCGGGCCGGCCCATACCTTGTAGATGCCGCCCGCGCTTTCCCAGCCCACGAGCAGCGGCACGTCGGCGCCGTAACCGCGCAGGCTTTCCAGGTCCACGTTGGTCAACGTGCTGCCTTGCTGTTGACCATAGAAGGGGACGGATACACCCACACCGGCGGAGTACGACCACGCGCCGGAGTCGAACGCCTTGCGGATGTCGATGCGTGCCGCGCGTCCGGTGTACGTGATGCCACCCTCCGCGCCGGACCCCACGCCCACGCGCGCCGAAACGTACGGCGCCAAGCCGGGGGCCATGGCCGCCGCGACGAGCGCGCCCTTCGCGTAGGCCGGATTGGTGCCCGGCTGGCCTTGCGGCTCGGGGCCGGCCGCGGATTGCTCGCGGGCGACGCGCAGGTCGTCCGCTGCAGAGCCCACCGCGATCTGACCGCTCAAACCTCCCGCGGCGCGCACTTCTCCGGGGCCCAAGGCCCGTGCGGGGTGCAGCAATGGCGCACCGCCCGCGCAGCCGCCGAGACAAACGGCTGCTGCGCTCAACCCGAGAAAAGCGAGATGTGCGTTGGCCCCCGGAAACCGCCTCACTTGCGGAAGCGAGACGGGAACTCGTTCGCCTGCGCTACCTTCTTCAGCTCCTCATCTTCCGGGTGCAGGCGGAGGGCCCGCTCGAGAAGGATCTTCTCGTCCTCGGTGTGGTTCGGATCCGGGAGGCAGCACTCGACGGGGCACACGGCCTGGCAGGCTTCGTGATCGTGAAATCCAACGCACTCGGTGCAGAGCTCCGGATCGATGACGTAGATTTCGTCACCCTCGCTAATGGCCTCGTTCGGGCACTCCGGTTCGCATGCTCCACAATTAATGCAGTCCGCCGTGATGTACGTCGACATGATCGTTTGCTGCGCAACCTACGGGCCGATTCCCGTTGTGTCAAACAAGACCTGTTGCTGCTTTTCCGCGAGGCGACTACGGTCGGCGCGGCTCATGCTTTTTCGCCGCCTTAGCCTCTTGATTTCCGCGCTCATTGCAACCGGGTGCACGCCCTCCATCGGTGACAGCTGCACGGTGTCGACGAACTGCTCGTCCTCGGGCGACCGCCTTTGTGACAATTCGCAGCCCGGCGGATACTGCACCGTCTTCAATTGCCAACCGGACAGATGTCCAGAAGAGGCCGCCTGCGTGCAGTTCCACGCGGCCGTGGACGGTTGCCCCTACAGCGACCGCAGCCAGCGCTCGGCCAAAAGCTTCTGCGTGAAGCACTGCGACTCCGACTCGGACTGCCGCCCCGAATACCGCTGCGCCGCGCCGGGGATTGCGCCGTACTTCGCGCAGATCCTCGACCGCAATCAGGATCGCAAGGTGTGCGTCCCCACCGTCGGTGGGACGCTCGACGCCGGGACGTCCCCGGACAATCCGCTGGTTTGCCAGCCGGGGTCGGTGGTGGAGCCGCCGAACATCGATGCCTCGTCGCCGGTGAAGCCCGATGCCGGCGCGACGGATGCCGGTGCGACGGATGCCGGGACCGATGCGGGAGATGCCTCCGCCGATGGCGGCGGGTAGACCGGCCTCCCGCGTTACGTTTTCGTTTGCGCGCAGCCTCGTTGCGATGGCCTGGCGCGGCGCCGAAGCCATCGCGCTGCTCGTGGTCCTCGCGTCGCTGGTCTTCTTGGCCCTGCGCACCCTGCCGGGCGATCCGGCGGCCCTGATCCTCGGTGACCAAGCCAGCGCTGCGGAGCTTTCCGCGCTGCGGGCGCGTTTGGGGTTCGATCGGCCGCTTTATGTGCAGTATGCACGCTTCTTGCGAGGCCTGCTGACGCTCGACTTCGGCGACTCCCTTCGCCGGCCCGGCGTCCGTGCGGCGACCCGCGTGTTCGAGGCCTTGGGCCCGACCGGGGAGCTTGCCGGGTTGGCCGTGGCGATGGGATCGGTGGTGGGCGTCACCTCGGCGGTGCTCGCCGTGGGGCCGTGGCTCGGGGCAGGGCGGCGCCACGTGGAGCGGGCCTTCGTCGTGGTGGCCTCGACGCCGCTGCTCGCGTTTGCGCCGCTTCTGACCTACGTGTTCGCCGTGCGCTGGCGCGTACTTCCGCTGCCGGGGGATCCCGACGCGGGCCTTCTCGGGCTCGCCTTTGCCAGCGGGCTGCTCGCCGTGCCGCTGTCCGCGCACGTGGCCCGCATCGGGCGGGCGGCCCTTCAGGACGTGAGCGGCGCCCCGTTTCTCACGGTGGTGCGGGCCAAGGGCGGGAGCTTTGCCCGCGCGTGGTTTCTGCACGGGCTGCCCGCGACGGCCGGCCCCATCGTGACCACCATCGGGACGCAGCTCGGCGCGCTCCTCGGCGGTGCGGTCGTCTTGGAGCGGCTCTTCGAGCGGCCCGGGCTCGGCACCTTGATCCTCGAGTCGTACGCCTCGCGGGATTTGCCGGTGCTCGAGGCCTCCGTCGTGGCCGCGGGCTCGCTTTTCGTGGCGACGCAAGCCCTTGCCGGCGCCGTACATGCGGCCATCGACCCGCGGGTGCGTTCGTGAAGGCGGTTCCGCTGCTCCTCGTGTTTCTCCTTTCGGCCGCGGTGGTGCTCTTTGGCCATGGCTCGCCGACCCGGCTCGATCCCATCTTGGCGTGGACGGCACCCAGCGTGGCGCGGCCTTTTGGATCGGGGGAGGGGGGCATCGATTTGCTGTCGCTCACGGCCCATGCGGAGCTTCGGGGCATCGTGCTCGCCGTGTTGGTGGCGCTGGGCGGCTTCGTCCTGGGGACGCCGCTCGGTGCGGCGGCGGCATTCGCGCGCGGTCGGTTCGAACGCGGCGTGGCCCGCACCTGCGATCTCTTGCAGGCCTTTCCCACGTTCCTGCTCGCGCTGGTGGTGCTCTCGGCGGTGCGCAGTCCGACGCGGTGGCACCTGGGGCTCGTGTTCTCGCTCACCGCGTGGGCCCCGTTCGCGCGGCTCGCCCTGGCCCAGGCGCGCGTGCTGCGGGCGGCGGCCTTCGTCGACGCCTCGGTCGCGCTGGGGCAGACGCCCCCGCGGGTGTTCTGGCACCATGTGCTGCCGAATCTGCTCGGTGTGGTCAAAGTCCAGCTGGGGTCGACGGCTTCGGCCATCGTGGTGAGCGAGGCCGCCCTCGCGTTCGTCGGCTTCGGACCGCACGACGGCGTTTCCCTGGGCAACGTTCTCGATCAAGGGGTTGCCGCCATGCTTCGCGCGCCGCACGTGCTCACGGTGGGGGCGCTCGCGGTCTTCGTCACGAGCGCATCCATGCTGTTGGCCGCCGGGGGCGAACGGACGTAAAAGGGACCTACACCGCGATGCTCACGCCGCCGCTTGCCAGAAACCTCGAAGCCTCCGTGCGCGATCTCGAATCGACGCGGCCTTCCACGCGCGTCTCCTCGATCGCCGATCTGGTGCGGCATGCCCAAGGCGATGCGGCCGTGCGCACGCGGGCCATCCCGCTGCTCGAGAAAGCGCTGTCCTCGGATGCGGCGGCGGAGGTTCGCTCGGCCGCCGCCGTGGCCCTCGGCGATCTCGCGGCGAGCGAGGCGTTGAGCGCGCTGCTCGTGGCCGTGGAAGATGCCGATCTTCACGTGCGGCAGATGGCCCTGAATGCCCTGGGCGAAATCGGTGACGTGCGCGCGCTGCCCCGCCTTCGCCGCGCGCTCTCCGATGCGCGGCCCGAGGTGCGCTACCAAGGAATCATCGCGTTCTGCCGTGTCGCGCAAGAAGAGGAAGACGCGCTGGAGGCCCTGGAAAAGGCGACGTCGGACGAGGACGCGGCGGTTCGCTACATCGCGCTGCGCATCGCCGAAGAGCGCATCGACACGGCGGCGAAGCACCTGCCGCCACCGTCGTGCGACGGCACGCGCTCGGAGCGTGCGGCGTCGTGGATGAAGCTCGGCCCGCGCGCCCGCGAGATGTTGCACGATCCGGCGCGGCAGGTCCGCGTGGTGGCGGCCATCTTCCTCGCCAAGGCGGGCGACGACACCGGGCACGAGATCATCGAGCGCGTCGTGCGCGGGCAGCTCCGCGCCGACAAGGAAGACGAGCGCGAGGCCGTCGAGATCGCGGGAGAGCTCGGCCTGCGCGATCTCGTTCCGCAGCTCGAACGCCGGGCCTGGGGCGCGCAAACTTGGCTGGGGTTGCGTGACACGTGCGCCTTCCACGCGAAGATCGCGCTGGCCCGCATGGATCATCCCCGCGCGCGGGCCGAGATCGCGCGCGATCTCCGCGCAGCCAAGCGCGAAACGCGTTCGGCCGCCGTGGTGGCCGCCGGGCGCGCGCGCCTGGTGGACTTGCGCGAAACCATCGCGGCGATGCCCGACGACGCGGTCGAGCCGGAGCTTCGGGCCGATGCCCTCCAACGCCTGCAGCGCGGTCCCTATTCGGTGAAGGCCTGATGCCCAAATCTGCTCCCATCCCGAAGGACTACGCCGGCGCGCGCTTCGATCCGGCCCTGCCGCGCCCCCACGTCGAGAGCTATTTCCTCAAGGCCAACGAGCCATCGGGGCGCCGCGCCCTGTGGGTTCGCCACACGATCTACGCCGGGCGCCACGATGCGTCGCGGGCGGTCGCCGAGGCGTGGGCCATCTTCTTCGACCGCGACCGCGGGCACGTCGCCGTCAAGCAGCAGGTGCCCTTGGAGCGCGCCCGCTTTTCGCGCAGCGAGCTCGATATCCGCATCGACGGCGTGACCCTCGATGCGCGCATCGCACGCGGCCGACTCGAGGGCGGCAACCGCTCCGTGGGCTGGGATCTCACCCTCTCCTCGAATGGCCCGCCGCTCCTGCACTTCCCGCGCACGTTCATGTACGAGGGGCCATTCCCCAGCTCGAAGCTCGTCTCGCTGCTTCCCGATGCGCGCGTCTACGGCACCATCGACGTGGGCGGCGAGTCGGTGAACGTCGAGGGCTGGCCCGCGCTGCTCGGCCACAACTGGGGCAAGCGCAATGCGCACACGTACGCGTGGGGCCATTGCAACGCGTGGACGGGCGGCGAAGACGTCATGTTCGAAGGGACCAGCGCCCGCGTGAAGCTCGGCCCCGTGCTCACCCCGGTGAGCACCATCCTTTGCCTGCGCCATCGCGGCGTGCGCTACGACTTGAACGGCGTCATGCAGATGGTCAAGAACCGCGGCACCATCGGCTTGCGCCGTTGGAGCTTTCGCGGCCACGGAGCGCTCGCGCGCATCGAGGGCGAGCTCTGGGCCGAGGACGACGACTTCGTCGGCCTGCACTACCCGAACCCCGATTCCCCCATGACCTATTGCCTCAACACGAAGATTGCGCACGCGCGGCTTGAGGTCTCGATTCAAAAGCGCCCGCCGATGATCCTCGCCTCCACCCAGGCCGCGCTCGAGATCGGTACACACGATCCCCACCACGGAATCAGGATGTACCTATGAAGACGGACCACACCCTCGAGAGGAGCTCCAATGCGGTCGCCCTGCTGGCCTGGGGCACGTGGTTCGGCGGTCTGGTCGCGCTCGGTGCCATCAGCGCCCCGCTGGTCTTTCGCAACGTGCCCGCGCCGTACAGCGCCGATGCCATGACCCTCGTGTTCCGAAGGTTCGACCTCTTTGCGATGGCGTGTGCGGCCATCGTGGTGGGGCGCGAGCTCGCATCGGTGCTCATGAGGCCGAGAATCCAGCGGATCGACGCCGCCCGCATGGGCGCTGCCCTGATCGCGGGTGCCCTCGCCGTGGTAGAAGGCGTGTGCATCGCCCCCGAGATCGCGGAACTTCACCACGCGGGCGCAGTGCGCAACGTGGGCGAACTCGGGATGCGACTCGAGGCGTACCACGCGCGCGCAGAATCGGTCTCGAAGGTAGAGCTTTTCGTCTTGGTCGCGTACGTGGTCCTGTTCGTCTTTTCCTCGTCTCCACGTATAGTGAGGGATCCTTAGTTAGATTGCGGAGGTTTGGTCATGTGGAAGAAGGCAGGTGGTGGACTCCTCGGCGCGTGTTTGCTCATCGCCGTCGGCGGATACGGGTCGGGATGCAATGGCACGGGCAACAGCCTCGCCCCGTTGGACGCGTGCGCGGGGCCCTCGACGGGGTATCCCGGCTACGGGCCGTCGTACAAAGATGCGGGCAAGTGCACGGAACAGGACCTGACGGGGTTCAACCGGAACTGCATCGACGGCACCACCGGAACGCCGGCAGCATGCGACGCGTTCCTCAAGGGCGTTCAGGGTTGCTGGGATTGCCTGTTCGGGACGAAACAGGGTGATTCGACCTTCGGCGCCTACCTCCTCGGTTTCGCAAACACCCCGGGTTATCTGGCCAATCAGGTGGGCGCTTCCCAGGCTTGCGTGGTCGCGTACCACAACGTCATCGCATGCGGTATTTGGGCATGCCAGACGTGCGGGTCGAACGCCGAGCTGGATGCGTGCAACGCCAAGGTGCTGGCCACCGGGGGCTCGTGCGCGAACGAGAAGGTCGTGTATGACACCAACTGCGCTTCCGCGACCGACCAAGTCGCGGTCACCCAATCGCGGAACAAGTCCGTCAATGACGTGATCGGCTTTGCGCGCGCATTCTGCGGCACGCCCCTCACCGGCGACGCGGGGACGGACGCGGGCGATGCCAGCACGACGGATGCAGGGGATGCCAGCACGACGGACGCGGGCGATGCCTCCACCGACGCGCCCACGAATGGTTGAACGCCTCCTGGCCGCCATCCTCGGCGTTTCGATTGCGCTCGCAGGCTGCGATTCCTGCGAGCGCGAAGACGACCAGCCCCGCATCGGGCAGAGGGTCCACGGTGGGCGCGGGCTTCCGCGCGATGCCGGTGCGGACTGAGCGTCAAATCGCTTCCAGCGTGCCGTGGAAATTGTCGTAGTGCGCAAGCGGGATGGCCTCGCCGTCGGCGTAGGTGAGCTCGGGCTGCCCGAGCCAGCTGCGAAGGTGCGCGAGGGCTACCGTGTCGCCGCGCCACACGAGGGAGGTCAGTCGGTCCTGGGCGCGCGGGCGCAGCACGGCCTCGCGCTGCACGTGGCCGCGGCGTAAGCCGAGGGTCATCTCGGTGCCGCGGGCGATGGCCCAGGTGAGCGCCTTCGTCGAGAAGGCGAAGCCGTCCACCGTGAGAAGCTCGTCGCCCGCGGCGATGCCCGCTTCGGCGGCGGGCCCTCGGTCGACGACGTCGAAGACGTTGCCGCCCTCCTTGAGGATGGCCCCAATGCGGTACGTCGTCGTCGTGCGCGTTTCGAAGCCGAGTGCCCGGAGCCGCTCCAACGTCGAAAGGCCGGCGGCGGCGTTGACCTCGCGGGCGAAAAAGCCCTCGATGGCCGGCGTGCGCGCGGTCCAGAAGGCGATGGCCTCCGCGCTGGTGAAGCCGGCGGGGCGCGCCGCGAAGGCATCGTAGAGCGCGCGAAACTCCGTATCGAGCGAGCGCTCGCCCGGAGCTGCTTGACCGAGGGCCACGTCCAGGTCGAATGCGATGAGCATGCCCTGGTCGTAGTAATCGAGCGTCGAATCGTGCGCGCCGGGGTAGGCGTTGTGGTTGATGAACGTCGCCCGCGACGAATCTCGGACCACGGTGTGCGCGTACGCCGGCCGATCCGTCAACGCGCGGTGGTAGCGCGCGACGTTGCTGAAGAAGCGCGACGCGGTGAGCTTGCCGGCCCGCGCCAGGAGCAGAAACTCGTAGTAGCGCGTGAACCCTTCGGCGACCCACAGGCCATCGGTGAAGCTTCCCGCGACCAGGTCGAGCTCGCCCTCACCGAGGCCACTCGGTCGCAGCCGGCATACGTTCCAGGCATGTACGAGCTCGTGCGCGCTCACCCGCAGTGCCGCGTACCGGGCCTCCTCGTCGATGAACACGTCCTGGCCCAGGCCAATCATGGTCGCATCCGCGTGCTCCAGCCCCCAGTGAAAGCGCGGGTCGAAGCCGAAGATGAAGGTGTACGCGTCAAATGGGTACGAGCCGAACACGTCGTGGCACCGCTCGGCGAGGGCGCACACGTCGTCGACGAAGCGCGGTGCCTCCGCCTCGAAGCCGAGCGCGCTGCCGAGAAAGACGAAGTGCAGATCCTTGTCCTTGGACCGCCGCGTGATGCGCGTCACGTCGCTCTTCCAAGCGACGACCGGCGCATCGAGCAGGGCGCGAAAGCTCGGGTACTCGGCCCGCGGAAGGTGCACCTGGTAGCCGGCGGGGAACTCGTACGCGATGCGGCATGGCGCATCGGCACACGCCGGAACGAACAGGTAACGCGTGGCGAGAAGCACGGCCCAGGCCCCCTCGATGAAGCCGGCCAGCTCTCCCCAGGCCGTGTCGCACGAGCTCGCCCGCCAACGGACCGTGATGGATCGGGCCGTTCCCTCGACGCGGTAGCCCCCAAAGCCGCGTCGCTCGACGCGAAGGGGTGTCCCGGTCTGGGTCTCGACCGCCTGCACATCGAACACGTCGCGTCCGTAGCGCATGAAGCCATAAGCTCCAGGCACCCACGTCGGCACCGCGAGGTCTACCGGAGAGCCGGGAGCCGGGTGGTCGAACTGGAGCTCGCCCTCGAATTGCCGCCGGGACGGATCCACGACGATGCGGTACGCAAGGGGGGCCGAAATCGGGATTGCGACCTGGGGCGAGACCTGGGGAGTGTGCATGTTCACGCGGATTTACTAAACTAAGGGTCGCTGTGCTTCGCTTTGTCTTCTCGACCCTACGGGGTTCACCTCTCGCTCTGGTCCCCTTCGCGCTCGTCGCCGGCGGCGTATTTGGCGTCGTCGGTTGGGTGGCGGGCTGCTCGTCGTCCGACGGCGACTACAATTCTCAAGCGGCTCCGACCGACAGCGGCGCCGCCTCGGACTCCGCCGGAGGGAACGCCGATGCCGGCAGCGCCTGCGCCCCGGCCAGCGTTCAGGACTTCGAGCCGAAGTGGGAGCGCCCGCCGGCTTGGTACCGCAACGCGTGCACGCAGGAGGAGCTCGACTCCTTCAAATCGCTCTGCGAGGGCAATGCGGCCGCCAAGTACTATTCACCCGCGTGCGCCGACTTCCGCAAGTCCGCGGAGCACGCGACGTGCACCGCGTGCATTTTCGACACGAGCACGCCGAAGGAGCAACCGGCGCTTCTCGAGACCAGCCTTTCGCACCGGCTGGCCAACCGCGCCGCGTGCATTGCGAACGCGACGAACGACTTTTCCGCGTCCGGCTGCGCCGCCAAGTACCAAGCGCTGATGCAGTGCCAGATCAAAGCCTGCACGGCGAACTGCCCGCTTTCGCCGCTGGGCGACGGAGACTTCCGCGATTGCACCGAGCGTGCGGCGGTCGGTCCGTGCAAGGTGTACAACGAGAAGGTGGGCTCGTGCGCCGGGGCCGATGCCGGGGCTGCGGTCCGCTCGTGCGTGAACGAGCCAGAGTCTTACATCGTCCAAGTCTTGTGCGGCAAACGACCCGGCGACGGAGGGTAAGCCCATGCACGCGAATCGCTGCATCGTTGTCTTCGCGATCGTGTCGGCGTGGTCCGCCGGCGCATGGCTCGCGGCCTGCTCGAGCTCCGACTCCAATGAACCGGCCGACGCCGGCAGCGACGCCACCGTCGACGGAGCCCTCGACGGCGGACGCGATTCCGGTCCGCGCGGCCACTGCAGCGCCGTGCAAGGTCCCGCGTGCGATCTCGTCCTTCAAGATTGCCCCGAAGGCCAGCAGTGCATCGTCCAAGACACCGACGCGGGGTACGTGACCGCATGCGTCGCCGCCGGCACCGGCAACCGCCCCGCGGGCGCATCGTGCTGCCCGGGCCGCGCGAACCAGTGCGCCGCGGGCCTCGAGTGCATCGGCGCCGCATGCGCGGGGGATGCCGCGACGGCGCGATGCACACCGCACTGCTGCCAGGACGACGACGGGGTCTGCGGTTCCAGCGTGCCCGAAGGTTTCCCCGGCGCATGCGAAATCCTGGTCTACCCCAACGAGGACAGCGGCGTGGGCCGAACGCCGCTCTACCACGTGTGTTCGTACAAACCCGCGTGCAAGCCGTTCCGCATCCAGACGTGCGGCGTCGGGCAAACGTGCCTCCTGCAGCGTGATGGCACCAGTTACCGCTGCAACGACATCGTCCAGCCGCCCGGCAAAGCGGTGGGACAAACCTGCTCCTTCGCCAACCATTGCGCCGATGGCCTGGCTTGCCTGGGCCCGCCCGACGCCGGCGTCTGCCGCACGCTCTGCTATCACCGGGGCGGTGAGGCACCGCCTTTCGACGCGTCCGCCGTTCGAGACGAACCCGGCTACGGCGGCTGCCAGGCTGGGAGCGCATGCACGGGCACCGTCACGGGCTTTCCGGGTTACCTCGGGTATTGCCTGTGATGTAGAGTCCGCGGGCAAATGTCCGATGCCACGCAAACCTCCGACCCGGATGTAGCGCTGCACCGCGTCCTGCGCGACGACGACACGGCGGACTACGGCGCCTCGGGCGCGGTCGTCGATCCCGCGGTTCTCCTTCGAGCGTACCGCGAAATGCGCCGTCTCCGCGCCATCGACGCGCGCATGATCGTGCTCCAGCGCCAGGGGCGCGTCGGCTTCTACGGCGCGTGCACGGGGCAAGAGGCCGTGCCCATCGCCACCGGCCTGGCCCTCGAGGCCTCGGACTGGGTGTTCCCCGCATTGCGCGAGCAGAGCATCATGCTCGTGCGCGGCTTTCCGTTGGTGTCCTTCGTGGCCCAGGTGTTCGGCAATTCGGGCGACGTGCTCAAAGGCCGGCAGATGCCCAGCCACCACTCGGGCCGCAGCGTCAATCAGGTCAGCTGGTCCTCCAACATCGGCACGCAGATCCCGCAGGCCGTGGGCACCGCGTGGGCGATGAAGATGAAGAAAGAGCCGCACGTTGCCGTCGGCTTCATGGGCGACGGCGCTACCAGCGAGGCGGACTTCCACTCCGCCATGGTCTTTGCCGCACGCTACAAAGTGCCGGCCCTTCTCGTTTGCCAGAACAACCATTGGTCGATCAGCGTTCCCACCGAGCGCCAGACCGCCTCGCGCACCATCGCCATCAAAGGCCGTTCGTACGGCATCCCCAGCGTTCGCGTCGATGGCAACGATTTGCTTGCAGTCTACACGGTCATCCAAGCTGCCGCGCAGCGTGCGCGGGAGGGCGGGGGACCCACCTTCGTGGAGGCGCTCACCTACCGCATCGGTGCGCACTCCACGAGCGACGACCCGACGCGTTATCGGTCCGATGCGGAGGTCGAGGCATGGAAGAAGAAAGACCCACTCGACCGATTGCGGCGCCATCTCGCCGTGCTCGGCATCGTCGACGAAGGGGTGGACGCCAAGCTCGACGCGGAGTTTGCCGCCGAGATCGGCGAGGCGGTGAACCAGGTCGAGGCAATGCCGCCGCCGCCACGTGAAAGTTTGTTCGAGGACGTGTACGCCGTCCCCCCCTGGCACCTGGTCGAGCAGCGTCGGGGCGCTATCTCGTAGTTCGCAAAGCTCAAAGCTCGTAGAAGGCTCACGAAGAACAGAAGGAGAAATCGATGGCGACGAGGACGGTTGATGCGGTCGTAATTGGGGCGGGAACGGGCGGTTACCCCTGCGCGATCCGCTTGGGACAGCTCAAACAGAAGGTCATCATCGTCGAAAAGGACGAAGTGGGAGGCGTGTGCCTCAACTGGGGATGCATCCCGTCGAAGGCCCTGATTTCCGCGAGCCACACGTACGAAAAGGCCAAGAACGGCGCCACGATGGGCCTTCTCGCCGACAACGTCCGCGTCGACGTTCCGAAGATGCAGGAGTGGAAGGGCGGCATCGTCAAGAAGCTCACCGGCGGCGTCCGCACCCTGCTCAAGACGAACGGGGCGGAGCTCATCGTTGGCACGGCCCGCATCACCGGACCGAACACGGTGGAGATCACCACGCGCGAAGGTCAGAAAGAGACCATCGATGCGCGCGCGATCGTCGTGGCCACCGGCTCGACGACCATCGAGATTCCGACGTTCAAGTTCGACGGCAAGCAGATCATCGGCGCCAAAGAAGCGGTGAGCCTCAAGGAGGTGCCCAAGCGCCTTCTGGTCATCGGCGGCGGCGTCATCGGCCTCGAGCTCGGCACCGTGTACCAGAAGCTGGGCTCGGAGCTCACCGTCGTGGAGGCCACGCCGAGCCTGCTCCCCGGCACGGATCCGGAGCTCACCGCGGTGGTCGAGCGCAAGCTCGTGAAGCACGGCGCGAAGATCTTCAAGAACGCCAAGGCGCTCGGCTACGAGAAGAACAAGGACGGCTCCCTCGCCGTGAAGGTGGACCTGGGCGAGGGCAAACACGACACGCTCGTCGTCGACACGGTGCTCGTCTCCGTGGGCATGCGGCCCAACAGCGCGGGCTTCGGCCTCGAGGAGCTGGGCGTCAAGATCGACAAGGGCTTCGTTCCGTCGGACCTGAACGGCCGCACGAACATCCCGTCGATCTACTCCGTGGGTGACGTGTCCGGGCAGCCGATGCTCGCGCACAAGGCCACGAAGGAGGGCGAGGTCGTGGCCGAGATCATCGCTGGCCACAAGGCGGCGAAGGACTGGGTCTCCATCCCGGGCGTCATCTTCACCGATCCGGAAATCGCCACCGGCGGCCTCACCGAGGCGCAGGCCAAAGAGCGCGGCATCGACGTGCGCATCGGCAAATTCCCCTTCACCGCGCTCGGCAAGGCCATGGCCATCAACGAGACGGATGGCTTCATCAAGGTGGTCGCGGACAAGAAGAGCCACGAGCTGCTCGGCGTTCACATCGTCGGGCCCGAGGCGAGCAACATGATCAGCGAGGGCATGCTCGCCCTGGAGATGCACTCGTTCCTCGAGGACATCGGCCTCACGGTGCACCCGCACCCGACCCTGGGCGAAGCCATGATGGAGGCGGCCCAGCACGCGCTCGGCCACGCCATCCACATCATGAACAAGAATCAGTAATAAAGCGCCGACTCTTCCCGTACACGTGCCCCTGCCCGATCCCGACAGTTCCTAGAGAGAAGATCGGGCGCGGGCACGGGCATGGGCACGGGGGAGAGCAGGTTAACGCCGGCCTTTGAAGCCCATCATGTTTTGCACGACGGACTCGCTGGCCTCGGCGACTTCGGCCTCCTCGCGGGCGCGGTCCGCACAGTCTTCACACATCTTCTTGGCTTTTCCTGCCACCTTCACGCTCACCAGCTGGTCGACTTCGTTCTCGCATACTTTGCACGTCGGCATGGAAACCTCCGCTTCGCCTGCCCCAAGACCCGCTTGCGCGGCCGATGCTGCACGATGGCCCACGCGCGGGGCAACTGGGTGCTAATATTATCCCGGGGTGGGTAGCTCGAACTGCTCAAAAACGCGTGGGGCACGTGGTTGCAGTCGGGCCGCGAAGACATAAGGTGAGCTCATGGGAATCTTCGACCGGATGGGTAAGGTCATCTCGAGCAATGTGAACAGTTTGCTCGATAAAGCGGAGGATGACCGAAAGCTCCTCGATCTCACGGTCGAGGAAATGGCGGAGCAGCTCAAACGCGGGCAGAAGGAAGTCATCTCCGCGGTGGCGAGCGCCAAGCAGCTCAAAAAGAAGCACGACGACTTGGTCGCCGAGGCGGAAAAGTGGGAACGCCGTGCCGAGCTCGCTCTCAAGACGGGGGACGAGGCCCTGGCCCGCGAAGCGCTGAAGCAGAAGAAGCGCGTCACCGGCGAAGCGGAAAACGTCGAGAGGTCTCGGCAGGAGCAGCAAAATCACGCGCTGGACATGAAGGCCGAGCTCGAGCGGATGGAGCAGAAGCTCGAAGAGATCAAGATGCGCAAGTCGACCATCGCGACGCGCGCCGAGCAGGCACGCTCCGGCACCGAGGGGCTGGGCGCCCGCGGCGGGTCGAACGCCTTCGAGAACTTCCGCCGCATGGAGGAGAAGATCGAGGGGCGCGAGGCGCAGAACAGCGCGATGGCCGAGGTGGAGGAAGCCCTCGGTAACCCGGAGAAAACGCGCGATCTCGAGGCGCGGTTCCGAGACTTGGAGCGATCGGGCGGGGGCGGCGGAAGCGGCGACGGTGCAGGTAAATCCGACATCGACGACGAGCTGGCCGCGTTGAAGAAGCGCATTCGGGTTTGATGTCGGAAAAAATCGTCATTTGCTACCGCATGTCCGCGGTGGGGGCCCGCGTGTACCTTGCGCGTGCGCGCGAGCTGATGCAGCGCGCGGAAGCGCTGGGGGCGACGTTGGTTTCATGGGCGGCGCTCAGCCTTGCCTTCGCGTGGGATTCGGACGCGATCGAAGAGGCGATTCACCTGGCCATCACCGCCGACGAGGACACGGCGCCCGAAGAGGAGACGTGGGCGTGCGGCATCGCGCAAGGCGCGATGGAGCCGCTCGCCGGCTCGTCGTCGAGTGCGCAGCGGTCAGGCCTCGCCTGGGGCGAGCCCCTGGTGATCGCGCTGGCGCTCTCGCGGACCGCGCGGGGAGGGGAGGTGCTCCTGCATGCGAGCGTGCGCGCGGCGCTCGAGGGCCTTTTGAACACGCAGGAACCGAGGCTCGCCACCGAGGCGGGGGTCGAGGTGCTGGGGGTGCCGCTCGATATGGACAACCCGTGGAAACGCGGGAAGGGCGGACAGGTCCCGCCGTCGCGCAGCATGCGCGCGGTGCTGCCGCTGGTGATCCCGCCGGTGACCACGCCGCTTCCGCGATCGGTCCGCGAGGCCGAGCCCGAGGAAATCGAGACCGCCGATGCCGAGTCGCTGGCCGCGCGCTTGACGCAGCTCGCGAAGGAAGCGCTGCTCGGAGGCGATGCGCAGTCGCTCGAGCGATGGAGCGCAGGCCTCAAGGCCACCGGCGAGCGTGATTCGCTGGCGAACCGCATGCACGCGATGGCGCGCCTTTCGCGCGGCAAGGTGGGCGATGCGCTGCGTACGCTCAAACAAGCGCGCCGCGATGCCGACGGTGCCACGCCGCCAACCCCGCAGAAGCGATGCCAGGCGGCGCTCGCCCTGGGCGTGGGCCTCTCGTTCGCGGGGCGCTTCGACGATGCACTGCTCGAGGGGCTCGACGCGCTCGCCCGCGCCCGCGAGACGGACGACGACGAAGCCGTGCGGGCATGCCTCGCGTTTCTGGCGAAGCTGTTTGCACGCGTGAACCGCAGCGACGAAGCGGCGCTCTTCCGCGACTCCGTGCGGGCCTCTCGCCCGGCGATCTAACGCAAAAGTCGATTGAACGTGGCAGATCGACGATTGCCTCGCAGTCGAGCAGCGGCAGCGGGACAACCTCGGCGGGGCCGGCGCCTTGGTCCGTCTCCAAGGAGAGGATCGCCAGGCGGAGTGGCGATCCCGGCGTTCAGCCCCGACACGTCGCGCCGGTTCCGCCGGTTTCCTCTCGCTGCCGCGGTCCCAGCACCAGGCAGGTTCGAGCCTGACACATTCAATCGACCGTTGCCTTAGCGCGTGCGCGCTTGGTGGATCACTTCGGCGGCGGCGTCGTAGAGCGATGCGGGGATCTCGTCGCCCACGGCGACGCTCGACAGGGCGGCTGCGAGCGTGGCTTCCTCGATGACGGGGACGCCGAGTTCGTGCGCGGTCTGGGCGACGGCGTGGGCGCGGGCTCCTTCTTCGCGCGCGATGAGAACCGGGGCGCGGTCCCCTTCGCGGTAGCGCAGGGCCACGGCGAGGGTGCGCCCGACGACGAGCACCGCGGCATCGCGCAGTTCGGCGCGGGTGGCCTGCACCATGCGCTCGTGGTGGGCGCGTGCGCGAGCGGCTTTCCACTCGGGATCGCCCTCGCTTTCCCTGCGTTCGCGGTCGACTTCCGCCTTGGTCATGCGAAGGCGCGAGAGCCAGAGACGCCGGCGCACCACCAAGTCGAGCGCGCCCACGGCGAGGCCCAGGATGGCCGCACTCCGCGCGAGGCGAAGCGCGATGATCGCTCCCGCCGGTGCGATGTGCGGCACGCGCCCCGCCAAGGCGGCGATGTCCGCCGTGTGTGCGCGCAGCCCGGCGTACGCAAACGTCGCAATGAGCGCCGCCGAGAAAAAGGCGCGGCCGACGGTGAAGGCGTGCTCGCGTGAGAAAAGCTGACGCGCCCCCTCGAGCACGTTGATGCGCCGCAGCTCCGGGGCGACCCGCTTCGCGGTGATGACACCTCCGGTCTGAACGACGGTGGCCGTGACCACGGTCCCTGCGGCTGCCGCCAAAAGGGGCACCGCATAGAGGAGCACCGGCCGACCGATCGCCCATGCGTCGAGCGACACCTGCGGATCGAGCTCGCCGGCGCGGCCAATGGCCAGGCGAAGCGCCTCCGCGGCCCAATCTTTCAAGGCGTACGCCGCCGCGGGAACGGTGAGCACCGCGGCCAAAAAGCCTAGGGATCCCGCGGCGTAGGAGCTCGCCCCGCTGTCACCTTCCGCGCGCGCTTTGCGCAGGCGTCTCGGGGTGGGCTCCTCCGTCTTCATTCCACCGTCACTCCGGTTTGATGTCTTTCACCAGCCTGTGCAGCGCAATGAGCACCTCGCGAACACCCTCGCCGGTGGCGGCCGAAACAGGCAGCAAATCGATATTTCGCTCACGGAAATGCTCTTTGGCCGGCCCGAAGGCCTCCTGGACGTGGGGCAAATCCATTTTGCTCATGGCGACGACTGTCGGCCGCTCGGCCAATTCCGGATCGAATTGACGCAATTCATGAAGCAGCGCATCGTAATCCGAAATAGGGTCGCGCCCCTCACCGGGGTCGACGCTAATGAGGTGCAGCAGAGCGCGTGTGCGCTCCACGTGCTTCAAAAAGCGCACCCCGAGCCCGGCACCCTGGGCGGCGCCGGGAATCAAACCGGGAATGTCGGCAATGACGAAATTGGCGTCTTCGCCGATGGACACGACACCCAAGTGGGGCACCAACGTCGTAAAGGGGTAGTCCGACACCTTGGGCCGGGCCCGTGAGCAGGCGCGGATGAACGTCGACTTTCCGACGTTGGGAAAGCCCAAAAGGCCAGCATCTGCGAGGACTTTGAGCTCCAAACGCAGCTCGCGTTCCTCGCCCTCGCCGCCCGGTTCGGCGCGACGCGGCGCACGATCCTGGGGCGTCGTAAAATGGATATTGCCCCGTCCCCCGCGTCCGCCTTTGACAATGACGGTGTGCGTTTGCGGTGTATCCAAATCGAAAAGGCGCTCGCCGGTGACCTTGTCGTAGACCTCGGTCCCCACGGGGACGCGGACGATGAGGTCTTCTCCCCCCCGCCCGTAGCAGTCTTTGCCCTGGCCGTGCTCGCCGTCGTCCGCCTTTAACGTGCGGGCGTAGATCAAGTCGAGCAGGGTCGACAGGCCTTCGTCCGTGACGAACACCACGTCGCCACCCTTGCCGCCGTCGCCGCCCGACGGACCGCCAAACGGGACGAACTTTTCACGACGAAACGCGACGCAGCCATTTCCCCCACGGCCGGCCACCACTTTGACTTCGCAACTATCGACGAACTTCACGCGCGTATACCTAGTCCATGCTGGGGGAAAAGCCCCGTGCCAACCGCGATAGCGCCCATTTTCCCTGATGGATTGCCGCGATGGGGCCCCCGATATGGAGCGCCGGCCGCCTATGGATCGCCGGCATCTTGCCGGCGGTACGCCACCCTCTTGGTGGCCGCCCCCATCGACGAGCCGGCTGACGCCGACTCCTCGAAAACTCGGCTCTTCCCATCGAGGCCGACCGGTCGCTCGTTGCAGTTTTGAAGCATAAACACATACATAAGACTACGCCGACTGTGGACTCCGGAGCTTATGGGTGGTCTCGCCCCCAACCCGGGAGGATCCCTATCAAACCGTCCCCGACCGATCGGCGGACATGATGGCGTCAGTGGAATGATGTACAGCCTGAACGGATCGAACTGCTCGCACAGCCCTCTTTTTCTCGGGGAGGCGGGGCTTATTAATGCGCCCCTATGACAATCGACGCCTTAGCCGCTTGGCTCGTAACGGCGATGACCGCGTGGAATCCTCCCGCGGAACATCGTGAGGGGGAACAGGCCGCTACCGAACGCTACGCCAGTATTGCGCACGACGTAGCCGAGGTGGTTCTCGATTCAAATGAACAGCCGCTGTTCGACGGTCCTCAAGGCCGTGCCCAGACAGCGCTCTTGCTTGCCGCGGTCGCCTCGTACGAATCCGGATTTCGTCGAGAGGTGGACTTGGGAACCATCCGCGGCGACAACGGTCGAAGTTGGTGCATTTTGCAGGTGCAGGTCTTTGGTCGAACCGCCGAACAATGGACGGGCAAAGAGTTGGTGGAGGATCGCACGCGTTGCCTGCGGGCGGGACTGCACAAAATGCATGATTCGTTCGAAGCTTGTAAGAAGCTGCCTCAAGTCCAACGACTATCCGGCTACACGCGTGGCCATTGTGGACCGGATCCCAAAGCCGAGTGGCGTATGCGGCGTGCCCTGAACTGGTGGAAGGCGCACCCGCTGACTGCGGATACCTGAGGCATTGAAGTTGCTCATGACTGGCTCCCCCTTCTGAAAAAGGAGTCGGTCATGAGCATTCTCCTATTTCTGATTTTCGGTTTTATCGTCGGATTACTCGCCCGAGCCATCATGCCTGGCGAGCAAAAGTTGAGCATCTTGATGACCACGCTCGTCGGCGTGGTGGGCTCATTCATAGGAGGCTTCGTCGGAAGCCTGCTCCACGGCGGCGGCGATATGTTCCAATTGCGCACGTCCGGAATCATCGGAAGCGTCATTGGCGCGCTGCTGATTCTCGCGCTGCTCGGCTACATCGGCCGACGCCGCCTCGCACACTGAAAATCGGCGTCTCAACCATGCGGAGACGGCTGAAGCGCATTCGTATATGAAATGAAGGCGCATTTACTTCGAGGTAGCCAACTGGTAATCTTCAAAGGCTACCTCGGTCTGCCGGGGCACCTCGGACAGAGCGAGGCAGACGAGGCGTGCTGAAGCGTCTGAAAGACAGGTCAGACGGCCAACCCCTCGAGAACGAGGCATGTCTTCGACTTTGCTCACGCCCATTGGCGCGTGCCGGGTCAAGCGGCCTTCCCTCGGAGGTTCTGCATGAAATCCGCATGGTTCTCGAAGGATGCGCTGACGAAGGCGCTATCCACGATTAGTGCCGTAGTCACGTTTCTCGCATTACTTTGCAGTTCACCGCTTGCGCTCGCAGCCGCGCAAGAAGGTTCAGCTCCGCAACCATCTCATCATGGTGGCGGTGAAGCGAACCTCATCGTTCCTCGATTGGACGATGTGCACATCGCTTCCTTCTTCGGTTTATCCGGGGCGAGTTTGCTCGCCGTCGGTGTGGGGGTGGCCATCCTTGGCCTGGTCTTTGGTCTGATCGTTTTTACGCAGCTCAAGAATGCAGATGTCCATGTCTCGATGAGGGACATCTCGGAGCTCATCTACGAGACGTGCAAGACGTACCTCATCACGCAGATGAAGTTCATCCTCATCCTCGAGGCCTTCATCGGCGCGATCATCGTCGTCTACTTCGGCGTCATGCAGAACTACTTCGCCGACGGGAAGACGCTGCAGGTCCTCGTTATCCTGCTGTTTTCCATCGTCGGCATTGCGGGTAGCTCGGCCGTTGCATGGTTCGGCATCCGGGTGAACACCTTCGCCAACTCGCGCACGGCCTTCGCGGCGCTGCGCGGCAAGCCGTTTCCCTGCTACGCCATTCCGCTCAAGGCCGGCATGAGCATCGGCATGTTGCTCATCAGTGTCGAGCTTCTGATCATGCTCGGCATCCTCCTGGTCATCCCGGGGGACTACGCCGGCCCATGTTTCATCGGCTTCGCCATCGGTGAATCGCTCGGCGCCTCGGCGCTCCGCATCGCCGGCGGCATTTTCACGAAAATTGCCGACATCGGTTCGGACTTGATGAAGATCGTCTTCAAGATCAAAGAAGACGACGCGCGCAATCCCGGCGTCATCGCCGACTGCACAGGCGACAACGCAGGCGACTCGGTCGGTCCCAGCGCCGACGGCTTCGAGACCTACGGCGTCACCGGCGTCGCGCTCATCTCGTTCATCCTCCTCGCCGTCAAAGACCCGACCGGCCAGCATGCGAACGTGCCCGTTCAAGTGCAGCTCTTGGTGTGGATCTTCGCCATGCGCATCGTCATGGTCGTGGCCAGCGTGGTGTCGTACTTCATCAACGACGCCATCGCCAAAGGGCGCTACGCCACCGCCGACAAGATGAACTTCGAGCATCCGTTGACCATGTTGGTGTGGATCACCTCCATCGTCAGCGTGCTTCTCACCTTCGTCGTGTCAAACGCGCTCATCCCGAACTTGGGCGATGGGACGTTGTGGTGGAAGCTTTCGATCATCATCACGTGCGGCACGCTCGCCGGCGCCATCATTCCGGAGTTCGTGAAGGTCTTCACGTCGACGGAATCGGGGCACGTGCGCGAGGTGGTGACGGCATCCCGCGAGGGTGGCCCGTCGCTCAACATCCTGGCGGGTCTCACGGCGGGTAACTACAGCGCATACTGGCTCGGGTTCGTGTTGGTCGCGCTCATGGGCACGGCCTGGTGGGTCAGCATGCAGGGCCTCGGTGCGCTCATGACCATCGGCGCGGTGGATGCGTCGGCGGTCTTCGCGTTCGGGCTCGTGGCCTTCGGCTTCTTGGGCATGGGGCCGGTCACCATCGCGGTCGACTCGTACGGTCCGGTGACGGACAACGCGCAGTCGGTCTACGAGCTGTCGGTCATCGAGCAGATTCCGGACATCCAAGACGAAGTGAAGAAGAAGTTCGGGTTCGACGTTCAATTCGAGAAGGCCAAGCACTTCCTCGAGGAGAACGATGGCGCGGGCAACACCTTCAAGGCGACGGCCAAGCCCGTGCTCATCGGCACAGCGGTGGTCGGTGCCACGACGATGATCTTCTCCGTCGTCGTGGTCCTCACGACGAACGTCACCACGGGCGTCCCGCTGTCGGCGAATCTGGACAAGCTTTCGCTGCTGCACCCCCCGTTCTTGCTCGGGCTCATCGCCGGCGGCGCGATGATCTACTGGTTCACCGGCGCGTCCACGCAGGCGGTGACCACGGGCGCGTACCGCGCGGTGGAGTTCATCAAGGCGAACATCAAGCTAGAAGGTGTCGAGAAAGCCTCGATCACCGATAGCAAGAAGGTCGTCGAGATTTGCACGGTGTACGCGCAGAAAGGCATGTTCAACATCTTCTTGACCGTGTTCTTCGGCACCCTGGCGTTTGCCTGCGCCGAGTCGTTCTTCTTCATCGGGTATCTGATCTCGATTGCGCTCTTCGGTTTGTTCCAAGCGCTCTTCATGGCCAATGCCGGCGGCGCCTGGGACAATGCCAAGAAGGTGGTCGAGGTCGAGTTGAAGGAGAAGGGCTCTGCCCTGCATGACGCCACGGTCGTCGGCGACACCGTGGGCGATCCCTTCAAGGACACGAGCTCGGTGGCCATGAACCCGGTCATCAAGTTCACCACGCTCTTCGGGCTTCTCGCCGTGGAGCTCGCCGAGCAAATCGGCTCGCAATCGACGCGCCTCGCCATTGCGGGCGTGTTCTTCATCATCTCGATGTTCTTCGTGCACCGCTCCTTCTACGGCATGCGCATCAACGCAGCCGCCCGCCCCGCACAGCCGTCGACCAAAGACGCGCCCGCCCCCGCGGAGTAGCGCGCATCCTCGCAGCAACCCGAACCCCCTGTTCCCTATCGCGGGACGGGGGGTTCGCGTTTTGTCGGAGGAGAGGATTCACAGGAAGACGGGAAGACGGGAAGGGCGATCAACAGGCGCGGCGCGGAACGCTTTTTTTAGGGTTTCCAGTTGGGCCCATTGGGCTGATTTGAAAACCTCAAAACCTTCCCGTCTTCCCGTCTTCCCGTCTTCCTGTGAATTTCTCTTCTACTTCTTCTTGCCCTTTGCGGGGGCTTCGGCGCTCTTGGTCGGCGTTTCGTTGGCGGCGCCGACGGTGAGGACGAGGATGGTCTTGCCCACGCTGTCGGCGGCGGCGCCCTCGTTTTCGTTGACCATGATGGTCACGCGGTGCTTGTCCGTCGTGTAGGTGAGCATGTTGGCGATGGCCATGCGCTCGCCGTCGGCGGGGATCTTCGAGTTGTAAAATTCGACGACTTTGGCGACGGGGTCGTTGGTCGTCAATGTGACGGAGAATGCGTCTTGGCCGGAGGCCGCGGCGGCCATCACCTTGGCCCCGGGGTAGACGGGGACGTCGGCGGGGAAATTTTCCGGCATCTTCTGCGTCGTGCCGAAGGTGACCTCTTCACCGGGCTTGCTGCCCTTGAAGGTGAACGTCTTGCCTTGGTCGTCGCCCTCGACCTTCTCGACGCCGGCTTTTTCCATGGCCTTTTCCTCGATCGATTGCTTCAACTTTTTGCAACCCGCGAGGGGCATGCAAAGCGCGCAAGCAACGAGCGTGGCAAGAGCAATCCTAGAAGAGCGCCGGCGTTGGTCGAACATCCGCGTATTCTGTCACGGGATGGAGGTGAGGCGGATGGGATCTCTCCGCGCGTAGCTGCCGAGCACCTTCACCATGTCGCACGAGCTGCGGAGGTTCTCCAGCGCGCGCTGCACGGTTTCGTCGGTGCGGTGGCCTTCGAGGTCTACGAGAAAGACGTAGTCCCACGGTTTCTGCTGGCTCGGGCGCGATTCGAGGCGGCTCAGATTAACGCCTTCGTCCTCGAAGGCCGACAGCACGCGTCGAAGCGCGCCGCGCTGGTCCTTCACCGAGAACGCGAGCGACGTGCGATCGCGGCCGGTGCGCGGCGCGTCCTCTTTGCCGAGCACCACGAAGCGCGTCGCGTTCTCGGTGCGATCCTGAATGCGCTCGCGCAAGATCTGAAGCCCGTGAAGCTCGGCGGCGAGGGGACTCGCCACGGCGGCGCCTGCGGTGTCGAGCAGTGCCTGCCGCGCCGCGGCCGTCGTCGATGCCGTCTGCACGAGCTGCGCGCCGGGCAAGTTCTTCGTGAGCCACCCGCGGCACTGCGCCAGCGCCTGCGGATGCGAATACACGCGCTGCACGGAGGAGAAGGGGACGCTGTCGCGTGCGAGCAGCGCATGCTCGATGAGCAGCACCAGCTCTTCGCGCACGACCACGTTTCCCTCGATGAGCAAGTCCGCCGTCAGGGTGACGCTGCCCTCCGTCGAGTTCTCGATGGCCACCACCCCGAGCGCCGCGTCGCCCGTGCGCACCGCGTCGAAGACGCCCTCGATGGTGGCCGCCTCGCGGTACTGCGCCGAAAGGCCGAAGAGGTAGCGCGCGGCCATCTGCGTGAAGGTTCCCTCGGGACCAAGGAAGGCAACGTGCAGTGGCTGCTCGAGCGACAGGCAGCCGCTCATGATCTCGCGAAACACGGCGCGCACGGCCTGCTGCGGAAATTGCCCCTTCGCCAGCGCGGCGAGCCGGTCGAGCACTGCCCGCTCGCGCTCGGGATCGCGCAGCAGCTTCTCGGCGCCCTGCTTGTTGTCGGCGCCCGGTGCATGCGCCGCACGCTTGGCATGCCCGATGGCCACGGCCAAGGTGGCGCGTTCGTTCAACAGCTCGAGGATCCGTTCATCCGTGGCATCTATCTGTGCCCGCAGCGCTTCGATCGACATGGGACTGAAACGTTAGCCCCAATGCGAGGCGTGCGGGATGCCACTTCGCGTCATTATTTTCACGCGCGTTCTCCACGCGCGTTCTCTCGGGGGTGTGGGGCGGCGGAGCCCCCCACAAACCAGAAGGCGCGATGCAGCACGAAACGCGACGCCGCGTTCGGTTAATTTCGATCGGCGCCCGCATTGCCTTCTCGCGGTTTACGACCAGGGTTACTACATACTAGTGTCGCAGCGCCTCCCCGTAGGTCCGGAGTGAAATGTGAGCACGACGCCAATCCAAGAACACTTCTATCCCGATACCAAGCTGTCTCCCGACGTGCTCATCCGCTTGCACGAGCTGATGTTGCGTTCGCGCCTGCTGGAAGAGCGGTTAATCCGCATGCAGAAGCAGGGCGACGGCTATTTTTGGATCGGCGGTCCAGGCGAAGAGGCCTTCAACGTGTCCCTCGGCCTTCTGGTCGATAAGGGGCGCGGCCCGGCGCACGACTACCTGCACCTGCACTACCGATCCAGCGCCACGATGGTGGCCATGGGCATCGACCCGGCCGACGCAATGCGGCAGATGAAGAACACCGCCACCGACCCGTATTCGGGCGGCCGCAACTTCGTGAACCACTACTCGATCCCCGAGTGGAACGTGGTCCCCGTCTCCTCGCCCATCGAGGTGCAATTCTCCATGGCGCCCGGCACCGCGCTCGTTCAAAAGCGCTTCGGTGGTCGCGGTATCACCATCGTGCAGGGCGGCGACGCCGGCACGGCCGAGGGGGACTTTGCCAGCTGCCTCATTTGGAGCACCCGCCCGGGGATGGAATTGCCCGTCCTCATGATCGTCACCAACAACGAGTTCGGCATCTCCACACCGGCGGCCGAGCAACACGGCGAGAAGCGCATCGCGGACCGAGGCAAGGCTTTCGGCATGCAAACCGCGGTGGTCGACGGCAACGATCCCGAGACGGCGTACGCGGCCATCAAGCAAGCGATGGACTACGTGCGCACCGAGCGCAGGCCGTTCTTGCTCGAGGCCAAGGTCTCCCGTCTTTACGGGCACTCTTCGTCCTCGGGCGCCAACTTCGTCACGGGCGACGTGGATTGTTTGGCCCGTTTCGAGAAGCGGCTCGAGGAACGCGGCATTTTGAGCCGAGCGAAGATGGACGAGCTACGTGTTCAGGAGACGCAGGCACTTCTCGAAATGTCCAAGCGTGTCCGCGTCGAGCCGCAGCCCAAAGGTCCGACCATTTACGATCACGTCTTTGCCCCGACCGAGGTCGGCGGCGAGGCGAGAGCCCGCCAAGATGCCATGTGCGCCGTGGGAAAGACGGCCGAGATCAACAACAAGGAACAATCGTAAATGGCCACCATGGTGCAAGCCATCCGCATGGCGCTCCACGTCGGTGAAGAGCGCCTCGGGGTGACGGACGTCTTCGGTCAGGATCTCGGCCCGCCGCTCGGCGGCGTGTTCACGCAGTCGCAGGGCATCAAGTGCTCGTGGAACTCGCCGCTCGACGAGCGCGGCATCATCGGTTGCGCCATCGGCCTCGCCCTCGCGGGCGCGCGGCCCGTGTGCGAGATTCAGTTCTGCGACTACGTGTACAACATCATCGACCTGCTCAAGCTCGGTGGCGGCATGTACTGGTCGTCCAACGGGCAGTGGAATCTCCCGCTGGTGATGATGACGCCCGTGGGCTCGGGCATCCACGGCAGCATCTACCACTCGCACTCGTTCGACGCGACGGCGACGCACATCCCGGGCTGGAAGATCGTGATGCCGTCCAATCCGCGCGACGCGTACGGGTTGATGCTCAGCGCCATCGCCGATCCGAACCCTGTCATGTTCCTCGCGCCCAAGGCGCTGCTCCGCGCGAAGGCCCTGCCGGGCGAGGAGATCCCCGGGGAGCCGGACGAGCGCGCCCTGAGCAAGATGATCGACGCGCCGCTGGGCGACCGCAGCAAGTGGACGCCGAGCTGGCCGGCCACGCCGGACTTGTTCATTCCGATTGGCAAGGCATCCACGGTTCGCCCCGGGCGCGACGTGACGTGCGTCACGTACGGCCGCATGGTGCCGCTCTGCAAAAAGGCGGCGGACGAATTGGCGAGCGACGGCGTCGACGTGGAGGTCATCGACCTGCGCACGTTGATCCCGTACGACTGGGAGCATCTGAAAGAGAGCATCTCACGCACCGGCCGCGTGCTCTTCGTGAACGAGGACACCGAGGTGACGAACTTCGGCGAGCACCTGCTTCGCCGCACGGTGGAGGAGCTCTTCTACCAGCTGCTCGCGCCGCCGCGTCTTCTGGCCGGTGCATTCGTTCCGGGCGTCGGCCTGGCCGACGCACTGGATACGGCGAGCGTGCCGCAGAAGACCGAGATTTCGAGCGTGCTGCGCGAGCTTGCCGGGCACCAGCCGTAGGCCATCAAAAACGGGGTAGACAGGGTGGGGATCCCACGATGTTTCTGGCCGGCGACACGTTCCACCGCTATCGCATCGAGGAAAAAATCGGTGAAGGCGGCCTGGGATTCGTGTACCGGGCGTACGATCCGATTCTTCATCGCGAAATCGCGCTGAAGATCGTGCGCCCGGAGGTGGCCCGTACGCCATCGGGGCAGCTGTCGGAGGCGGCCCTTCGCTTGATGCGCGAGGGCCGCGCGGTGGCGTCGTTGAACCACCGCAACGCCGTGGGGATTTTCGATGTCGGCGAGATCGATGGCACGCCGTACATCGCGATGGAGCTCGCGCCGGGCAAGTTGCTGAGCACCTACGTCGGGGACGACGACGTTCCGATCCGGCTTCGAATCGGGTGGCTCGCCCAGATTGCGTGCGGTCTCGACGCGGCGCACAAGGAAGGGCTCGTTCACCGCGATGTGAAGCCGGAAAACGTGATGGTCTGCGACAATGGCGAGGTCAAACTGTTCGACTTCGGTGTGGTCAAGCGCGTGACCGCACCGGTGCTGGACGACTCGGAGCCGAACTCGGAGCCGGTGGCGACACGCGTCGGCGCGGTCATGGGCACGCCCCTCTACATGGCGCCCGAGCAGGCGCTGGGCGAGGCGGTCGACGGGCGAAGCGACCAATTTGCGTGGGCTACCTTGGCGTACGAGCTGCTCAGCGGAGGTGTGCACCCCATCTTGGGGAAGAATCCGCGGGGCGTGCCCATCGTGATTTCATGGTTTCAACCGGGGGCGGGGCCGAAGCGGCTGGCCGACGTGGCGCTGGAGCTGCCCGCGGGCGTTTCGGATATCGTGATGAAGGCGCTCTCGAAGCTTCCCGCCGACCGATTTGCCAGCATGGGCGAGATCGTGGCGGCGCTCGAGGCCATCGGCAAGGCGATGGATGCGGCGGAGCAAGCCGGCGACGCGGAGATCGCGGCCGCGCCCACCATGTGGCAGCCCATGCCGATCATGGACGCGATGAGCGGGGGCACGTCGCGGCCGCGGTTGCTCTCCCGGAAGGCGAAGGCGTGGGCGTGGGCGCTGGCGGGGGTGCTCGTGGTCTCGGTTGCCGTACTGGGCTACCGCTTCGGGCCTTGGGGGCGACGGCACGTGGCGCAGCATCACTGAGTCTCGTGCTAAAATGGCCGTATGGCTCGAATGGCGGACCGCATCCGGGAAAAGCTGCGCGACAACTTGGCGCCCAGCGTGCTCGATGTCATCGACGAGAGTCGCATGCACAGCGTCCCGAAGGACGCGGAGACGCACTTCAAGGTGGTGGTCGTCTCGCAGGCCTTCGACGGTCTGGGCCGCGTGCAGCGCCACCAGGCCGTGTACCGCATCTTGAAGGACGAGCTCGCGCAGGGCGTGCACGCGCTGTCCATCATTTCCAAGAGCCCCGCGGAATGGGAGGCGGAAGCCGCCGTGCCCGCGTCCCCGCCTTGCTTGGGTGGGTCGAAGAGCGAATCGCAGGGCAACTAGAGGCGCCGCGCGGTGCGCATCGGCAAATACGAGCTGGGTGAGCGCATCGCCGTGGGCGGCATGGCGGAGGTGTACCTTGCGCGGCTTCCACTCGGCGGCAACCGCATGGTGGCGCTCAAGGTGCTGCGCGAGAGCCTTTCGGACGATCCGACGTACGTGACCATGTTCATCGACGAGGCCAACCTGCTGGCCAAGTTGGCGCACCCGAACATGGTGCAGGTCTACGAATCGGGAGAGCATGCGGGGCGGTATTTCCTCGCGATGGAGCTGCTCATCGGCGACTCGCTGCAGCGCGTGTGGGACGCGTTTCAGGACCACGGCATGCGCATTCCCTACGCCGTGTCCGCGTGGACGGCGGCGCGCGTGGCGGAGGGGCTGCACCACGCGCACGAGCTGCGCGACGAAGCCGGCAAGTTGGAGAACGTGGTGCACCGCGACGTGAACCCGAGCAACATCCAGGTGACCTTCGACGGGCGCATCAAGGTGCTCGACTTCGGGTTGGCGCGCTCCGAGTCGCGGGCCTCGAAGACCGCGGCGGGCGTGGTCAAGGGCAAGCTCGCGTACCTGTCGCCGGAGCAGATCGATGGGCACCCGCCCGATCGCCGCGCGGACATTTTCGCGTTGGCCACGACGCTCTGGGAAATCACGGTGGACCGGCGTCTTTTCAAGCGCGAGAACGATTTGGATACGGTGCGGGCCATCGCCAAGTGCGACGTGCCGGATCCGCGGACGTTGGTCGAGGGCTACCCGGAGGCGCTATGGAAGATCGTGGCGCGGGCGCTGGCGCGCGATCCGGCGAAGCGGCACGCGACGGCGGCCGAGTTCGCGGCGGAGCTCGATGCCGTGGTCCCGAAGCTCGGCGAGGAGCCGGTGACGAGCGCGACGATCTCCAAGCTGATGGGGCAGATGTGTTCCTGGGCGAAATGAACTAAAAGAAGCTCATGAAGGCGTATTTGGAGCTGCTGCGAAGGGCGCTGGATCAAGGCGACGAGCGCGGTGATCGGACGGGGACGGGGACGCTCGGCGTGTTCGGGCATCAAATGCGCTTTCGGCTGCAAGACGGCTTTCCGCTTTTGACCACGAAGAAGCTGCACCTCAAGTCGATCATCCACGAGCTTCTTTGGTTCCTCAGCGGCGAGACGCATGTCGAACCCTTGCAGGCGCAAGGTGTTCGCATCTGGAACGAATGGGCGACCGCGGAAGCGTGCGCCAAGTTCGGCCGCCAAGAAGGGGACCTGGGGCCGGTTTACGGGCATCAGTGGCGCAACTTCGGGGCGACCAAGCTTGCCGATGGTTCGTACGCCAAGGACGGCGTCGATCAGATCCGCCGCGTGCTCGACGGCATCGCGAACAACCCGACGAGTCGGCGTCTCATCGTGTCGGGGTGGAACCCGAAAGAGGCCGACGACGTGGCCCTTCCGCCGTGCCACACGATGTTCCAGTTCCACGTCGCGGGTGGCGCGCTCTCGTGCCAATTGTACCAGCGCAGCGGGGACATCTTTCTCGGCGTGCCGTTCAACATCGCCAGCTACGCGCTGCTCACCATGATGATCGCGCACGTCACGGGTTTGCGCCCTGGCGACTTCGTTCACACCTTGGGCGATGCGCATCTGTACAAGAACCACCTTGAGCAAGCGCGCGAGCAGCTCACACGCGCACCGCGGCCGCTGCCGCGCATGGTGCTCAATCCGGCGGTGAAGGATCTGTTCGCATTCCGATACGAGGATTTCCAGCTCGAAGGCTACGATCCGCATCCGCACATCAAGGCCGAGGTCTCGGTGTGATGGAGCCTTTGGCATTGATCGCGGCCGTTGCGCGGGACGGCATCATTGGCAAAGACGGCGGGCTGCCCTGGCGCATTTCCGAGGACATGCGCCATTTCAAGCGCACGACCTTGGGCCATGCGGTGATCGTGGGGCGCAAGACGTACGAGAGCTTCGGCAAGCCGCTGGTGGATCGGCGCAACATCGTGGTGACGCGCCAGCGCGATCTCGCGATTCCGGGTTGCGAGGTCGTGGCGTCGCTCGAGGAAGCCATTGCGTTGGCGCGCGCGTCCGATCCCGAGCCGATGATCATCGGCGGTGGCGAGATTTATCGTCTGGCCATGCCGCGGATCACGCGCATGGTGCTTACCTACATCGATCGTGCCGCCGACGGCGACGTGCGCTTCCCCGATTACGATGCGAATGATTTTCGCGAGCTGGAGCGGCGCGTTGGAGAGGCGCCCGACGTCACTTTCGTGACCTTGGAACGGATCCCGCGCTAGCCTTCGAGTCGATGCGCATTTTCGTCGGGACGAGTGGCTACAGTTACAAGGAGTGGCGCGGGGACTTCTATCCCGAGGATACGAAGCCCGATGGGTATTTGACGTATTATGCATCGCGCCTGTCGACGGTGGAGATCAACAATACGTTCTATCGATTTCCGTCGACGAAGCTGCTGGAGGGCTGGGCCGCGCAGGTGCCTGTGGATTTCACCTTTGCGGTGAAGGCGCCGGGGCAGATTACCCATCAAAAGCGGCTCAAGGGAGTAGGGGAGCTGGTGCGCGATCTGTTCGTGAATTTGCGCACGATGGGCAGCAAATTGGGGCCCGTCGATTTCCAACTTCCGCCGAACTTCAAGAAGGACATGCCGCGGCTTCGCGATTTTCTGGCGGCCGTTCCGCGGGACGCCAAGACGGTGATGGAGTTTCGCCATCCCTCGTGGTTCGACGACGAGGTGTATGCCACGTTGAAGGAATTTGGCGTGGCCTTGTGCATTGCCGAATCCGAAGAGCTGGAGGCCGCGGGCGCCGACAAAGACGATTTGTCCGCACCGTTGGTCGCGACGGCCAATTGGGGGTACCTGCGCCTGCGCCGGCCAGACTACGGCGAGGCCGAGTTGAGGGCCTGGGGTGAGCGGGTGCGCTCGCAAGCCTGGGAGCAGGTGCACGTGTTCATCAAGCACGAGGCGGTGCAATCGCCGTTGCTGGCGGTGAAGTTGAAAGAGTTGCTCGCGGGTTGACGAGCTATGGCGCTTCGGGCGCCAACAAGGCCAGGCGCGCCCAGAGCTTATCGAGATCGAGTTCGAACCCAGGGCATCCTGGAACGGATTCGATTCGGCCCTCCGTTTGCGCAAGCGCACGGACGTATTGACCCTGCGAGCCAAGCTCGAAGATCTCTAGTGTTCCGATGGCGGGGTCCAGAAGCCAATAGTAACGGACGCCAATGCTCTCGTATTCGCGCATCTTCTCGACGCGATCGCGGCGTACGTCGCGTGGTGTTGGCGTTACAATCTCCACGAGGATGTCAGGCGCCTTCGTAAGTACACCGTGCCGCGGTGGCGGCGAGCTTCCTGGTAGGTAGACCACCAAGTCCGCTTTCCGCCCGCGTTTTGGACCGATTCGAACCTTGACCTCCGAACCGAATACGAATCCCGGACCCTCGCCCAACCAGAGCAGGAACTGATGGATGAGCCACGCGACGGCGAGCTCGTGCACTGGATCGGGCATCTCTTCCTCCACGAGGTAGCCGTCGACCAACTCACCATCTTCGTCCTCGTCGAGGCTGGCCCATTCGTCCAACGTGAGGGCACGTCTGGCGACGGCAGGTGGTGGCGTCCAGATTGGCTCCCAAGAGGACTGCATGGCGTTAGCTTATCAAGAATGGAAGATGCGGCAAACGCGCCGCTAAGTCACCGTTGGAAGCGTTTGCGTTGGCGCGAGGCAGGGCGCGTAGAGGTCGCCGTATCGTTCGATGCGGGCGCGCATCGTGCGGAGGTTGAAGGCGCGCGGATCGAGCGCGTTGGTGACTTCTTCCCAACGCAACGGTGCGGAGACGGGGGCGGCGTCGGCGGCGCGTAAGGTGTACGGGCACACGATGGTGCGGCCGCCGCCGTTTTGGCCGTAGTCGACGTAAAGGCGGCCTCGCCGCTTGTCCTTGATGCGCTCGACCGTGGCGATGGACGGCATCACCTTGGCGACTGCCCGCGCCACCTGTTCGGCGAAGTGCACCGCGTCGTCGTGTGAAGGACCGCGGGCGAGGGGAATGACGATGTGCAGACCGCGTTTGCCACTGGTCTTGACGACGCTGGTGAGAGAGAGCGCGTCGAGCAAGGTGCGCACGGCGTGGGCCACTTGGATGATCTCTTCCCAGCGCGTGGCTTCGCCCGGGTCCAGATCGATGACGACGTAGTCTGCCTGCGCGAGCGCGTTGTGCACTTGGGTCGTGGTCGTCGCCTCCGGCGGTGCGTGGCTTGCCCATTGATGCAGGGTGAGCGCGGCCAGGTTGGCGAGCCACTGCAGGGTCTCCAGGTTGTCGACGACGATGCGCTCCTTGATGGCACCCTTTTCGTTCAGCTTGTACCAAGGCGCCTTGTCGCGAAGAAAGGCGATGCGCCGAACGAAATCCGGCGCCTTGGGCGGGAGCCGGTGCTGGAACCACTCTTCGTCGTCGATGCCATGCGGCCAGCGTTGCATGTGAATCGGCCGGCCCTGAAGGTGCGGAAGCATCGCCGGTGCAATGTCCGTGTAGTAGTCGAAGACGTCTTGCTTGGTGATCCCGTCACGCGGGTAGAGAATCTTGCTCGGGTTTGCGAGCTTGACGCTCGTCTCCTTCACCTCGCGCACTTCGCGCACTTCGCGCACGGGCGGCGGGGCAGGGGACGTGTGGCCGATCGCGTCCTCCCGAAGGCACTCCTCGGGCGACTTGTCTTCGCGCATCGCGATGAAACGCGGAAAGCGCATGATCCGCTCGCTCGTCCATTCGCCGAGGCCCACCTCGCAGACGAGCCGCGGCTCGCAGAATCGCGGCTTGGGAAGCTTCGGCACATTCAGCATTTTCGGCGCGGCCACACGCATCGCGTCGAGCTGCTCGGCCAAGCGCGCGCGGGTCCGGTCGTCGAAGCCCGTGCCGACGCGGCCCGCGTACAACAAGTCGCCGCCCTTCGAATCGTAGACGGCGACCAACAGAGCGCCCACCACCTCGGCGCCCTTCAGCGGAAGGTACCCGCAGATCACCGCGTCCTGCCGCTGCTCGAACTTCAGCTTCACCCAGTTGGCATTCGTCCCCTGCGTATAGACCGACCCTTTGCGCTTCGCGATGAGCCCCTCGAGGCCGGCCCGCTTGGCCGCAGCCAGCAATTCCGAAGCCTTGCCCTCCAGGGCCGACGAGAACGATAGCGGCGGCTTCGCCCCGGCGAGCAACGCCTTCAGCAGCTCGCGCCGCTCCTCGATGGGGGCCTTTCGCAGATCGCGCCCGTCGAGCCACAGCAGATCGAACGCTGCAAATGCAATTTGCGCACTCTTGGTGTCGCCCCCCAGCCACCGCTGCAGTGCCTCGAACGACGGGCGCCCTTCGTCGTCCACCGCGCAAGCTTCCCCATCGATGACGACCTCCCGCGCCGGAAGCCGCCCGATGGCCGACGCGATCAGCGTAAATCGGTCCGTCCAGTCATTGGTCTTGCGCGAAAACAGGCGCACGTCATTTCCGGCTTTTCCCGCCAACAGGCGGTACCCGTCGAACTTCACCTCGAACAGGTACAGCGACCCGTCGCCCATCAGCGGCCCGTTCGTCGCCTTCGATACCTCGCCGATCGCGAGCAAGAGCTCCCGCGCACTTTGAGCTACCGACGACGACGTTGCCCGCAGCGGCCCGCGCGTCGCGCGAAGGCCGCTCACCACCGATTCGGGGCGGCTCGTCACGACGTCCAAATCGGGATTGGCCATCTCGTCGTGCGCCTTGAAAAAGAGCCACTGCGGCTTGCTCTCCTCTCGCCGCTTCGTGCGCACCAGGTGCCACCCGCCATGAAGCTTTTCCCCGGAAAAGCGCAGGTGAAAGTGTCCCTTCTCGCGCATCCACGCCAGAAGCGCGGCTGGATCGCCCTTGATCGCGGCCGGAACGCCGTTCATCGGCGCCGGCTCGTACGTCCCCCGGTCCCAGATGAGGACGTCGCCGGCCCCATAATTGCCGTCCGGAATGCGACCTTCGAAGTCGTTGTACTCCATCGGGTGGTCCTCCACCTCGACGGCCAACCGCTTCGCGTTGGGGTCGTACGAAGGGCCCTTGGGGACGGCCCAGCTCATCATCGTACCCCCCAGTTCGATACGCAGATCGTAATGAAGGCGCCGCGCGTCGTGCTTCTGAATGACAAAAACGCCACCCGCCCACGTAGGGGGTGTCGGAACCGGCTGGGGCCGAACGTCCTTGCTTCGAGATGAGGTTGTTTTCTTTACGGGAGACCGCGACCGATGGGACGATGACTGCTCACTGCCATCTGGCTCGGGCGTAACCTCGAAATTTCGCTTCTTGCGGTACTTTTCGAGCTTATCGAACGACTTATCACCCACAGCCTTTATATTCCTTCTAAGCTCCCGGGCCGCATCGAGTGAGGCGGCGCCGGTCCCACTGGAGAGACGAACCCATGCGTGCGATGTGGTCCGGTGAAATTGCCTTCGGTCTCGTCACCATTCCCGCCAAGCTCTATTCGGCGACCAAGGATTTGACGCCGAGTTTTCATCAGCTCCATACCGAGTGCGGCTCCCGTATTTCGATGGTACGTCGGTGCCCCAAGTGCAACCGCGACATTGAATGGGGGGAAATCGGAAAAGGGTACGAGGTTTCGAAGGGCGAATATGCGCTCTTTTCGAAAGAAGAGCTCGCGAAAATGGAGGGGGACGAAAGCCCCGGCGGCATCGATATCGTCGAGTTCATCGACCCGGAAGACGTCGACAACGTCTACTTCAGTAAGAGCTATTGGGTCGGCCCCGGCGGCAAGAGTGCCCGCGGCTTCTCCCTGCTGCGCGAAGCCCTGGTCTCGACCAAACGCGCTGCGTTATGCAAGGTGCGCATCCGCACCCGCACGCAGCTGGCCATGCTGCGCCCGCGCGGAAATCTGTTTGCGCTGGATATGCTTCGGTTTGCCGACGAGATCGTCCCCGGCGACGAGATCGTCCTCCCCGACGTGAAGGAGCCGAGCGAGCGCGAGCTCCAGCTGGCACTGAACTTGGTCGAGCAGTTGAACGGGGACTTCGACGTGAAGAAGCACCCCGACGAATACCGCGCTGCGGTGGAGGCTGCCGCTGCCGAGAAGGTCGAGCGCGACGAGGTGGCCCGCGATGCCGGTGGCGCCGAAGAGCGTGCGGCTGCAGGGGTGGGCGGCAAGGTCATCGACTTGGCCGACCTTCTGGCGCGGTCGCTTCGGGTGGCGCCGGCCAACGCCCCGGCCAAGCCGCTGAAGAAGACCGAGCCGCAGGAGGTTGCAGAAGAGAAGGAAGAGAAGAAGCCGAAGAAGAAGGCCGCCGGCAAACGCGGGTAGTCGTAACGGCTGCCTTGAACTAGGCTCCCGCGCCAACTCAAACCAAACTGAGACGGGAGCATGCCATGTACGGCAAGGCCAAAGAGATCTATGGCGCAGCGCTAAAGGAGATTCGCGAAGCAGGGTTGGAGAAGAAGGAGCGGTACATCCTCTCGCCGCAGTCCGCGGAGATCCGCGTGGGCGAGAAGAAGGAGCCGGTCCTCAACTTTTGCGCGAACAACTACCTGGGGCTCTCGTCCCACCCCAAGGTCATCGAGGCGGCGCACGCGGCGATCGACACGCACGGCTTCGGCCTGTCGTCGGTGCGCTTCATCTGCGGCACGCAGGATGCGCACAAAACGCTGGAAAAGAAGATCTCGGACTTCGTCGGCACCGAAGACGCCATCCTCTACTCCTCGTGCTTCGACGCGAACGGCGGCTTGTTCGAGACCTTGCTCGGCGACGACGACGCGATCATCAGCGACGCGTTGAACCACGCCTCGATCATCGACGGAGTCCGCCTTTGCAAGGCCGAGCGCCATCGCTACCCCAACGGTGACCTGGAGGCCCTCGAGAAGGCGCTCCGCGCGACGCAGACGAAGCGCCTGCGCCTCATCGCGACGGACGGCGCGTTCTCCATGGACGGCTACCTCGCCAAGCTCGATCGGATCGTCGAGCTCGCCGAGAAGTACCAGGCCATGGTCATGGTCGACGACAGCCACGCCACGGGCTTCATCGGCAAGACCGGCCGCGGCACCCCGGAGCACTGCGGCGTCATGGGCAAGGTGGACATCATCACCTCGACCCTCGGCAAGGCCCTGGGCGGCGCCGCCGGTGGCTTCACCGCCGCACGCCAGGAGATCGTCGACCTTCTCCGCCAGCGTTCGCGCCCGTACCTGTTCTCGAACACCTTGGCACCCGCCATCGTGGGCGCATCCATTGCGGTGCTCGACCTTCTCTCGTCCACGACGGAGCTTCGCGATCGCTTGGCGGAGAACACCGCCGCCTTCCGCTCGAAGATCGCCGCCGCGGGCTTCCAGACGAAAGAGGGCGTGCACCCCATCGTTCCCATCATGCTGGGCGATGCCCGCCTCGCCCAGGACATGGCCGCCGCCATGCTGGACGAGGGCATCTACGTCATTGGCTTCTCGTACCCGGTCGTCCCCAAGGGCGAAGCGCGCATCCGCGTGCAGCTCTCCGCCGGCCACACCCCCGAGCAAGTCGACCGCGCCGTCGCAGCCTTCACCCGCGTGGGCAAAAAGCTCGGCGTGATCAAGGGATAGAGAAATTCACAAGAAGACGGGAAGGTCAGAGAATTTTTTTGGTTTCCCACGCGCGCACGGGCCAACTGGAAATCCAAAAACCTTCCCGCCTTCCCGTCTTCCTGTTCAATCAAATCAGGTGGCCGGACAACGGGTCAGAACGGCTTGACCGTCACCTGGATGATTTGGTCCTTTAGGTCCTCGATTTCCGTGGTCATCGCCAAGGGCGGGGCCGAGGCGAGGCGGATGGTGGCCACGGCGGCCTTGGCGCCGGCGAAGATGGTGTTGGTCATCTCCTCGACGTTGAGGCCGTACTTGCGGACGATGGCCAGCACCGATGCGAGCACGCCGACCCGGTCGTAGTGGCGCACGATGAGCTGCACCTTGGCGGGGGAGGCGCGTTCGATGTTTACCGCGTTTTGCGGCTGCCCCAGCTTGATGAACTCGCGGCAGATGCGCACCGCCTCCGCGGCGATCGCGTTCTGGGCTTGCTCGGTGCTCGCCCCGATGTGGTGCGTGCCGACGAAGCCCGGCAGCTTGCACAGCGGATGATCGAAGCTGGCCGTGCCGCCCTCCGGCTCGGGGTTGTAGACATCGAGCCCCACGCGCAGGTTTCGCTCGCGCATCGCTTTTTCCAGGGCGGCCGTATCGTGCAGGCTTCCGCGGCTGGTGTTCACGAAGCTTGCGCCGTGCTTCATGCGCGCGAAAAACGCGTCCCCGAAGAGCCCGCGGTTTTCCGCGGTGCCAGGGATATGCACCGACACGACGTCGCTTCGTTCCGCGAGCTCGAACAAGGTCGCACAGGGCACGATGCCCAAGGACTGCGCGAGCTCCAGGTGCGGTGAGCGCGTGTAGCCGACCAGGTTCATTTCGAACGCAGCGGCCCGCCGCGCGACCGCCTGGCCGATGGAGCCCAGGCCAACGAGGCCCAAGGTCTTGCCTTTGAGGCCGTCCGCCTTGCTGTATTCCTTCTTGTTCCACTGACCTTCGCGAAGGTCGGCGGTGTTTTGCGGGATGCGCCGGTCCAGGGCGAGGATCAACCCCACCGTGAGCTCGGCCACGGCCACGCTGTTCTTTCCGGGACAGTTGGTTACATAAATGCCGCGGGCGCTGGCAGCATCCACATCGATGGTATCGATGCCGGCGCCGGCGCGGATCACGAGCTGGAGGCGGCTGGCCGCCTCGATGGTCTCGCGGGTGACTTTCGTGCTGCGCACGACGAGGATTTCGCAGTCGCCGGCAATGGCCGGTAATTCGGTGGCCGAAGCCTCCGGGCGGTACTCGACCTCGAGACCGAGGGAACGAAACTCGAGGAGGTAGTTTTCTGGAAATTTGTCGGCAATGACGACGCGCATGGCTGCGATGATATCGGCACGACGGGCGCCTGGCGCGAAACTTGTGATGGCAAGGAAGCGCCCTTACCAAGTAGCATGCGGGACAATGCGCACTTCGATGGCATGTGTCCTTCTCCTCGGGTTGGCCTCGTGCGAACAGGCCCCCGCACGCAAACCTCCGGCAGAAGTTCCGATCTCGGAGTACCGGGTCGAAGGTCCTGCTCCCGAAGCGCCCCCGCCCGAGGGGAAGGACGATGCCGGATCGACGCCGCCGCTCGCCACCAGCGGGCTTGAGGGAAAGACCGAAGGGTCGACGACCCCGGCCACCAAGTTGGATGCAAAGAATGGATTCGCCGGTGTCCAACTGGGCGCGGCCTTCAAGTCGTTCCGCAATTTGAAGGAGTCGGAGCGAAGCGGCGATCACATCACGTACAAGATGCTGCGCGGCACGCCTTCCTACGGCGGCATTGCGCTGAAAGATGTGTCCTACACCTTCAACAAGGGAAAGCTCGACACCATCGTGTTCTCCGTGAAGGCGAACAAAGATTGCAAAGCGATGAAGGAGTCGCTCGAGCGCGAATTGGGCGCACCGCAATCGACGTCGGCGCAGGCCCAGGTCTGGAAGGGCGAAAAAGTCGGTTTGCGTTTCGCCATCTCGCCGAACAGCTCCTGCGGCGGCTCGGTGGTGAGCCGCGAGCTCGCCGACGCGATCAGCTGGGCCGGCCTGCAGCCGTAAGCGCGGTCGCGACGTTGCGACCGGGGGGTGTGTTACGCCTGCGATCATGAAGCGCATGGCGTTGTGGGTGTGGGCTTTGGCCGTGCTTTCGGCGTGTGCGCCGGCGGTGACGCGCCCGACGGGCGTAACGGCGGCAACGGTGGGGGCGTACACGCCGCCGGACATTCGTCGCGAGGCCGTGTCGGCGCACGTGCGGTTTCTCGCGCACGATCTGCTCGAGGGCCGCGGAACCGGGGAACGAGGGCACGCGATTGCGTCGGCCTACCTGGCAACGCAGCTCCAGGGCATGGGTGCCGCGCCGATGGGCGACAAGGGGAGCTATTTCCAAGAGGTACCGCTGCTCGGTGCGCGGGGCACGTCGGCGAGCTTTTCGGTGGCCAAGCAAAATGGCCTGTCGCGCCCCTTCGTCTTCGAGCAGGACTTCTGGATGTCGCCCGCCTTCGTGCAGGGCGATTTCCAGGTGGAGGCGCCGCTCACCTTCGTGGGTTACGGCATCGAGGCACCCGAGTACCACTACGACGATTTGCACGCCGTCGACGTGCGCGGGAAAATCGCGGTGGTCATGTACGGAGCTCCACTGGGGCGGCGCGCGGACTTCTTCCCCGATCTACCGTCGTCGGTGCTCGGGGACCTGCGGCAGAAGATCGTGCGGCTGCAGGAACTTGGCGCGGTGGCCGTCGTGGCGGTGCACCCGCCGCAGGTCGAGAAGGTGGTTCCTTGGGACGACTTCATCAAGGAACGGCGCACCGAATTGCTGACGTTACGGCTGGACCCGCCCGATGCAAAACCGGGGGATCCGCACCGCGTCCTTCCGGGGGTCGAGCGCCCGCGGGGGGCCATTCCAGGTCGGGTGTTCGACGAAATGCTCATGGCGACAGGTCGTTCCGAGCGCCTCGCGAGCCTGGTGGCCGCGGCCGACTCGGGCAAGCCCATCACCTTCGACCTTGGCCTGACGGCGCGCATCGCCGTTCGATCCACGGTGCGCAGCTTTTCCTCGCAGAACGTCGTTGCCCGCATCACGAAGGATCCGTCGTCGCCGTTGGCTGAAGAAGCCGTGGTGGTCTCGGCGCACGTGGACCATTTGGGGATTCGCGAGCCCGTGGGTGGGGATGCCATTTACAATGGGGCTGCGGACGACGCGGGAGGCTGTGCGGCAGTTCTCGAAGTCGCCCGCGCCTTCGCGCAAGGTCCGGTGCGTCCGCGTCGATCGATCCTCGTCGCCTTCTTCACGGGCGAGGAGCGGGGGTTGCTCGGCTCGGAGTACTTTGCAATGCATCCGCCCGTGCCCATCGAGCGCATGGCCGCCATCGTGCAGACGGATACGGATTATCCCATTTCGCCGCTGCGCAACATCGAGGTACTCGGCCCCGAACATAGCTCCGTGGCCGTGAACGTGCGCGATGCGGAGCGTGCGCTCGGCAGCATCAAGGTATGGTCGGATTCCCAGCCCGCGGAGACGTTCTTCACGCGCTCCGACCACTATTCGCTGGTCAAGCGCGGCGTTCCTGCCGTGTTTCCCATCATTGGCTTCGCAGGCCAGACCGCACAGGAGGCGGCCGCGCGTCGGGCGTGGCAGAAGTCGCGCTACCACAAGCCCACCGACGAGTGGGAGCCGCAGCGCGACTACCAGCCGCTCGCCGACTTTGCGAAGTTTCAATACCTGGTCGCGTTGTCCGTGGCCGATCGCCCCGAGCGCCCTCGTTGGAACAAGGGCGACTTTTTCGAGACACACGCGTTTCGGAAATAGCTTCTAGAGCAGCTCTTTCGCGCGTCGCTCGAAAATGGTGAGCTCGCCGAGCATCTCGTGCTCGCGCGAGCCGATGCGCACCATCTTGCATTTCTCGATGACCCGCAGCGAGGCGCGGTGCCATTGGAAGGTGGTCGCCTGCACGGCGCGCACGCCGGGCTGGGCGAGCGCCCACTCGAGCGAGCGCTCGACGGCCTCGGTGGCGAAGCCTTGGCCTTGCCACTCGTCCTCCACGCCGTAGCCGACTTCGGCGATGCCGTCGGGACCGGGGCGGCCGTGGAAAATGACACTGCCGACGATGCGCCGCTCCTTCGTGCGCAGGATCATCAGGCGGTCGCCCCAGAGCCGCCTGTCGGGATCTTTGCGGATCTCGCAGAGGGAAGCGGGGAAGGCGCGCTCGATGAGGGCCCGTCCATGGAAGCGGCGCGGGAGGGGCGCGTTGACCAGCGCCTCGATCTTGTTGCGATCGCTCTCCAGGACGGCTTCCACCACGGGGAGGGTGAGCGGAACCAGCTCGAGACGTTCGGTGAGGAGCAGACCCACGGGATGGATGATAATTTCTCCCGCGCCTGCGAAACAGAACGAAACCGACATGACCCACCCAGAATGAGCCAGCTTGCCCTCCTCTCCCCGCGCAGCACCGAACCCCGGCGGATCGTTGTCGGATCGTCGCGCGCGGAGCTCCGCATTGCACGCGCTGTGTCGTGGCTTGCGTCACGCGGGAACACGACGCGACTCGTCATCCTCGGCCCCACGTTGGAGGTCGCGCTGGAGATCGGGCGCGAAGCCGGAGCGCAGGTTCGTCAAAGTTTCGGCTGGGAGCGGACCACGTTGTCCCGCCTGGCGGCTACCTTGGCCGCGCCCGCGCTGGCCGAGCGCGGGCTGGTGCCTTCGGGCCGCCTCACGCTGGAGGCCCTGGCCACGCGCGTGGTGCATCGGCTCGGGGAAAGCGAGAAAAACGAGCTCGGGCGCTTTTCGGCGGTGGCCGATCGGCCGGGCCTTCCGCGCGCGCTGGCGCGCACCTTCGACGAGCTGCGCATGGCCAAGATCGCGCCGCGCAGCATCGGCGAGGACGACTTGCAACGGCTGTGCGACGCCTTCGAAACGGAGCTCGAGGCCGATCAAATCGCCGACCGGGCGCTCGTGTTCGAGCTGGCGGTCGCGGCCGCACGCGATCGAACGACGCAGCACCCATGGCTGGACGTGCCCCTCGTCCTGGTCGACGTGCCGATGCGCACCGCCAGGGAAGCGGAACTTCTCGCGGCGCTGTCCGCCCGCGCGGAGTGCGTGCTGGCGACGTACCCGGAGGGCGACGAGCGCGCGCAGCAGCACCTCGAGGCGGCGCTGGGCGTGGGCGCGGTGCGCCTCATGGATCGCGCCGAAAGGCCGGATTCGCTCACGCGGTTGCAGCGCGGCCTGTTTTCGCCGACCACGGAGCCCGGCGAGCCCGATGACGCGGTGGAAATGCTCTCGGCCCCCGGCGAGAGCCGCGAAAGCATCGAAATCGCGCGCCGCATTTTGCGCGAGGCCGGGCGCGGTGTGCCGTTCGATCGCATGGCCATCGTTCTGCGCGCCCCGGGCGCCTACCGCGCGCACCTCGTCGAGGCGCTTCGGCGCGCGGGAATACCCGCGTACTTCGCCCGCGGGACGGTGCGGCCGGATTCGGCGGGTCGCGCGTTTTTGGCCCTGCTGCGGTGCGCGACGGAGAAGCTCTCCGCGCGCCGCTTCTCCGAGTACCTGTCGCTGAGCGAGGTGCCCGATTCCGACGAGACGGGGCGTCCGCCGCCGGCCCTCGAGGGCAGCGAACGCTGGGTCGTTCCCGATGAAGACTTCCTGCCCGGCGTTCTCGAGCGCACCGCGGAGCTCGAGGAGCCCGAGGACGAAGCCGATGTGGCGGCGCACGGCCCCACGTCGACGGCGGTCATCGGTGGCTCGCTCCGTGCGCCGTATCGATGGGAGAGGCTCATCGTCGACGCGGCGGTCATCGGCGGCCGGGCGCGCTGGGAACGGCGACTCTCGGGCCGCGCGAAGGGGCTCGAACGCGAGCTGACCATCTACCCGAGCGACCACGCCCGCGCGATCGCCATCCGCCGCGAGCTCGCGGACCTGGCCAGCTTGCAGAGCTACGCCTTGCCCTTGCTCGACGATCTCGCCGAGCTCCCCGAGAAGGCGCTTTGGGGCGAGTTCATCGACCGCCTCGGGGCCATGGCCACGCGCGCACTGCGCCGCCCCGAGCGGGTGCTCTCCGTGCTGGCCGAGCTGGAACCGCTGCGCCGCGTGGGCCCGGTGTCGCTGTCCGAGGTGCGCCTCGTGCTCGAGCGGCGCCTCACGGAGCTCACCGTGCCGCCGCGCGGGCGCCGCTATGGCTGCGTGTTCATTGCCTCCACCGAAGAAGTGCGCGGCCTGGCCTTCGACGTCGTGTTCATTCCCGGCCTCGCCGAGCGCATTTTTCCGCAAAAGGTCATCGACGACCCGATTTTGCCGGACCGGATCCGCTTGGGGAAGGACACGGACCTGATCACGAACCGCGTGCGCTCCGAGGAAGAGCGCCTCGCGCTTCGCGTGGCGGTGGGGGCGGCGAACGCGCGCCTCGTTCTGTCCTATCCGCGCCTCGACGTGGAGCAGTCGCGCCCGCGCACGCCGTCGTTCTACGGGCTGGAAGTGCTGCGCGCGGCCGAGGGGCGGCTACCCGGGTTCGACGAGCTGGCCCGCCGCGCCGAGCGCGTGGGCGATGCGCGCATCGGATGGCCCGCGCCCGCCCAGGCCCGCGACGCGGTGGACGCCGCGGAGCACGATCTGTCGCTGCTCGAGTCCATTCTGAAAAAGCCGGAGGGCGAGACCGTCGGCACGGCGCGCTACCTCTTGTCGACGAACCCGCATCTGGCACGCGCACTGCGAACGCGTGCGCGGCGGTGGCACCCCAAGTGGTGGCCGGCCGACGGCCTTTTGCACGTGACCGGCGAAGCGCGCGAGGCGCTCGATGCGCACAACCTGACGGCGCGCTCGTTCTCGCCCACGGCGCTGCAGCACTTCTCGGCGTGCCCGTACCGCTTCGTCCTGCAGGCCATCCATCGGCTCGGCCCGCGCGAAGAGCCTGCGCCCATCGAGGAACTTTCCCCGCTCGAACGCGGCTCGCTCGTGCACGACGTGCAGTACGAGCTTTACGTGGGGCTGCGCGAAAAAGGGATGCTCCCGGTGACCCGCGAGAACCGCCGCGCGGTGGAGGCGGAGCTCGATCGCGTGCTCGCCACCGTCGCCGCGCGCTACGAGGACGACTTGGCGCCGGCCATCGACCGCGTCTGGAAGGACGGCATCGAGTCGATCGCCGCCGACCTGCGCGAGATGCTCCGCCGCGATGCCGAGGACGACGAATGGTCGCCGACGCACTTCGAGCTGTCGTTCGGCCTGCAGGACAAGGGCGCCCGCGATCCCGTCAGCGTGGACGCTCCGCTGGCGCTCGACGAGGGCATTCTCCTGCGCGGATCCATCGACTGCGTGGAGCAGAGCACGAGCGGGTTGCTTCGTGCGACCGACTACAAGACCGGCAAGGTGCGTGCGACCGCGACGACGAAGATTGGCGGCGGGCAGACCCTGCAGCCGATTTTCTACGCCCTCGCGCTGGAAAAGCTCTTCGAAGGGAAAAACGTCGACGGAGGCCGCCTTTATTACTGCACCACCACCGGCGAGTTCAAAGAGGTATCCATCGCGCTGGACGATACGGCGCGCGCCGAGGCCAAGACGGTGGTGAGCGTGGTGGGCAACGCCATTGCCAAGGGGGCGCTGCCCGCGGCGCCGGACGAGGGGGCGTGCCAGTACTGCGACTACCTGCGCGTGTGCGGCCCGTACGAAGAGTTGCGAACGCGCAAGGTGAAGGACCAAGCGCCCCTGGCGCCGCTCGTGGCCCTGCGGAGGCGCGCATGAGCGACCTTTTCGGCACACTGCGCAAGCCGCTCACCGACGCGACGGCGCGCCAGCGCATCCGCGAGGATCTGGACACGACGTTGGTCGTGGAGGCGGCGGCGGGAACGGGGAAAACGACGGAGCTCGTGGGGCGGGTGCTCGCCCTGGTGCGAAAAGGCCGGGCGCGGCTTTCGGGCATCGTGGCCGTCACCTTCACCGAGAAGGCGGCCGGCGAGATGAAGCTGCGGCTGCGCACGGAAATCGAGAACGCGCGGCGCAGCGAAGCGGTGACCGACGTGGAGCGGGCCAACCTGGACGGATCGCTGGCCGAGCTGGAGGCCGCGCACATCGGGACGATCCACGGCTTTTGCGCGGATCTTCTGCGCGAGCGGCCCGTGGAAGCGTGCGTCGATCCGCTGTTCGAGGTGGCCGACGACGATGGCAAACAGCGCATCCTGCGCGATTGCTTCGAGCCATGGTTCGAGCGCCAATTGGCCTCGCCCATGCCATCGGTGGAGCGCGTGCTGCGCCGGCGCACGCGCGATCGCGACGCCGTGGGCCCGCGCCACGTGCTCTCCAACGCCGTCTCGGCGCTCATCGAGCAGCGCGACTTCGACACGCCGTGGGAGCACGTGCCGTTCGAGCGACGCACGGCCATCGACGAGATCCTCGTGGAGCTGCGCGCCCTGGGGGATCTCGCACCGCGTGCAGACTACAAGGATTCCTGGCTGGCCAAAAGCTTCGCCGAGATCGCCCGGTACGTGGGCGAAGCCGATCGCCGCGAGGCGGTGCGGGGTGAGCGCGACTACGACGGCCTCGAGGCCGAGCTGCGCACCCTGAGCCGGCAAAAGCTCTGGGGCTGGAAGGGCAGCGGCAGGTGGTACACCAAGGGCCTCGAGCGCCAGCACGTGCTCGACGATCGCGCGCGCACGCACGAGAAGCTGAAGGCCGTCCTCGAGCGCGCCGATGCGGATCTCGCAGCAGGTTTGCGCGAGGAGCTCTGGCCGCTCGTCGCCGAGTACGAGGTGCGCAAGCGAAGCGCGGGGAAGCTCGATTTTCTCGATTTGCTGCTCCTGACGCGAAACCTTCTGCGCGATCACCTGGACGTGCGCCAAGAGCTGCAGTCGCGCTTTTCGCACCTCTTGGTGGACGAATTTCAGGACACCGATCCGCTGCAAGCGGAGATCTTGTTGCTCTTGGCGGCGGACGATCCGGCCGAGAGCGAGCCGATGCGGGTCAAACCGGTGCCGGGCAAGCTGTTCGTGGTCGGCGATCCCAAGCAATCGATCTACCGATTCCGGCGCGCGGACGTGGCGCTCTACGAGAGCATCAAGCGGCGCCTCGCCGAGGCGGGCGCCGACGTGCTGCACTTGTCGACGAGCTTTCGCAGCGTGCCCTCGATTCAACGGGCCATCAACGCGACGTTCGCCCCGCTCATGCAAGGCAATGCGCGCGGCTCGCAGGCGACGTACGTGGCGCTGGAGCCGTTTCGCGAGGACAACAAGAAGGCCCCGATGCCCGGCGTGGTGGCGTTGCCGGTGCCGCGGCCCTGGGGCGACTACGGGAAGATCGTCAATTTTCGAATCGACGATTCGTTCCCCGATGCCGTGGCCGCGTTCATCGACCACTTGCTGAACGACAGCGGGTGGAGCATCGCCGAGAAGGAGGGCGGGCGCGCGGTGCCGCTGGAGGCGCGGCACGTGTGCCTTCTGTTCAAGCGGCTGCAGAACTTCGGCTCCGATGTCACGCGGCCGTACGTGCGGGCGCTGGAGGCGCGGCGCATTCCGCACGTGCTCGTGGGAGGCCGCTCGTACCACGCGCGCGAAGAGGTGGTGGCCATCGTGAATGCGCTTTGCGCGATCGAATGGCCGGACGACGAGCTGTCGGTGTTCGCGACCTTGCGCGGGCCGTTTTTCTCGCTGGGTGACGATGCCTTGCTCTCGTTCCGGCACCGCATTCGGGGCGACTTGAATCCATTTCGGCGGGTCGAGCCCGAGCTGCTGACGGATCTGACGCGGCCGGTGCGTGATGCGATGTTGCTCTTGGCGCACCTTCACCGCCGGCGCAACCGGCGCCCCATCGCGGACACCATCGTGCACGTGCTGGAGGCGACGCGTGCCCACGCCGGAATTGCCATTTGGCCGACGGGCGAGCAGGCGCTGGCCAACGTGCTGCGCGTGCTGGACATTGCGCGGCGGTTCGAATCGCGCGGGGCGACGTCGTTTCGCTCATTTGTAGAATACATGAAAGACGAGGCCGAGCGCGGCGGCGTCTCCGAGGCGCCGGTGGTGGAAGAGGGCACCGACGGGGTGCGCATCATGACGGTGCACCGTGCGAAGGGGCTGGAGTTCCCGGTGGTCATCCTGGCGGATCCGACGGCCAAGCCGACGTTGTCCGAACCGTCACGCTTCGTCGATACCTCGCGCCGTCTGTGGGCGATGCCGCTCGCGGGGGCGTCCCCGCACGAGCTCTTGGTGAACCGCGACGAGGTGCTCGAGCAAGACGGGGAGGAGGCGATGCGGCTGTTGTACGTGGCGGCGACGCGCGCGCGGGAGATGCTCGTGGTGCCGGTGCTCGGCGACGAGGTGCCGGGCGACTTTTGGACGAGCGCATTGAACCCGGCGATTTATCCCCCGGAAGACGCGCGACGTCATCCCGAGGTGGCGCCGGGCTGCCCGGACTTCGGGCCCGACAGCGTGCGCGAGCGCCCCGACAGCTCGCGCCGTGACGTGCACGAGGCGGTGAAGCCAGGTTTGCATCGGCCGATGGCCGGGGAGCACTCCGTGGTGTGGTGGGATCCGAATGCGCTGGGGCTCGACAAGCACCACGACGTGGGGCTGCGGCAGCAACGCATCTTGGAGGCCGACAAAGAGGGCGTCGTCGCGGAAGCGGGCGAACGGCTGCACACGCTATGGCGGCGCGAGAGGGATGAGGCCATCGCCAAGGGCAAGACGCCGTCGCGGGTGGTGCGAACCGTGACGGAGGTCTCGCACAGCGAAGAAGCGGCCAAGCGCCCGAGCACGCCGAACGAGGAGCGCGTCGAGGTCGTGGTGACCACGGGGGGCAGGCGAGAAGGTCGCCCCCGCGGAAAGAGGTTTGGCGTGTTGGTGCACGCGACCTTGGCCGCCGTGGACTTGCACGCCGGGCCCGACGCGGTGGCGAAGGTCGCGCGGATCCACGCGCGGCTCGTCGGGGCCAGCGGCGCGGAGATCGAAGCGGCAACGGTGGCCGTGGTGGCCGCCCTCGCGCACCCGATCTTCGATCGGGCGCGCGCAGCCACGGAATGCCGGCGAGAATCGCCGATCCTTTGCCACATGGACGACGGCGCCGTGCTCGAGGGCGTGCTCGACCTGGCCATGCGCGAGCGCGACGAGCACGGCCACATCTGGACCGTGGTCGACTACAAAACCGACGCCGAAATCGCCGAGCGCGTCCGCGAGTACGAGGCCCAGGTGCTCCTCTACGCCAACGCCATCGCCGAATCGACCGGCGAACGCGCCCGCGGCGTATTGCTCTCGGTGTAGCTCTCTACACGTGGTGGTGGCGTGGGACGGTGGGGATGTCGTGTTCGTGCTTCTTCAGGCGCTCGTCGACCGAGAGTGGCCCGCCGCCGACCACGGTGATGAGCGACAGGATGAAGAGCACCAGCAACGCGAGCTCGAGGGTTTGCTGCGGCTGGAAGAGACCCTCGTGCCAGTGGACGAAGAACACGGCGCCCAGCAGCACGGGGATGTTCACGGCGGCGGCGATGCGGGTGAGGACGCCAAAAATGAGCATGATTCCGCCCGCGGCGTGCGCGACCACGATGTAGTGGGCGAGCAGTGCGGGCGCGAAGGCCCCGTCCTTGATGGGCATGGTCTCGATGAAGGCCGACATGTGCTGCATGAAGGCAATCGCCTTCGCCAACAGCGCAAAGCCCATGTAGATGCGCAACAGGTCGAGCCAAACATCACGGTGTTGCTCGATCCATGTCCGGAGCCTGAGAATCTGATCCATGGCGCCACCTCGCTCGAAACGTGGTGCAGCGCTCTGCTTTCGTCAGCCCTGGAGGGGGGATTCGATCCGGGGGATTCGATCGGAGCAAGAGCGCCGCCGAAAATGGACTTGACGGACCAAAGCTTTCCACGATCCACGCGCGGTGCAACGTCTTGGCGCGTCGCACGGCCTGTCTTTTCATTGACCGATGAACCGCTGAATCGTACACAATGTGCTTGTGACGGCCACCAAGCTCGGAAGAAACGACCCGTGCCACTGCGGCTCGGGAAACAAATACAAGAAGTGCCACCTCCCGACGGACGAGGCAGCGCGCTCGGCGGAGCTCGCAGCCGCCGCGGCTGCAGCCGCCGCAGCCGCCGCAGCAGCGGCCGAGGCGGAGGGCGAGGGCGAAGAGGACGGCGCCAAGGATGCCGAGGCGGGCTTCCGTGGACAGCAGCCCCGAACGCCGGGTGGCGCCCCCAAGCGTCCCGCCCAGGGGCATTCGTCGGCGCCGATGTTCCGCCGCAAGGCAGTTTAGCCCCGCGCACTACTGCCTACTGTCCAAGCATCCCCCACGTCGAAGCGGTGCCCTGACCGGGCAACGTCCCCACCCCCGGCAGGCCAAAGGCCTGCTGGAAGGTGAAGAAGAACGTGAGCGGCGCCACGCCGGCCGGGCGGTCGAGGGGAAAGCCAAAGTCGCCTCGAAAGACGATGCGGTCGACCTGCGGAAACAGGACGCGGAAGCCTGCGCCCGCGGATTGGTGCATCTTCACGTGGTCGAAGTCTTCGAAGGCGCTGCCCACGTCGTAGAACAGCGCGCCTGCGAGCTGGACGGAGAAGACCGCGATGGGGCGCGTGCGGAACTCGACGTTGGACACGAAGAGGTCCTGCCCGTCGAAGTACGAGCTGGGAAAGCCTCGCAACCGCGTATCGCCGCCGAGGAACGTCCTTCGATTCAGGTAATTGCGGTACCGATTGAGCACGACCGAGTCGAAGACCAGCCGCCCGAAGCCGAAATGCGGCGTCGAGATGCGAAGGTCGAGCTCGACCGAAGCATCGCTGATGCGGTCCGACTGGAACTCGTTGGTCGCCTCCACGGCCGCGCGCACCAAGCCGTCGCCCCAGGGAATCGTGTATTGCGCCGCCGCGTACACGCCGAGAAAGCTGCGCGACGAGCCCAGGCCGCTGGAAACCGGGTAAACGCGCAGCCAGAGATCGTGGCCGAGCCGGTAGTCCTCTTGCAGGGACAGCGACTCGAAGTCGAGCACCCGATGAAAGCGGTTGGTGTAGCCGTGCCACTGCAGGAAGGGACCAACCCGGGTATCGCTGCGGGGCATGAAGCGCCGCTCGAACTCGGCCACGGCCTCGGGCGCAAACACGGGACGCGGCGCACCGTCGGGGAGGTCGGCATCGAAGGCCGTGCGGTAGGCGCGGAGGTTCATCTCCGCGCCGATGGTGAAGTCGTTCTTGATGTCGAGGCCGAAGGAACGCGTGATCGAGTGCGTCGAGGTGTAGCGGCGGCCCCGGTACTGGTACGGGATGGCGTCGTTCACGCCCGGCGTGGCGTCCGCGTTGAAGCGGGCCACCTTGATCCCGATGTAGCGGCGCAGCACCTCGTCGCGCCACGCGACCTGCGAACCCCAGGACCACTCGGTGTACTTCGAATAGAGCGGGCGCGAGGCGGAGACGATGCCGTACGAACCCTCGGGCGTGCCGCGTTCGCGGTTCACGACGATGTTTGCGTCCATGTTCAACGCGAGCCATAGGCCCTGCACGCGCGGAACACGGTAGGCCGTGCCGAGCGAGAAGGAGTTGGGCCGGTAGGTGAATCGCCCGAGCACGAGCTGCTGGGTGCCCGCCATGTTCGACTCGGTGGGCTCGAGCAAGAGCGACTCCAGGCCCGAGGAGCTCAGACCGATGTCGAAACCCATGCGAAGCGACCAGACGTCCTTGGTGATGACCAAGAGCCGCACGCGATCGGGCGAGCTGCCCTGCAGCGGGACGACGATGACCAGCGACAACTGCGGGAGCCGCCGCAGGTTGCGTTGCGTTTCGTCGGCGAGATCTTGCCGGTATGGCTGTCCCTCGCGCAGGAGCACCTCCCGCGCGATCACCGGCTCTTTGGTCAACGTGTGGAAGACGTTGAGGAAGAGCGGCACCGGATCGCGCTTCTCGAAGACGTCGATTCGGGCAATGTCGATGCGCTCGATGGTCTTTCCATCGGGCGCCGCATCGACGGCCACCGCCTGACCGGGACGGACCGACGGCGACTTGGCCGCCATGTCCTCCAGCACCTGGTCGATGGTCTGCTGCTCGTACTTCGAGTAGGTGTCGGCCCGAGAAACGCGGGCGACGAAGAAAAGGGAGGAGAAGGAGAGCGCGCAGAGCGCCCAAGCAAGACGAGGCAAAGCCGGCACGAGGGCGGTAGACTACACCACGTTTCGTTCGTCAAAACCCGCAGAACGCACGAATCTCGGGCAGGCCTCCGACCAGCTTCCCCTCGGCGGCGCTGAAATACACCGGCGCAATGCGCGGTTCCGAGTCCCGCTGCATACACCAAAGTAAGATATCGGACGGTGCTTCGCCCGTCGTGCGATCGAAATCGAGCGGCCCCGAGGCCCCGTCGTAGTCGAACGAGGCCCCCGCCAGGAGAAGGTCGAAGGCCGCGTTGAGGTTGGCCGAGCCTGGTGAAATACGTTGCCCGGAGACCAGCCGCTCGAGGCCCCGCGCCAGGTTCGGCCCCCGCAGGGGGTCGGCTCCTGCGGCGACGATGGAGAAGGCCACGGTGTAGAGCGCATCGTAGGCGTTGACGGCCCACGTGGCGGCCGGTGAGGTGCCATCGTGCACGCGCGAGAGGTACGTAGACTTGAAGGCCTCGAACTTCGGACCCACCGTGCCCGGTTTGGTCCCGAGCATGCGCCTGCGCGTTTCATCCGGGGCGCGGGCCAGGTAGGCGGACAGCTCGGGGACGGCGCTGCCATCGCCCATCACGTAAAAGGGCCGATACCCCAGCGACGTGTGCCACGTGGCCTCCGTCTGCGCGATGAGCGGCTCCACGGTCTCCGTCGTTCCATAGAGGAAGACGACGTGCGGCTCGAAGGCGACGACGTTCCGCACCGCGGCCGCGTAGTCCGGCGGCGCTGCGGAGTCTTGAGGGTCGCCGTAGTCGAGGCGCAGGAAGTGGCCGCTGTCGACTTGATCGAGCGCGTTGGCCTCGTTGAAGACCAGCTTCGGGCTCAGGGCTTCGGCGAGTCCACGCCCGTAAAGATCGCCCTTGTGGAGGACGGCCACCTTGATCTTTTCCGCGCCGGTGGCGAGCTTCGCGTCGCGCTCGAGGTGGGGCATCAGCGCGAGGTGGGCCTCGGCTTGGATCACGTCGGACGGGCACGTACGCCACACCAGGCCGTTGTCCGTGAGGCGCGTGAGCGTCGGGCTCGTCGACGACGGCGAGACGAGAAGGACGCTTCTCGGAATGGTGACTTGGTTGGCCACCTGCAGGGTGACGTTGCTGAAGGCCGAGCCGATGATCGCGGGGATGCCTAGGTCGTTGACCAGGTGCTGCGCCGCCCGCACCGCCGTCGGGCCGTCGCCCTGGTCGTTGCACGCGACGAGCACCAGGGGACGTCGCCGCGTTTCGCCCGGCACCGGGGGAAGTTCCACACTGCGAAACTCTTCGAGGGCGACCTCCACGCCATTTTCGATGGGCGCCCCGGAGCTCTGCTCGAAGGGAAACAGCGAGCCGATGAAGATGGCCTCGTCGCTCGCGGCGTCACCGAGGACCCGGGTGCATTCGGCGGACCGAATTCGCGCACACCGGCGGGTGGACGCGGGGCACATGCCATCGTCACCGAAGGCGCGCCGGCAGTCGTCGTTCTTGGTGCAGGCGAAGCCAGTATCGTCCGTGCCTTCGCCCACGCGGTACTTCGAGGCATCGAGCAGCACATTGCATCCGGCGGCGTAGGCTGCGCCGACGACGAGTGCGACGGATGCGAAGGCCACAGCGAGGCGCGTGCGCATGGCCGCTCAGAAGCGCCCCTGCCACGACACCGACGTGGGGCCGATACAGAGTCCGCTCGCGCGCTTCGACGCCGACGACGTGGACGCCGACGGCTCGGTCAAAAGAAGCACCCCGCCGGCGGCGAGGGACACCCCCGCGGCCGCGAACCCCACGGTGGCGAGCGTGCTCTGCGTCTTCAACGCCGAGATGTCATCCTGCTGGTTCGCCGGGCACACCTTGGTGGGGCCGCACGCATCGTCGAGTTGGCGCTTCGTGTCGAGCGCCATCAGGCCGAAGACGCCGCCGAACACGAACGCCGCCCCCGATGCACCCAGCAGCACCAGGCCCGCCGTGTGGCGCGCACTCGACGGCTCCGCGTCGGTCGCGACGGCGGGGTGCGGCTGCGGCTTGGCCACGGGCTCCGGAGCGCGCGGGGCCGGGGGCGGCTCGGCGGCGGGCGGAGGCGGCTCCGGTGCGGGCTCCGGCTCCGGCGTCAACGTGAGCGTCACCTCGGCGCGATCGCCATCGCCCAGGGTGACCGTGCTGCTCGCATCGGCATGGCCTTCCGACGTGGCCGTGAGCGTGTGCACACCGGGATCGATGGGCCGATCGATATCCATCCATTCGGCACCGAGCGCATCGCCATCGAGCGCGACGCGTACCGCGGCCGGTGTGACGTTGGGCGGCGCCTCGACGCGAAGGTGCAGCTTGGCGATGCGCGGCAGCACCTCGTCGAGCACGCGTTTCGCGCGGTGCTTCGCATGGACGAACGCCGAGGGCGCGCTCTGCGGGAGCTGCTCGCGCACGACCCGCTGCAGGATCTCGCTGCCGAGCACGAGTTTGCCCAGCGCAATCTGGCATTCGCCAAGGCGTCCCAACGTGGTCGGCGCATGATGAAGCACCTCCGCGCGTTCCAACTTGGGGACGGCTTCGGAGCAATTGCCGGCGTCGGCGAGCTTCACGCCCTCGACACCGAGGCTGCGCGCGGCGGCGATGGCCGACGGATCGTCAGGCTGTTGGGCCCGTGCCGGAGAAGCGATGAACGAGAACGCCACGAGCGGCGCCAAGGCGAAGTGGACGTACGTGCGCATCAGTAACCGAGATCGGGCTCGCCTCCGTCGGCGCTGGACACTCCAGGCCCCGCTTTGGGGGCCGCTCCTAAAGGCGGGTCGTTCAACCGAGGGCGCCCGCGGCGTTTGGCACTCGCGGTGGCCGCCGGTGCGGAGGGTACGGGAAGCTCCGCGGACGCGGGCGCGACGTTCACCTTCGGCGGCTCCGCGGCGGCCGTCAAAAGATGCGTGGCCGGCGCCATGACGGCCTCCCCAGGCCCCGCTTGGGGAACCGCGCTGACCGGCGCCGGGGCGCGCTCGGCGTCGCCCGGCCGCGGATGCATCGTCAAAAGCCCGATGGCCAGGCCCGATGCCACGATGCCCGCGCCCGCCGCGACCGTGAGCAAGGTGCGCGTGCGCCTCTCCACGGCGGCGCGCTTCGCGAGCTCCGCGCTCACGTCGGGCATCGTTGGCGCCTCGCGCGAAATCACTGCCGGAAACGACGCCGACGAGATCGCCGGACCCGTCGACGCGAGCGACGACGGCGGATGGATCGACGTGGGCACCTTGAAGTCCGCCCGCGATAGTCCGGCGGCGCGGATCACCGACGCCGAACGCTCCGCCGAGATGCGCGCCCTGCGTGGCGCGAAGGGCAAGAGCGCAATGGCCAACTCCGCCACGTTCGCGAAGCGCAAGTCGGGATCCTTCTCCAGGCAGCGCTCGATCACGTGAGAGAGGCCCGGCGGTGCATCGCGGCGCAACTCTTCGAGCAGCGGCGTCTTGCCCTTCAAGATGGCTTGCGTCACCTCGCGCACGCTCGCACCGTCCCACGCGTAGTGCGCCGTGAGCAGCTCGTAGAGCACCACGCCGAGCGACCAGATGTCCGAACGGCCATCGATCGTCTCGAGCTGCTGCATCTGCTCCGGCGACATGTAATGGGGCGTTCCCATCATCCGTGTTTCGCGGACGTTTCCCGGGCGGAAGTCTTGCGAGCGCGGTGCGGGGATCGCCTTGGAAATACCGAAGTCGAGCAGCTTGATGGAGTTCCACCCCTCCATCTGGTTCACCATGAAGAGGTTTTCCGGCTTGATGTCGCGGTGCACGATGCCGATGGCATGCGCTTGCGCGAGCGCCTCGCACGCCTGCACGACGTATTCGACGGCCTCGGCGATGGGCAGCGGTCCCGACTCGTGCAGCGCCGTGCCGAGATCGATCCCCTCGAGGTACTCCATCACCATGAAGGGGGTGCCGTCGCCGCGCATACCGACGTCGTGCACGCGCGCCACGTATTCGCTTTTGATGCGTACACACGCCTTCGCTTCGCGCGAGAAGCGTTCGACGATCTCCGGATCGGCCGCGAGCTCGGGCCGCAGAAGCTTCAGTGCGAATTGTTCTTCCAACACCAAGTGCGTCGCGAGCACGACGACGCCCATGCCGCCCTGACCGAGCACACGATCGACACGGAACTTGCCGGCGATGATCTCACCGACGACAAGAGTCCCTTTTGCCCCTTGTTTTTCAGGGGTTCGGTCGCCGTCGGGGGTCTCGTCGAGACTCTCGGGTTTCTTGGCGCTCAAGGCGGCCTAGAGTATCACGCGTCTCGGGGCACCGGCGGAGGGAAAGCAGAACGAAACGCGGCGAGTGTCTTTACTTCATCATACAGATGACGAAAGCCCGTCGCTTTGCGGAATGCACTCGAGTCCAACACCACGGGATATTTGACGTGACCAAGTGCGCCGCGTGGCAGGCGCGGCAAGCCCCATCGTCCGAGCGTCCGATCGATGAGAAACTCCGGCAATGGAAGGCGTTTTCGCCCCGTCTCGCGGACGATCACCGAGAAGGGAACCGGCGGCGGACCGGCGACATTGAAAATACCCCGTATGCGACGTTCGAGCGCGAGCGCAATGGACGTCACAACGTCATCCTCGTGCATGAATTGAAATAGCGGATCAAAACCGAGCAAACTCGGAACGGTCCTTCCGCGCAAATACGTTGCCAACGTGCCATGACCCGTCGGGCCGAGTGTGTAACATACACGTAATACCGTGGTGACGAGCTCGGGGAATCGCCAGAGTGCAGTTGCGGCAAAAAGATCGGCCGCAACGAGATCGGCGAGCTCGGGGAATGTGGAGAGCGCCATGGGCGGCTCGTCCTCTGTATGGAAGAGAGGGGAGTCGGCGGCGGCTCCATAGAACGTATGACGCCCTACGAAGATGCAGTGCTTTGCGCCATACGCGCGGCAGTGGTCGAACACGGCACGCGTGCCGCCGAGGTTGATGCGGTGGCGCTCTTCGCCGCGCATCATCAACGACGTGACGGTGGCCATGTGCACCACCGCCTCCGGGCGCACCCGACGAAAGACGTCTTCCGCGGCGCGCTTGCGGATGTCCACGCGATGCACGGTGATTTCCTTGGGTGCATCGGTCCAAGGCCGCACGTCGATGCCGACCACGTCGTGGCCGTTGGCCAGAAGGTGCAAGGCGAGCTTCTGCCCGACGCCTCCCGAGATACCGGGTATGACGATCTTCATCGGATATCGCGATCCTCGTCGCCGAAGCGCACGGAGGCGGTGGGCTCTCCGCGTCGCAGGCACAAACCGTGGTGAATGAGGCGCTTGATGCTCGCCTTCACTTCGTCCACGTAGCCCAAGATGACCTCGTCGTCTTCGCTTCCCGTACCCTCGAAGACCAAGGGCGCGCCGTAGTGGATCTCGAGCTTCACGGGCAGCGGCACCGGGGGCCAATACGGCACGATGGGGATGTACGGGACGCCGAGGCGCTTGCCGAGTTTGTACGCGTTGCTCACGGTGGGCAGCGCATCGCCGCCGCCGAGGAAGCCGAAGGGAATGATGGGCGTCTTCGTCTTCAGCGCGAGCCGGACGAAGCCCGTGCCGAAGTCGACGAGCGAATGGCGCTCGCGAAAAAGCTTGGCCGTGCCGCGCGCGCCCTCGGGAAAGACCATGAGCAGCCGGTCTTCTTCGAGCAGGCGCTCGGCGTGCTCGGGCAGGCCGGTGAAATGCCCCACCTTGCTCGACCAGAGCGAGGCGAAGGGCATCTTGTTGATGAACTTCTCCGCCATGCCCTGCGCGAGGCGCGGTGGATCCATCTCGAAGAACATCGAGGCGTAGACCATCGCCGCATCGATGGCGATGCCGCCCGAGTGATTGCCCACGAGCATGGCCCGCCCGCGCGGCGGCACGTTCACCAGACCGTGTGTCTCCACGGAAAAGTAGTGTCGGTAGAAGAACCTCGCCGCCGTGAGGATGCGTATCAGGTGCCGTTTCGACACACCGTAGGGGTCGATCCCGTAGGCACTAAACGGGATTTGCAGCCGCTCCACACGCTCGGCGATCGAATCTTTTGGCAAAGCTCGATCACGGTATCACCTCGGTGATGCGTTGGGGGAGGGGAGAAGATCGGGCGGGAGAACGTACTCCTACACGTGCTCGTGCACCGGCTCGTGCTCCGGCACCGGCTCGATCTTCTTCTTCTCGTTGGGCAGCGTGAACCGAAACGTCGTCCCCCGTCCGAGAGCGCTTTCGCACCAGATTTTGCCGCCGTGGGCGTGCACGATGGCCTTGGAAACAGTGAGGCCCAAGCCTTCTCCCTTGCGGCTCGGATCCTTCCATCCTTCGCGAAAGAGGTAGGGCCATGCTCGTGGATCGAGCCCGGTGCCTTCGTCCCGTACGGAGATGACCACGCCGTTTTCGATGGGGCGGGCATCGACGACCACCTGCCCGTGCTCCTTGCAGGCGCCGATGGCGTTTTCGATCAGATGAAGCAGCACCTTGAGGATGCGCTCGGGATCGCACGGGGCGGCGAGGGCCTCGTCCACGTCGTTTTGGAGCGAAAGGCCGCGCCGGCGCGCCTCCTTGCCGAGCCGTGCGAAGGCCGCGTCGGCCAGCGCACGAAGGGCTTCCTGTTTGCGGGCCAAGGGAATGGCCCCCGCGCTCAAACGTTCCGCCTCGTACACGTCGCGAAACACGCGGCTGACATGGCCAACGGGGGTATTGCGGCCGGCTTGTCCCGGCGGCGCCTGGCGGCGAGGCAGGGAAGGGGGCCCCTTCGAGCGACCACGTACGGCAGCAAAGGTCCTCTCGAGCATGTCGAAATTTACATTGAGCGAAGACTCCTCCACCGCAAGTGCTTTCAATTCGAATAGACTCGCGGCCAACATGGGGAATCCGCGCCCACGGTATGCCTGGCTGATGCTCGTCGCGTCGTTCGTTTCCGTTGCGGGGTGCGACGGCTGCGAGGACAAGAAAGCGGGCTTGGGCGCAGCCAAGGCGCTGGCGGCCGCGTCCGCCCACGGCGCCGTCGACAAAGCCTTCGATCGGGCGGCGGCGCCGCAGCTCGATATGATGGAGTTCATTAAGGACTTCACGGACGACCCGGGAAAGGCGAATGCCAAGTACACGGGGCAGCTTTTCAAAGTGATGGGGATCGTGCGGGAAGTAGCGGGTGAGCGCGTGGTGCTGCACGACCGATTGGGCGCAGTGGTCTGCACGCTTCCGCCAGAGCAGGCCGGCAATCTCATCGTCGGGCAGCCGGCCACGGTCACCGGCTTCGTCACCCCGGCCGGCGGTCATGTCGCGGCGCGTCTTCAGTCGTGCGAGCTACTGCCCCGTCCGTGAGCACCTACTCACAACGCCTACTCACAGCCCGTGTGGATATCGACGTCGAGCCTCACGTCGGCCTTCACCGTGGTTTCCTGATCCGGACGTGAGCCGCTCGCCTGGGTGGTGATGCTCATTTGGGGGGCCACCACGTAGGGCTTCAACTCCACGCCGGGATCGACCGACACCTGCAGCGACGAGGCACCCTTCGGTACCGTGTCGAGGTGCGCGATGCGCACGCGCGGGTGCCCGCTGGCCTCCGCGTAGAACGCGACCGATTGGAGAAAGTCGAACGTCTGACCCGGCGGCGCGGGAATGCTCAGTTCGAACGACTTCACGCGGACCGAGTCGACGTCATCCTTCGACGCGCCTTGGTTCTTGAAGCTCTGCGAGAAGTCGATGTTGTTGAACCCCCCCAGGTCGAAGTTGGACAGCAGCTTCTCCAGCGGCGTCGCCGCCGGGATCGTGCCTTGGCCTTCCGCATCGACGTCGATGTTGTCGAGGTTCGAGCACGTGGCCAACCCGACGCACGCGATGATCATGGCCCACTGCCGAATTCGCGCCTTCATCTTGGAATTCTTAGCGCATCGTCGCCGATCCGGCTCCCGCTCCCGAGGTTCCAGAGGAGCCGGGAGGGAGCAGAACGAGATGTGCCATCTGGCACAGATCGGGTTGCCGTGCCCCGCCTCCGCCAGAACCCCGGCCGGGAAAATAGGCTTCAAACCACGTTCCGATGCGTGCGGCACACACCGTGCTCTTACCGATCGGTATGCGTCCTACCCGTTCCCGCCCCTTTCTTCCTTTGGCTTCCTTGCTTGCCCTCGTCGGCGGCGCCGTCGCCGTGCCGGCGTGTTCCTCCTCGAGCCATTCGGGACCGGAGGAGGACCGGAACCCGGGGCAATCCGACTTCATCTCGGCCCCACCCGGCGCCAGCGGTACCTTTGGGTCTCCCAGCGGCAGCGTGGACGCGGGGGCACCCACGAGCGACCAGGGCGGCGGGAAAGGCGGCGAGGCGTCCAACCCGCCGCGCAAGGTGGAGGAGACGGATCTCTACCGCGTCGAGGGCGATCGCCTTTACTACCTCAATGCCTACCGCGGGCTCATGGTCTTCGACGTCAGCAACGTCGACCAGCCGCGGCTCGTCGGGCGCAGCAGCATCCACGGCAGCCCCGTCGAGATGTTCATCCGCAATGGCATCGCGACCATCGTCGTCGCCGACTGGTACGGAACCATGGAGGATGGCTCGCCGTTCCACGGATCCATCGTTCGCGGTCTCGACGCGACCAATCCGGGCGATATCAAGGTTCTCGGCGAGGCGAAGCTCGGCGGCTGGGTGCGCGATACGCGCATCGTCGGCGATGTGCTCTACGCGGTCAGCGAGGACTACGGCTGGTACTACGGTTGGGACGCCGTTGGAGCGTCGACCACCTCGAGCCACGGGCCCAAGGTCGTGGTCAGCAGCGTGAACTTTGCCGGAGGTGTCATCTCGCAAAAGGGTTCGCACACGTTCGACGGCTACAGCTCGGTCTTCAATGTCACCGACAGCAGCATCATGCTAGCGCACGACATCCCGTCCGACCCTTCGCAGCCGTGGAGCCAGCCCACGGGCCGCAGCGAGCTCGTTTACCTCGATATCTCGGATCCCCTCGGCACCATCGGCGTGCGCGGACGCATCGAGGTGAACGGCTCGGTGCAGGGATGGGGCGCCGACAACGGGCGCTGGAACATCGACTTTGCCGACAAGCGCTATGCCCACTTGCTCGGATGCGGCGGTGCGTACTGCGGAGGTCAGGACGGCCGCTACGTGCTCTCCACCGTGGACTTCCAGAATCCCGACGTGCCGGTTCGTGCGTCGGAGCTAACCATCCCTTCGACGGGATGGTCGGTGACCGCGCGCTTCGACGGCGCGCGCATGTACCTGTCGCCGGGCAGCTACTACTATTACGGAAACAACGGCACGACGCCGTTTCAGATCTACGATATCTCGAACCCCTCCGCACCCAAGTTGGCCGGGCAAACCTCGGTGCAGGGCGGGATTTGGAACTTCATTCCATCGGGCGATCGGCTTTTCGCGTTGGGCAACGAATACGGTTCCAATTCGAACAAGGTGGCACTCCAGTATTTCAATGTGAGCAATCCCGCGGCCCCGACGCTGATCGGCAAATCGACGTTTGGCGACGGCTGGGCGTGGACGCCGGCGGCGGGCACCTTCAAGGCGTTCGTCAAGGATGCCGACAAAGGCCTGGTCGTGCTGCCCTTCAGCGGGTGGAGCTCGCAGGGCTACGAATACCGCAACGGGCTTCAACTCATCGAGTTCACCGCCGACTCGATCCGGACCGCGGGTGCGGCGCGATCGCACGGATGGGTGGAGCGCGGCATCTTCGTCAAAGGTCGCCTCGTGTCGTTGAGCGATCAGTCGCTGAGCGTGGTCGACTACGCGAACAAGGCGAACCCGCAGGTCGTCAAGGAAGTGACCCTCGCGCGCAACGTCGTGGATGCGCGGCCGGATGGCAACACCGTGGCCGAAGTCTCCACGGACTGGTGGGGGTACGACGACCGCCAGTCGGAGATTCGCATGCTGCCCATGGACAACGCCGACGAGCGCTCGGACGCCTCGGGCGCCGTCACCGTGAAGATCGACGGCAACAATGCGCGCGTCTTCCGCAATGGTCCTTTGAGCTACGTGGTGACCAACGTGCGCAAGGAAATCGACTGCGGCGATGGCCGCGGCAACCCGGCGCCGACGCCCGACGGCAAGCCCAGCTCGGGAGCCTGCTACGCGTACGTGCCGCAGGTGCAGGTCGTGGAGTTCGCCCATGAAACGGCCACACTGCGCGGCAAGGTGACCTTGCCCACGGACTCGGGCAATAGCTACTACTACGGAGGCTGGGGCTGGGGGGGCTGCTACTGGTACGACTGGTTCGGCGGTTCCGACGTCGTGCAGGTCGAGGGCAATGCGCTGGCCTTCCGCCGCTTCTATCCCAAGGTGAAGTCCGACGGCACCTGGGATGCAAACCAGACGCTGTACGTGGTCGACATCACCAACCCGGATGCGCCGAACCTGACGTCGACGGACATCACGTCGGACCGACGTTCCTGGTGGGGGAACATGCGGGCCGTCGGCGACAAGCTCTATACGAGCCACTACGAGTGGATCTCCTGGCCGGTCTACGATCCGCAAACGGGTCGCAGCAGCAACGGCACGGTGCGATACTACCTCGATCAGATCGATCTGAGCGACCGTGCGCACCCGAGGGTGGGCTCGCGCATCAACGTGCCCGGGTTGCTCGTGGGCGCGTCGGAGACCGATCCGTCGCTCCTCTACTTCACCGACTACCGGTGGTGGAACGGGACGACCCGCGACGATCTCTCCGTGGCCCGCATCGTCGGCCGCAAGGCATATCTGCAGAGCAGCACGGTGCTCGATGGTTATGTAGGCAACGTTTTCGTGCGCGGCAGCAAGGCCTACGCCTCCGTGCAGCGCTACGACTACCAGACAGGCTCGGATTCACAGGTCACCTTGCACGAATTCGACTTGACCGATCCGCGCCGCCCGATCGATCGCCGGGCTCCCGCGCAGCGCGGGTGGGGCTGGCTTCTTGGCGTCGAAGGCGACCGCGCCATCGTCACCTCGGGGTGGGGGAGTGGTATCGACATTTACCGGTTGCAGCCCAATGCCGCCCCCACCTACGACCGCTTCGTGCGGGCCCAGGGGTGGCCGGGGAGCATCTCGCGGCAAAACGACACGCTTTTCCTGGCGAGCGGATACTGGGGGATCCAGTCCATCCAGCTGCACTGAGCAACCCGAGCCCCAGGTCAATCCCTGCCCCTGCCCGCGTCCGTGACCCCGAAAAGCGGGCAGCCACGGGAAGATCGGGCAAGGGCATGGGCACGGGCACGTCGACGCGGTAATCTTCCCAGCCTGGGCTAGCAGGTGGCAGAAGAAAACCGTGGATATGGCCGGGCGGGACGCATCGGCAAAATCATCAAGGGGAAGTGGCGCGTCGACGCACGCCTTGGTGAGGGGGCAACGGCCACGGTGTATGCGGCGACCCATCGCAACGGCCATCGCGTCGCCCTGAAGGTGCTTCACCCGCAATTCCTCCGCGATGCCCAGATTCGCACGCGGTTCATGCGGGAGGCTTACGTCGGCAATGCCATTTCGCACCCGGGTGTGGTGCGCGTGGTCGACGACGACGTGACCGAGGATGGCGCTGTCTTTCTCGTCATGGAGCTCCTCGAGGGCGAGTCGTTCGAGCGGCGCGCAGAGCGCCTCGGCGGAAGGCTTGCGGTGGCCGAGGTGGTGTGGATGCTCGACACCTTGCTCGACGTGCTGAGCGCTGCCCACAACCGCAACATCGTTCACCGCGACATCAAGCCGGACAACCTTTTTCTCACGCGCGATGGCCGCATCAAGGTGCTCGACTTCGGCTTTGCGCGCATGAAGGAAGAAGTCGAGCGCGGGGCGGCTAGCGAAGGCGCCACCTCGTTGACCAAGACGGGCTTCATCCTGGGCACGCCCGACTTCATGTCGCCCGAGCAAGCCGGGGGCCGCAACAAATCCGTCGACGGCCGTTCGGATCTCTGGTCCGCGGCGGCGACAGCGTTCTGCCTCATCACCGGGCAGCGTGTGCATCCGGGGGCGGTCACCTTGCACCAGCACCTTTTACTCACCGCCACGGCCCGCGCACGGTCGCTCGGGTCGATTGCGCCCGATCTGCCGAGCGGCCTAATCGCGGTGATCGATCGCGCGCTCATGCTCGAGCCCGACCGGCGATGGACCGATGCCACCGCGATGCGCACGGCGCTGCGTGCGGCCGTGGGCTCGTTCGATGGGCCGCCCAGTGCGTTGTCGCACGATGGAGACACCACGGCGGTTTACCGCGGCCTCCCGGCGCCCCCCATCAAGGAAGGGGCCCAGGAAGTACGGCTGGACGAGAGCGTCATCTTCGTGAGCTCGCAGGAACTACTGCCTTCGATCGCGACGGGGCACCATGCGCCGTACACGGCCCCGCCCATTGCCGATTTGCCCGTCCCATCGATGGCGCGCTCCGCGGTGCCCGTGTTCGCGGCACCCGATGTCGACGGCTTGATGCGGCCGCCGGAGATCTCGCGCTCGAGCATCACCGCGCGGCGCATCAGGCCGTCGGCCTTCGACCCGTACTTCTCCAAGTGGATCTTCTTCCTGGTGATCGTCACGATCTCGGCGGTCGTCTTCATCATCGGGCTGCGACGGAAGAAGCATCTCGACCGTCATCCCATTTCCTTTTCGGCGCAGACAGGGACGGTCCCCCAAGCGGGACCTGGGGCGGTTCCGTCCGTGTTGCCGCAAGGCGCCACACCGGCCGCAACGCTGGCTCCGAGGCCTGCGAGCACTACACCGCGCAAGTAAGGCGTGCACGACTCGTAATATTCTTTCCGGAGCTGGGTGGGCTAAAGTACGCTGTTTTTCATGCCCAATGCATTCATCTCCGGTACCGGCTTCTACGTCCCGCCGCGGGTCGTGACCAACGACGACCTCAAAACGCAATACGGGATTGACACGAGCCATGAATGGATCGTGCAGAGGACCGGCATCCAGGAGCGGCGCTTCGCCGAGGACGGCGTGGGCACCGCCGATCTCGCGCTTCCCGCATCTCGTGCCGCCATCCAGGCCGCCGGTCTCGAGCCGCACGATCTCGATATGATCATCCTGGCCACGCTCTCGCCCGACGCGTGCTTTCCCGGTAGCGGCATCTACCTGCAGCGAAAGCTCGGCCTGTGCGAAGGGCCGAAGGCGCGGTTCGTTCCCGCGCTCGACGTGCGCAACCAGTGCAGCGGCTTTTTGTATTCGCTCGGCACGGCCACCGCGATGGTCAAGTCCGGGGCGTGCAAGCACGTGCTCGTCGTCGGCGCCGAGACGCATTCCGCCGCGCTCGATCTCTCCACGCGCGGCCGCGCCGTGGCGTCACTCTTCGGCGACGGCGCCGGTGCCGTGATCGTGAGCGCCACGGAAGAAGACCGCGGCGTGCGCAGCTGGCATCTCGGCGCCGATGGGCGCTACGCGGACGTGCTCGCGCAGAAGGTTTGGGACATCTCCAAGCGCCCCTTCATTCCGGTGGACGACAAGGGCGTGGGCCAAGTGCAGCCCGAGATGATGTGGGCCCAGATGGACGGCAAAGTCGTCTTCAAGAACGCCGTCGAGCGCATGATTGGCGCCATGATGGAGCTTTGCATGGCCAACAACGTGACGGGCAACGACATCGACCTGTTCGTGTTCCACCAGGCCAACCTGCGCATCAACGAGTACATCGCCGATCACGTGGGCATCCCCAAGGAGAAGCTGGTGAGCAACATCCAGCGCTATGGAAACACCACGGCGGCGACCATCCCCATCTTGCTCGCCGAGGCCGAGCAGAGTGGCCGCTTGAAGCGCGGGATGAAGGTCGCGATGGTGGCGTTCGGATCGGGATTTACCTGGGGATCCGCGCTCGTCGACTGGTGAGTGCGGGATCGAGGCTGCCGCGGCTCACCGCGGCCAGCTCGTCCTCGTCCTCGTCGCGGAACTCGGCTCGGATCTTCCCCGCGACGAACAGCGCGGGGAAGGAGAGGAATAGCCCGGCGAAGCCGAACAGGTGCTCGAAGATGACCAGGCTCACCACGAGCACGAAGCCGGGCAGCGGCACGTGGCGCGCCGTGAGGTGCGGATTGAGGTAATACGACTCGATCTTGTGGAGCAAAAAGGTGAGCGACACCATGAGCCCCACACCGAGCCAGTGCTTCGTCTGGTACGCGAAGAAGATGAGCACCGCGCCCGATGCCAAGTTGCCGATGACCGGCACCAGGCCGCTCACGAAGATGAGCACCATGAGCATGGCCACGTGCGGAATGCCCAGCAAGAGCAGCAGGGGCAAGGTGAGGAGCGTGTTGCACGCCGCCACCACGAGTTGAAGCTGGATGGTCAGGCTTACCGCGTCGGCCGCGTGCGCGCACCAGCGCAGCAGGGTGCCGAGAAAGCTCTTGGGATCGACCGATCCGCGGAATTCCGTGAGCCGTTCGCGCTCGAGGTGGAACACGATGGCGAAGATGAAGCCGATGATCGTGTACGCCACGATGTGTCCGACCTGCGAGACGTAGTGCAGGGCGCTGCCCGCGTAGTGCTTTCCCTGCTCCACCAAGGCGTCGGTGTCGGTGACCTGCTCGTGCAGCCGTTTGACCAGCGGGTGCTCACGGATCTCGCCGATGCGCTCGGGCAGATCGTGCGCCTCGCGCACCGCCCGCACGATGCGCCCCGCGCCCACGGCCAGGCCGGTGCCCACCAGCGCGAGCACCACGGCCACCACGCCGAGGACCGCGCCCTTGCGCGGCATGCGCGTTCTCTCGACGAGGAAATCGGCCGCCCCACCGAGCCCGCGCTCGAAGGCCACGAAGAAGACGAGAAGCGGCAACAGCTGCCGAAACGTCGCGAGCAGGAGCAAGAAGGCCAACAGCGTCAGCGCCCGCCGGGGTGTTCGCTCCGCAAGGAAAGCTCCGACGCGATCGTGCATGGTCGCGAAGATTAGAACACGATGCGCGGCGCCTTACTTCGATTCTGCGAGTGCGGCCTCCGCTTCGGCGAGTGCGGAACGAACCAGCGCATGGGCGGCCCACTTCATCACCGCCGTGGCTTCCTCGCGGTCGAGCCCGCAGGCGTCGCGTGTGACGATCATGGCCTCTAGGCCGTAGACGAGCATCAACGCGTGGGTCAGCCTTTCCAGAAGGGCCGCGGGAAGGCGCTCCTTCAACGGCTCCAGAGACCACCGCGTGACCTTCGCGCGCGTCTCCCCGCGCACCGGGGCGCGTTGTTCCTCCGGCACGTTGACTTGCATCAGCCAGCGCTCCAACGTGGCGTGAAGCACGGCGCGCCATAGCGGCTCGTCGTCGAACTGGAAGCGCGAGATCTTCTCGATGGCGTAGGTTAGCCGCTCGAAAGGGTCGTCCGAGGCGAGGTCGGTGAGCTCGTCCACCCTCGGAACTTGGAGGGCGCGCGGCCCGACCTCGACCCAGAGCGATTGCGGATTGGGAAAGTAGCGGTAGGCCGTGGCCGTCGAGACCAGGGCCGCCGCGGCGACCTCTGTGATGACCAGTGGTCGCCCACTTTGAGCGATCGGAATGGCGGCGTCGATCAACGCCTGCCGGGTTCGATGCTTCTGATTTTCGCGGCCTTTTCGAGGGTCGTCCATAAGAAGTTGTTCTTGACGTGAGAATCGATTCTCATCATCATACACGAGTCTCGTCGGAGGAGGCACCTTATGGGGCACATGAGTCGAGAAGACATGGACGCGGTGCTGGCCGCTCACATCACGGCTGAGGCTGCTCACGATATGGAGGGCATCCTGGCGACCCTCTGCGATGACGCCGTTCACCAGCTAACTGGCGTTCCCGGTGGCCTCATTCAAGGCCGCGAGGCCATCCGCGAGCGCTATGCGGGCGCCTTCGCCGAGTTCGAAGGAGGCGATCTGCAGCCCGTTCATCGCACGCACGGGGACGACTACCTGATCGACGAAGGCCTCTGGCATGCGCGCCACGTGGCGAGCGGCCGGGCCGTCGTCATTCGCCTCCTGCATGTCTGCGAGTTTCGCGATCGTCGCATCAGCAAGGAGATCGTGTGGATGGACACGGCCGCCTTGGCCGCGCAACTCGGCGCCCCCGCGCCATGAAGAGGGCTCACGGTGCAGCGTCGACTCTGTCGTCGGCGCCGTGGGCCGCGTCGTTCTTGCTGGCCTTCGTCGGCGGTGTCTTGGGCGGCGCCCTCGGCGGTGGAACGCTCGTGGTCGACCAGCGGATCGCCTCGTCCGGCGCGCCGTCCTGGATCACCTGTCTGGCCCTGGTCAGCGTCACGTCGTGCGCCGTCGCCGCGTTCGCGGGGGCGCTCTGGTTCGTTCACTCGGTGATGCGCCGGGCCGTCGTCACGACTTCCGATACATGAAGCGCAACGCCGCGGGAAAGCGGCGACGCCAGTGGCGCTCGCCGTGGGCGCCGCGTGGATCGAGCACGAGTTTCAGCGTGTCGGGGCCGTAGCCGCGCATGCTCAGAAGCTCCCCCATGCGGGCCACGAGCTGCGCCATGTTGCCGCCGCCTTCGCGCAGACCGCCGTCGAGGTAGATGCGCGAGAAGTGGGGCGTGGGCTGCTTCCCGATGAAGGCGAAGAGCGCGCGCTGCCCGAACCAGAACGAGGGCGACATGGAGATGACGCCGCCGAAGAGATCCGGCCGGCGAAAGTGCGCATACATCGCCGCGAGGCCGCCCATGGACGAGCCCCCGATGCAGACGCCCACGGGGCCTTCCACGATGGGGAAGCGCGCGCGAACGTCGGGCAAGAGCGTTGCGCCGATCCACTCGAGGAGCACGTCGGCCTTGCCTCCGCGCGCGGAGCCGCCTCCGGGCAGCCCTTTGGGGGCGGGCGCCTCGAAGGGCCCGAGCTCGTCGATGCGTTGCTCGCCGCCATGGTCGATGGCCACGACGACGGGTACGTGGTGCCGCTCGGGCGACAGCTTGTCGACGGAAGCGTGCACGTGCCACCCGCCGGAGAACGACGGCTCGTCGTCGAAGACGTTCTGCCCATCGAACAAGAGGAGCAGCGGCCTCGGTCCGCGGAGTTTGCGGGAGGGGGAGTGCATCCGAACGAGCCGCTCCCCACCTAGCCCCGGGACCGTGTACCGACCGAAGATCTCCGGCATGGCGCTACGTTCCCAGATGCTCGAGCGTCAGCACCACGCGTCCCTCCTGGCGCGCGCGCTCCAAGTCGACGGTGCACACCACGATCCAGTCGTTGTTCCCCTCGGGGTCGAGCAGCGTCTGCTCGATGCGCCAACGCGTTTCGCTTCGGTCGATTTTGTAAAGCGCCGGCCGCCGCGCCTCGGGGTCCACGCGAAGGATCGCGTGCTCTTCGAAGTACGGCGCCAGCTTCTCTTTGAGCTCCAACACCGAAACGGGGGCCACGATCTCCGCCGCGGTCTCGTAATCCCTTTTGGCGAGCGCCCGCAGAAAACGGTACATCTCGTTTCGCAAAAGGACGGTGAACGCACGCTCGTCGCGCGTGATGTCCTTGGGGCCCTCCGGCTCCTGAACCTCGTCCCGAGTCCGTGCGGCCGCCGCCTCGACCCGCGACGGATCCCGCATCTTCTCCCACTCATCGAGCAAGCTCGAGTCGACCTGCCGCACGATGGCGCCGAAGTACACGGCGATGTCGTCCAGCTCGTCGGTTTTGGCATAACGAGGTACGGTTTCGACCAATACCTTGTACACGTCGGACAGATACCGAAGGAGCAATCCCTCCGAGCGCTCCAATCCGTATTCGTTCACGTATTCGCGAAAAGACATGTACGTCTCGTACATGTCGCGCGCCACCGACTTGGGCCGAATGTTGTCCTGCCCCACCCAAGGGTGCTTCGCCGCAAAGGCATTGAACGTATTGTAAATGAAATCGCGATTCGGCTTGGGGTAGTCGAGCTTGGCCAGCTCCTCCATCCGGTCGTCGTATTCCATGCCGGCGGCCTTCATTTCGGCCATCTTTTTCGTCTTGATGGCATCGAGCTGCCGCATCAAAACGACCTCGGGATTCTCGAGGATGGACTCCACCAAGGTCAAAACGTCCAGCGCGTACGTTTCCGCATCCGCTTCCGGATCGATTCGGTCCAGCGTGTCCAAGAGGTATAGCGAGAGGGCGTGGTGCAGGGAGAAGTCTTCCTGCAAATCGGCATTCACCACCACGGTGCGCCCTTGCACTTCGATGACGCCGGCGTCGACCAGCGAGCGAAAAAGCATGGCCGTCGTTTTTCCGTGAATGCGCTTTTGCGCGCGCCGTTCGTGCGACTGCCAAATGAGGCGCGCCATGGCGCGGCAGCCGCCGTGCTCGCGTTCGAGCACCTGCATGAGCATCCCGTGCGACACCGAAAAGCGGGAAACGAGCGGCTCGGGCGGTGACTCGATGAGCTTCGTGAACGTGTTCTTGTCCCAGTGCACGTAGCCCTTTTCCGGCGGCTTCTTTTTGACGATTTTGCGGCGCTTGGCCGGGTCGTTGCCCGCCTTGGCCTCCAGCCGAATGTTCTCCACGACGTGTTCCGGGGCTTGCACGACCACGCTTCCGCGATCGTCGAATCCTTTTCGGCCTGCGCGCCCGCTGATCTGCTGAAAGTCGCGGACGCTCAAGATGCCGGTCTTCTCACCATCGAACTTGCACAACTTGGTGAACACCACGGTGCGAATGGGAATGTTCACCCCGACGCCCAACGTGTCCGTTCCGCAGATCACCTTGAGATGGCCTTTTTGGGCCAACGTTTCCACCAGGAGACGGTATTTGGGCAATAGCCCTGCGTGGTGCACGCCAATGCCGTGGCGGAGGTATTTCTGAATGTCCTTTCCGTACGGCGAATCGAAGCGGGCGCCCGCCATGGCGGCGGCGATTGCCTTCTTTTCGTCCTTCGTGCAAAGGTCGACGCTCATGAGGTTCTGCGCTTCTTCGGCGCAGGCCCGCTGGGTGAAGTGCACCAGGTAGAGCGGTATTTTGCCGGCCTTGGCCATGTCGGCCACGGTCTCGTGCAGCGGTGTCTCGCGGTATTCGAAGTCGAGTGGCACGGGGCGATCGGTGCCGCGCACCACCGCGGTTTCGATGCCGGTGAGATCGTTCAAATAGCGCTCGAACGGCGCGGTGTCGCCGAAGGTGGCCGACATGAGGAGAAACGTTGCCTGCGGCAGCGTGAGCAGCGGGATCTGCCAAGAGACTCCGCGGTCCTTGTCGGAGTAATAATGAAACTCGTCCATGATGACGTAATCGACGTCGGCCTGTCCGCCGTCGCGAAGCGCCAAGTTGGCCAGAATTTCCTGGGTGCAGCAGATGATGGGCGCATCGCGGTTGACCGCAGCATCGCCGGTCATCATCCCCACGCGATCGGGGCCGAATTCGCGGCACAGGGCGAAGAACTTCTCGCTGACCAAGGCCTTGATGGGGCAGGTGTAAAACGAGCGCCGGCCCTCGGCGGTGGCCAGAAAGTGCATCGCGGTGGCGACCAGCGATTTTCCGGAGCCGGTGGGCGTATTCAGAATGACATTCTTGCCGGAGAAGATCTCCAGCAGCGCCTCTTCTTGCGCTGGATAGAGCGAAAGCCCAATCTCCGTGGTGTAGTCGATGAAGGCGTCGAGGAGCTGTTGCCGGTCGATGATGTCGTCCGGGTGCGGCAGGCGGCGGCCTAGGCGCGTGTCCGCCTGCGGGTCGAGGCGCTCGTCGGAGATGTCATCGCTTTGCATGGGTTGCCTTGGTGTCGACGTACGGGCCCTTTTCGTTGGTGTCCACGTGGTGGGAGGCCTCGTCGTCGAAGATGAAGTGCCATACCGCGTCGGCCCAGACTTCTCCACCGCGATCGGTGGGGTGAATGTGGTCCGTCTGCCGTTCCAGCACCAGGCGGCTCGTGTCGAAGAATTTGCAGGGCTCGATGTTTTCCGCGATCACGCGCCGAATGCCTTTGTCTCGCTGGACGGCTTTGATGGGCAGGGGAGGGCCTAGCCAATAGCACGCGGCGGGCTGCATTTTCTTGACGATCGAGCGGATGTTGCCCGCGAGCACCTCCGGATTGGGATTGAGCACGTTGTTGCTTCCCAAGTTCAGGATGATGATGTCGGGCTTGGCTTTTTGAATGAGCTTGCCCAGGCGCTCGTCCTCGTCGAACGATTTGACCTGCGCGCTCGTCAACGAGTTGGAAAAGAACTTGGCGGAGCTTTCCTTTTTGAAGCGCTGCTCCAGCGCCAAGGTGAGGCCACGGCGAAAGCCGACCATGGAGTCACCCAGGTGCAAGACGGCGTGGACGTCTTTGGGGGTAAGGCGGGGGGATGGCGGCTCGGGCGCCGGGGCCTCCGGGGCAGGCTCCACGGGCATGGGCACGGGCACGTTGACGGGTGCCGGGGCCGGAGGAGGGGGCTCCTCCTTCCGGCACCCGAGGAGGGCCAGGGAAATGAGAACGAACCGCAGCTTCAAGCCGCCAAAATACGTCGTGAAGCGCGCGGGGGCCTACTTTTTCTCGAGCTTCAGCGAGGCGGAATTGATGCAGTAGCGCAGGCCCGTGGGGCCCGGACCGTCGGGGAAGACGTGACCCAGGTGGGCGCCGCAGGCGTGGCACGTGACCTCGGTGCGGGTCATGAAGTGCGACGTGTCCTTGTGCTCCTCGACGTTGCCCTCCTCGACGGGCGACGTGAAGCTCGGCCAACCCGAGCCGGAGTCGTACTTCGTGTCCGAGGAAAAGAGCGCCTCACCGCAGCAGACGCAGCGGTAGGTGCCCGGATCGTGGCAGTCGTAGTACTCGCCCGTGAAGGCGCGTTCGGTGCCCTTCTGCCGGGCGATGGCGAACTGTTCCGGCGTGAGCTGCTTGGACCACTCGGCTTCGGTCTTTTCGATTTTTGCCATGGTTAGCCCTGCGTTGAAAGTCGGCCGCCAAAATCGGCGGACCTCCGGCAACTGAGCAACCTACCACACGACGTCCTGATCCTCGGTGACGCCGGCGAGGTGCTCGACGTGGTAGCTACGCCCGTGAGCCTCGATGGTTCCGGAGAAGTGCCCGACGGGCTGAGCGAAATGGCTGCGCACGATGCCCAAGTTGCGATCCTCGCGGTGCGCACCGATGGGCTCGAAGGTGAGGTCCAGCGCGGCGTCGTTCGTCGGCTCGGTGGTGCAACGCCAGGGCGCGAGCACGTCGTTTCGATTCCACGAGAAGCGCGCGCGGCCCAGCGGCAGCAGCTCATCGCCGAGAAAGAGCGCGTTTTCGCAGACGCCGTTCGCGTCGTTGAAGCCCTCCACCAGGTTGAACCCGATGCGAGCGCCCGAATCCAACTTGCCGCACGCAAAGCCCCAACGCCACGCCGTGTGCCGGGCCAAGTGCCCGTTGGTGTAGTCGAAGCCGCCCACGCCCTCGCGCAGATCGAAGGAGCGCCCGGCCACCTCGATCATCCCGCTGGCCGCGAGTGCCGCGCTCTTTTGCGTCACGTTGGTGCCGCCCTTGGGCATGGGCGCAATCACCGTCAGTGCGGGCGGGCTCTGCGCCGTGGCGAGCTCGCCGAGCCAGAGAAGCCCCGCGGTCTGCACGCGTTGCCGGTACGTGCCATCGGCGCTGGAAAACCCGGCGCGAAGATCCACGCCCGGAAGCCGAAATCGCGCATCGCCCGCGCGAGGCCCCACGTGCACGAAGGGCCGCGGCAGGCCGGTGAATCCTTTGTCGTAAAGGATCGACTTCGCCGCCCGATCGGCCACGAGCGCGAACGCGTTCGACGCGTACCCGAGGTCGACGATGGCGTGCAGCGCGATGATCTCCGGCGTGGCGACGAAGGTGTAGACCCACCGCTTGTGACGGAAAAACGAGCCGCGCGGCAGTGCGACCTGACGCAGCTCGCCGCGGTAGGTGCCGAAGCGAACGGCGCCCGATCCATCGACGACGCCCGCGGGAACGTGGTCCAAGGTCATTTCGCGCGCAGAGCCTGATCGACGGCGGCGCGCGGGTCGACGACGCCCCACCCCTGGCGATCCACCTCGAGGTTTGGAAGACGCTTCGCGGTGCGAAGCAGAATGCGTTTCACCTCGAGCGGCTTCAGGCGCGGATTGGCCTCGAGCATCTGCGCAATCACGCTGGTGACGATGGGCGCGGCAAAGCTCGTTCCGTCGGCCATCTTGTAGTGCTCGTTGATCACCAACTCGTCGCGCAAACCTGCGTCGACGATCTGTCGGATCAAATACGCCGGGCTGTCCTTCACCTCGTCGAGGGAGGGCAGCACGCCGGGATATCGCTCGATGGTTTCCTTCAACTTCGGGTCGGCCGTCTTGTGCAATTTGGCCAGCAACGCAATCTGCGTGGCGGTCATCGTTCCCGGAAGAATCGGAGCGGGAATCCAATCGGCGACGGTGACCACCTCGGGCTTTTGCAAGCCATCGATGGTCGGCCCGTACGAGGAGCGATATCCGGTTACCTGTCCCAAGTTGGGATTGCCGCGATCGTCGATCCCACCCACCGAGATGACCGCTGGAACACTCGCCGGAGGAACCACGTAACCCGGGCGGTGTCCTTGATTTCCCACGGCCGCGACCACCACGATGCCCGCGCGGATGGCGGCTTCGGCGAATCGCGACATCACGTCGTCCAAGTGAGACGCTTCGTAGTCACCACCAGCGGAAATATTGAGAATACGAATGTCGTAACGCGCCCGGTTGATGAGCGCCCACTCGATGCCCCGCGCGATGTCGTCATGGTGGACGCGCGACAGGGTTCCAATCTTCACCAGCACGAGTCCGAGATCCGGTGCAACGGAACGGAATCTTCCATTGGAGAGGCTGCCGTTTCCGGCGGCCACCACGGTGGACATCATGCCGTGCCACGAGGAGGCGTCGCCCGTAGCGGACAACAGCTCGACGCCGTCTTTTTCATGAATGAGATCGTGGTAGGCGTGGATGCGCGAATGCGGCGTCACCAGATCGGGGTGCGCGTAAAATCCGCTGTCGAGAAACGCCGCGACGATCCCGCGCCCGGTAAAGCGCGTGTCAGCACCGATGCGCTCGCCAATCGGTAGTGGCGCCCTTGCGCGCGGATCGTGCGACTCGGCCTCACCACGCAATGGAGCCGCCGGAATCTGCACCGAAATCGGCGTTGCCTTTGCGGCATCTTTCACAACGCTGCCGGTGGATCCTGCATCGCCGCTCACGCCACCCGAAGATTTGTCAACAGTTGGATCGTTTTTCATACCGCAAGCGGAGCTTCTTACTACAATATAGGACGTTGATGCTTAGCTCTCCGACTCCGATCCGCGTTTGCCTGGTGGACATGAACAACGGTGTCGCGAATCAGGCGACACGCTGCTTCCGGAGGTTGTTCGACGGGTTCTCGAAGCGCGTCAAACAGCAAAATCCCGGCTTGGAGCTGCATTTCCGGCACGTACAGCCGCGAAATCTGGGCGAGCTCCCCGACGACGAGGTCGACTTCGTGCTCTCTTCGGGCGGCCCCGGGTCACCGTTCGACGGGTATGACGATCCGTGGTGCGTCGGCTATCGCAAGATGCTCGATCGGGTGGTCGAGGCGAACATTCGCGATGCGAGCAAGGCGCCGAAGATGCTGGCCGTTTGCTACTCGTTCGAGGTTGCCGTGCTGCACTTCGCGGTGGCGAAGATGGCGCTGCGCCCCACGCTGAAGTTCGGCGTCATGCCCGCGTACATCACCGACGAGGGGCAGGCGCTCGATTACTTCGGGCCGTTTGGCTACCGTCTGTTCACGTGGGAGCACCGCAATTGGGAAGCCATCGATCTCGATGCGCGAAAGCTCGCGGAGCTCGGCGGGTGCGTCACCGCGGTGGAATCGCACGCGGGTAGCAAAGTGAACTCCGGGGACGCCATCCTCGGGTTCGACTTCGCGCCGGGCATCCAGGGCACACAATTTCACCCCGAGGCGGACAAGCCGGGCGTGATGACCTGGTTGCAGAAGCCCGAGCACACGGAGCAGGTGGAGGCCGCCTACGGCCGCATCCTCTACGAAAAGATGGTCAAGAGCCTCGCGAACCCCGACCGCCTCGCGCGCACGTTCGCCTTGTTCATTCCGGGCTGGCTGACCTACCGCTTCAACGAGATTGCCGCTGCTCGTGGCCTCAAGCCGCTCTCGCCGCCCGAGTTCGACATGCAAGAATTCGACATCGCGGTTTAGCGCACCACCAGGACCTCGTAAGTAGGCTTCAGCTTGCCGATCAGGCCGCGGGGCCCGAAGTTCGGCGGATGCGATGGCATGCGCTGCTTGGGTTTACCTTGGCGTTGGCCGGCTGCAAGACGGCCGAGCCGGGGGATCTGCGGAATATCAAGGTGCCGGCGGGTTTCTCCATCGCGTTCTATGCGCGCGGGGTGGCGGGGGCGCGCTCGCTGGCGCTCAGCCCTTCCGGCACCGTGTTCGTGGGGACGCGGGGAAAGTCGGTGTACGCGCTGGTCGATCGCGACAAAGATGGGCGTGCGGAGGCGACGCACGTCATTGCGAACGATCTGGATACGCCCAATGGCGTCGCCTTCAAGGATGGTGCGCTGTACGTCGCCGAGGTGCATCGCGTGTTGCGTTACGATGGCATCGAGGCGCGTCTCGCCCATCCGCCGGCGCCCGTGGTGGTGACCGACAAGCTGCCCAAGGACGAGCACCACGGCTGGAAGTGGATCGCCTTCGGTCCCGACGGCAAGCTTTACGTGCCGGTGGGCGCGCCCTGCAACCTGTGTGAACGCCCGCTGCCCTATGCCTCGATCCAGCGCATGTCCGCGGACGGCAGCGCGCTGGAGACCTATGCCTCGGGGGTGCGCAACACGGTGGGCTTCGATTGGGACCCGCGCAATGGCGAACTATGGTTCACCGAAAATGGGCGCGATCGCATGGGCAACGATACGCCGCCCGACGAACTGGATCACGCGCCGCGCGCCGGAATGCACTTTGGCTATCCGTATTGCCACGGCAAAGGCATTGCAGATCCCGAGTACGGATCGAAGCGCCCGTGTGGCGAGTTCGCCCCCGCGTCGCTCGAATTGGGGCCGCACGTGGCGGCCTTGGGAATGCGGTTTTACACGGGCGCGATGTTTCCAACCGAGTACCAAAACCGCGTCTTCATCGCGGAACACGGCTCGTGGAACCGCGACGAGCCGATTGGCTACCGCATCACCACCGCCCGCGTCGATGGCACATCGGCCACCGATTACCGCGTCTTTGCCGAGGGCTGGCTCCGAAATGGCAAAGCGTGGGGCCGCCCCGTCGACGTCCTGGTGATGCCCGACGGCGCACTCCTGGTGAGCGACGACGAGGGGAACGCCGTATATCGAATTGTTCATACCGGCGCGAAATAGCGCCGGCCGACCGAATTCGTGAGACTTCGTATTTCCCAGTGGGCCCTTCCATGAGACGAATCCATGGAGGCGCTGGGAGGTATAGCATGACGAACTTACGCAACGTTGGGTCGGCGATGGCACTCGCTTGTCTTTTGACACTGTGTCGCTGCGGCACGGAGGCGGAGGCGGAAACCGAAGTTACGGGAACGGCGCAAGATGCCATCAACGTGGCCCAAACGACGATCGGCGGGTTTCCCGTCCACGTCCATTTTACGAATCCGCCGGCCTTCTCCGGCGACGATCGGACGATTCTGAACGAGGTCACCCGGCTTCTGGACGCGACGCCGGCAGGGGAGACGGTACGCGCCGCCATTCATAGCCTTACGGCGAATGGCATTTACGATGCGCTGATCGCCGCGAAGAACCGCGGGGTCATCTTGAAGATCGTCGAAGACGGCTCCGACGAATTCGACGCGGATACGTCGCCGCGGGAGCTTCACGCCGCGCTAGGCGCGAACCACGTGTTCTGCGGCAACCGCGTGGAGAACAAGAATTACGGCTGTATCACCACGGATCCCAGCGGGATCATGCACACGAAGCTCTTCACCTTCAGCAAGACGAAGGACCCGTCCGGCGTGCTTCGCTCCAACGTGAGCTGGTTCGCCTCGGCGAACATGACGTATGCCTCGGGCTCGAAGATGTTCAACAATGCCATCACCGTGTACGGGGATACGGCACTCTACGATTACTTCGTGGGGTACTTTGGGCATCTTTTCGCGCAGAAGCATTATTCCGGGAACGACTATTACGATGCCGATGCGCGCCGTGGCTATTTCGAGGGCAGCACGGCCCGCGTTTACACCTCGCCGGAGCAAGATGGCGATCTCGTTTACAATCGATTGAACGACATCGTCGCGGACTCCACCTGCCGCATCCGAGTGGCCCAAGCCGGCATCAACGACTCGCGCATGAAGCTGATCGACCTCTTGGTGGCGCGCAAGCGCGCGGGCTGCCAAGTCTGGGTCGTCGCCGACGGCATCGAGAACGACGCACTGGCCAAATTGAAGGGCGCCGGCATCCCCGTGCGCCACCACGTGGTGCACGACAAGTTCATCCTGGTGAACTCGAAATTCGCCGCCTCCACGACGAACCGGTTCCTCATCTTCACCGGCTCGCACAATTGGACCTACTCGGCGAACTACCGCAACGACGAGATCTTCGTGCGCCTCGAAAGCAAAGACCTCTACGACGCCTTCTACACGCACTTCAACGACGCCTACAACAACGGTTCGGCGCTGTAGAGAAGAGAGAATTTACATGAAGGCGGGAAGGCGGGAAGGGATACGGCGCGGGACAGCACAGAAGGCTTTTTTAGGGTTTCCATTTGGGCCTGATGGGCCGACTGGAAACCAAAAACCTTTCCGCCTTCCCGCCTTCATGTTCAATCATCCGGAGCTCACCGAGTGCACCGTGGCGGAGGCGACGAACATTTTGGCCATGTGGTCGACGAGGCGGGGGAGGGGGATGGCGAGGGTGCCGGAGAGCCATTCGTCCAAGAGCTCGATGAAGCCGGCGGCGAAGGTGATCGTGGTGAGGCGGGCGTCGGTGGGGGTGATCTTTTCCGCGCCGTAGAATTCGCGCGTGATTTTGCTCATGACGCCAGCCACCTCGACCAGCTTCTCGCGGCGGCGCTGCTGGAGGGGGCCGTGGCCAGAGGAGGAGACCAACAGAACCTTGGCCTTGCGATGGTCGCTCGAGACCACGTGGATGCCCGCCTCCAGGCCGGCGCGCGAACGGGCCAACGCCTCCCACGGCGCGGTCGCCACGGCTTGCACGGCCGCTGCGGTCACCTCGTCGATGACGCTGTCGAACAGCGCCAGCAGCAGCGCATCCAAATCGGGGAAGCTCTCGTAGAAGTAGCGGCTCGTGAGGCCGGCGCGGGCGCACACGGCGCGCAGGCTGAGCCCTTTGATGCCCGCTTCGCCGATGGCGTCGAGCGCGGCCTCGAGCAAACGCTGCCGGCGCTGCTCGCTCCGCGCGAGATGGGGTAGGCCCCCGTAGACGCGTCCACCTTCTGCCATCGCGAGGCACATCCTAGGGCAACGCTTGATTGAACGCGTCAGGTTTGGAATTACCCTGGTGCGGGAACCGCGGCAGCGGGAACGACCGGCGGGACCGATGCCTGTTCGGACCAGACAAGCAAAGATCGCCATTCCGTTTGGCGATCTGGCGCTGGAGACGGACCAAGGCGCCGGCCTCGCCGGGATTGTCCCACTGCCGTCGTTCGACTTCGAACGACACGCGGGTCCGCCACGATTCACCGACTTCGACCTCTGTATTGACGCGGTCCGCGGGGTCGTTCACAATCTGATGACGACCGTAGTCAGATTGCGAGGCGCTCATGAATCTGGAAGCCATGTTCGAACGGTGCAAGCGCGATCAGTGGAAGATTTCCGATCTGGATTGGACGGGGACCCCGCGTCCGATGACCCGCGAGGACGAGATCGCCATCGTGCAGTACTTCACCGACATGGCGGCCATCGAGCGCCTGGCCAAGGCCCTCTTCGTGCAGCAGGCGGTCAATGCTCGCAACGACACGCTCCGCAAGATCTTCCACACCTTCGTGGCCGACGAAGAGAGGCATGCCGTCGCCGCCGAGCGGCTCGCCGCGTACTACGACGTCCACCACTACAAGAAATACGACATTACACCGGCCTTGCAGAAATTCGCGCCACCGTTCGTGCACCTCGTCAAAAACGTGTCGCCCGATATTGCGAATTTCTACATCACCGGCGGCGAGATTGCCCTGGATATCGCGTTACTGCGATCCATCAACGACTACGTGGCCGACCCTATGAGCCAGGCGGCGATGGACCGCATCAACCGGGACGAATCCCGTCACCTGGCCATCGATTATCATATGGCCGAATATTACGGGTCCGCGGAGTACGCCGCCGTGGTCGCCGATCGGCCGTCCCCGCCGGTGGCGGAGCGGTTTCGCGCCTCGTGGGCGCTGCTCCGCGTGATCTACTTTGCAGCACCGTTCTTCCGCGGCGTGTTTTTCGAGCCGATGCAAATGGTCGATCCCGATGGCAAACGCTTGCGCGAAGCCTTCAAGCGGATGCAACTCCTCGGGCAAAAGGAGGGGGAGCGAACGAGTTGGTTCACTCGGATGATGTCGGGCCTCCAGGATCTCTACAACGACTCGCCGCTCTTCCGTAAAACCATGGGACCCGTCGCCGCCCGCATCATGGGCATACCCATGGTGCTGATGGACCGCTTTTACACGGAGGAGGAAGCGCGCCGGGCGGCCAAGATGTCCTACGAAGAACTCGCGAACGAAGCGTTGGCGGCCAAGCAGGAACCGCGTCCCCTGAATTGACCCCACGCGCGGCGGCGTTCGTCGCGCGGTGACGAGGCTGCGTCGTCCATCGACGCGGCCCGGTGGATATGCGAGACGGCGTACTCCACGTCCCGGTGGTATTTCCAGTCGACCTCGAGTGGCACGACCGTTGCGAGGATGTCCGGCGAACCGCCGGAAGGAGTCATCGGGATGGAAGATGCCATGGTGGGCTACGACATGGTCTTGTCGATAAGCCAAAACGAAGTGAATTCGCAGTTCGAGAGGCTCGTCCGAGCCGGGTACATCGTGCCGGAGGTGAAGAGCAACGGCATCGTCGAGGGAGGCTTGTTCGGGGGCAATACGCCCAAGCTGACCACGTACCTCCGCGGATGGGTGAGCCCTCCGCAGGTCGCCTTCGGCAAACGAAACAACGCCCAGGAAGTGGAATTCCAGTTTGCATTCGCGGCGCGTGATTGGGCACCCGGAATGCTCGCCTCGCTGACGGAGCTGCAAGCGGCGTTCGATCCCGCCAAGGGGGCCACCGCGACCGATGCCCTGCTCGTCCAGCAAGAGGACGTCCAGTGCACCGATCCGAAAACGGGAAAGCCCTCCGTGCTCGCCAAGCAGACGATTCACTATTGGATTCGGCGGCGCACGATCGCGGTTGGCACGACCGAGTCCGTTCGCTATTCGGTGGTGCCGGCCCTGCAGTTCGTCTCGGTGGCCGCGGCGCAGCGCGTGCTCGTGGCCCTGGACGGGCTCGAATTGCGCTTCGCCGTGCAACTGAACAAGATACCCGCCACGGCGCAGGACTTCGAGGATGGCGTCGCACGCCGAAAGGTGCCGCCCGAGGTGCTCAGGGCGATCACCGAGCATCGCTTCAACGAGGAAGTTTTCAGCATCGAGCAGCTTTTTCTGGATTTCGACACCGTGGATTTCACGCAATGGGACCTGCGCGATCCGGCCAAGGGGCTGGGGACGACGGTTTCCATCGTGGCCCTGCAGGAGGACGGCGCCTACACGGTTCGGACGGGGATTCCGCTTTCCAGTGTTACGCAGCAAGATCCGCAGTTCGCGATCGAACTCAGTACCAATCTGCAGCAAGTGTTTGGCCTGCAGGACAAGAACCCGGCGGGACGGACCCCGTACATCCTCGGCGTGTCGGTCGCCCGCCCCAAGGCCACCGGTCCGGAGGCCAGCTTGACCCCGGTGTGGATTGGTTACTCGACCAATCCGAATCCCGATCACGAAGGTTGGAGCGCCATCAATTACGAAGTGCTCGGCGGAAAAGATTCGAACTTCGAACGGCGCATTCCGCGAAATCCCGATAAATCCATTCGCCACGTGGCGACGCCGTTCGTCTCCTCGAACGACTTTTCAGGCGTGCTGCTCTTCGCCCGCTCGGTGTTTTTCGATGCGCTCATCTTCGACCCGGTCAAGGCGGCGCTCGATACCGGAGCTCCGTGGACGCAGAGCGGCACCACGCTGGGCTCGAAATTCCTCGACCAGAAACGATTGGATCACGAGCGCCACGTCGTGGAGATCGGTCCCGTGAAGACGGGGTACGAAGCCAACGTCACCCAGCAGGACGACCATACGTACACCGTGCAGATCCAAGGCAATCGTGTGCTCATCGACATCGAACTCCATCGGCACGTGGAGTTGAAAGCCACTCTGTATTTGGCCGTCGACAAACTGGACTTCGAATGGTCGCGCGATTTCAAAGGGTCGACCAAGGCGGTGCTCGAGGCCTACGTCGATCAGGACCAGCAGATACGCTTCAAGGTGACGCCGCCGCCGGACATTCAAATCAAAATGAAGGAACACAAGAATTCGCTGGCAGGGGCGAGCGATGACATCATGGGGGCATTGGAGAAGATTGCGAACAAGAACTTCAATCCCGCTCAAGATACGCTCAACGACCTTGCCATGGCCGCGGTGTCGAATTTCCGGAAGCATGGCGACGCGTTGAAGCAATTGATCGTGCACTCCAGCCGTACCTGCTTCATTTCGCCGACGGGCCAAGTGTTTCTGCTGAACGATCCCCGGTACGACGACGAACTCCATCTTCGAATGGATGTGACGTACAGCGTCTGAACCTTGCGGCACTTTTTCACATCGGAGTAAACGAACGATGGATTCACTGACCTTTCCCACCAAGATTCCACAACGACCGAACCTGACGGTGACCGCGCAATCGGAGCTGATGAAAAACTACCTGGGGGCGCTGCCTGCCGCACCCGACAGGGATCTCTTCGCCGTCCACGATTCCGAATCGCGGCCCATCGTTCTCAGCTTCAGCCCCGGTGGCCGATTGTTCGCCACCCACCACGACACCGATGGATCTACAGGTTGGAGGCAAGTCGATCTAACACCGGGTTTGGAGGTTATCGGTACTCCGGTGACCATCGCGGCGGGGCAGCTTCCAGGGGGCAACGTTTTCCTGTGTGCTGGAGTGCGGGACAAGGGAGCGCCGTCCAAGGCGCACGTGGCCATTGCGGGGCCCCTGTCGCCGGATATCGCGAAGACCGATTGGAGTCACCTCGTATGGGCCTTCGTCGAGGTGCCCGGTGGAATTTCTCTGGTGGAGAAAATTCTCGTTGGGCCGGTCGACGATGGGCAGGGATTCGGCATCCCCACCATGGCGGTGAGCGTGAGCGATGCCGACCCCTCGAAGGTGACGACGTTCGTGCTCCGCGCGCAGGTCGACCCGAACAGCGGGGCCGTCCAATGGCGTTGGGTCGACTTTCCAACGCCCACCGTGAAGGCCGTCATGAAGGACTTCGCCCTCGGCACCGTGGCCGATCTCGGGGCGGGCGTGTACATGCTTTACGAGGGCGAGGGGCCGTCGGGGGACGATACGCTTCCCACGGTCGCGGCCGCACCTTGGCTCGTGTTCAAGACGTTCCCGGACGAGCGCGGCCGCAGCTTCGATCGGCAGTTGCTCGCACCGTCGGGGGCGCGGTGCTTGGCCACGGCGGCCGGCGATGGAAAGACCACGAGCCTTTTCGTGGCCGGGGCGGCCGGGGTGAATTGGTTCGCCCCCACGAATCAGGCCAAGCGCGCAAAGTCGGTTTCCATTGCAGCCTCCGACCGCGTTCCCGAGATCCTGCCCGGAGGGCTCGTCGTCCACGGCGATCCGTTGCATGCGGGAACGACGTCGGTATGGGTGCTGGCCGGAGAGGACCTTTACACCTTCGACGACGGAGGCAAAGACGGCGCGTGGACCACGCCCATTCTCTTCCGCACCGGCGTCGCCAAGATCGCTCCGCTCGCCAACCAGCGGCAGTACGCGAACGAGCTCGTGTACATCGGCACGGATATCCAGAAAACGCGGTCGCTGCTGTACATGTGGCAAGACCCCTCGACCACGTTGTGGAAATCCGACGCGATTCCGCTGGCGTCTACGAACCATCTCTACGAATTCAATTGTTACACCACCCATCTGTCCTTCGAGGACGAGCGCGGTGAGGCCTTTGCCGGGCGCGTTTTTCGAGTTTCCGCTTCGTCGCGCGTGCGCCTGACCATCAACGGCGTGACCCACGTCGTGGACGAGACCACCGACGTGGAGGTGGTCAGCGACCTTCAGGGAAACGTGACCCTGATCAACCAGGTGTGCGATCTGGCGACGCCGTTGCTTCACCTGCGTGGTGACTTCTTCGACGGTGTGCTCGACGTCGATCCTGCGCACAACGTGGTCGACAAACTGAAGAAGGTCAACGCGTCCGGCGACATTCCCGTGTTGCCCAAAAGCCTGCCAAATGGGCTCCAAGGCCGTGACGTGGTGGACGCCGTGAAATCGCTGTCGAACCTTCATCCCCAATCGGCTTCCGCCAACGCCCCGGCGGTGCGCTATCGAATCTCGGACCGACCCGCGGCCATGTTGCGTACCGACCACCTACCGCCGGGTGGCGGCTTCTCCATGTCCTTCACGGGGGATGGATTTCGCGTTCACGAGGCGGGCGCGACGCCGCTCGTGTCCGCGTTCTCGTTCGGCAGCTTCATCTCCGACATTGCCGGAGACTGCATCGAGTTTCTCATGTCCGCCGCGCATCGGGTCACGCACTTCGCCGTCAAAATCGAGAACGACGTGGTGTCCTTCGTGGCCAACCTGGGCGAGACGGCGGTGCAGTTCGTGGTGAAGACCGCCGAAGAAGTCTACAAACTGGTCACTTGGGTTTTTCACAAGATCAAAGTGGTCTTCGAAGAGTTGATCCAGTGGCTCGGCTATCTCTTCGAGTGGAAAGACATTTGGGAGACCCACAAGGCCATCGCCGCGATGGCGCGCCATGGGCTCGATTACGTGACCGCCCGCGCCGATGCCGAGGTGGCGCTTTGGGAGAAACGGGTCGACCAGTTCTTCGAGCATCTGTCGACGGCTTCGCAAATCCGGATCCCCAAGGACCTGGCCGGAAAGAAGGTTACGCGGGCCGGAGCCGGCGGCGTATCGAGTGGGGTCGTCAAGGCGCTGAAGTCGCCTATTGGCAACTGGTCATTTTACCAACTGCAGCACGGTGGCTTGTCGGACAGCCGCGCGCCCGCCTTCTCCGCGCTCTCGGCGTCGGACGAGCAGGGCTCGCTCATCGACCAGCTCCGGCAGGGATTTGCAAAGGCGCTGGGCGATGTCGGCGATGCCATCGAGCGCTTCGCCACGGCATGGCACGGCGGAGGCGTCACCCTGTCCGACGTGGGGGAGCTCTTCAAGGCGCCGCTCGTGGCGGCACTCGAGCCCTTGCGCCCGTTGGTCAAAAAGGCATTCGGCTTGATCCGCACCATGCTCGGGAGGGTTCGTTCCGATTTGGATACCGAACTGCCGGTGCCCTTTCTCGGGACACTCTACAAGTGGATCACGGCGCTCTTCGGCGGCGAGGAGAACCTCACCTTCCTCAATGGCATGGCGCTGCTCGTGGCCATTCCTACGACCCTCATTTCCAAAATCGCCGGCCTCGGTGCACCGTTCTCCGGCGAGCACCACGGCCTTTGCGAGGCCGACACCTTCGATCAACTGTTCGGGGCACGCACCACGAGCCTCGAGGTGGCGACGCCGCGGCTCGAGTCCACCAAAGAAAACAAGCACTACATGGGCTACATTCAGATGGGCGGCCTCGTCGCCTCGTGCGTGGGCGTTTTTCCGCCGCTCTTGCGGACCTTCGGGGCGCTCGTGACGTCCCTACAGTTGCCCGACGAGGGAGACGTCAAGGGCAATCTCGGCCCGTGGGTGCAGCGGCTTCTCGGGAATTCGAGCCAGAACAACGTCGACACGAGCAAGGGAATGGGACGGCTCCGCAAGAACATGAGCTCCAAGTGGGCGGCGCGGACGATCGGCGGCGTGTTGCTGGCCTTGAGTTTCGTGTGCGATCTCGTGCAATTCGCCACGACCGTTCCTCTCCCTCAAAAGGACATGCCCGAGGATTCGGCCCCGTACATCCTGCGTGTGTTTGCGTACGCCGCCGATCTGGTCCTCAGCGTGATTTCATACGGGCTCGGGGGCACTTCGCTGTTCAAGAACTTCCACACCAGCGATTGGATCGGCTCGGCGGTGAGCCTCATTTCCGACCTCGTGAGTGGTGTGCTCGCCGTGATTTCGGCGGGGCTCGCCGGTGCGGAGTGGCAGCAATGGATCGCGGACACGTTTTCGAGCGTGGGAGGCCTCGTGCAAGGGGTCGGTGAGATTTGCGCCGTGGTGACGCAGAATACTGCGGGCGAAGCGAAGATCGTCCCCGCGATTTTGACCGGCGTCTTCACCGTTGGCGGGCTTGCCCTCGCGGAGACGGGGACCGGCTTCTACATCCATCTCGCGGTCACCGCCGGCGATTCCGACGGCGTCGCCTTCACCAACCCGGGTGGCTGACGAACTTGATGGCTCGATCCATGAACGATAGATTCGTTCAATGGATACCGATCTGCCGTTTCTCGCCACGTTCACCAGCATTTACGAGACCGGCAACGTCACGCGCGCGGCGGCGGCGCTTCATCGCACCCAGCCCACGGTGAGCTACCAACTGCGGCGCCTCGAAGAAGTCCTGGGGCAGCCGCTGTTCATCCGCCGCGCGGCGCGCGTGGTGGCCACGCCGCTGGCCGATCAACTGTATCGGCTGGTGCGCGGCTTCACGCGCGATGTGGAGCTTCTTCGCAAGGGCGAGGGGGAAAAGGACACGGGCCTCCTGCTCGCATCGGTGTCCGCGTTCGGGCGCTACATCCTTTTCCCCGTGCTGCTCGGCGAGGAGTTCGCGCAGCGGCCCATCACCCTGCGCTACCCCGAGCTCGACGAAGTGCTGCGGCGCGTGCGCGATGGGCAGGTCGACGCGGGCTTCGTCTACCGCGCGCCGGTCGATGCGCGCCTCAGCATCGAGCCGGTCTACGAGGAGACACTCGACCTCATTGCTGGCACCGCTTGGGCGCGGAAGCTGCGCACGATGGAGGCCTTTCAAGACGTGCCGCTCGTGACCTACGACGATGGCGACTATGTCGTGGGCCGCTGGTTCGGACATCATTTCGGCCGCCGTGCCCCGCGCTGGTCGAGCGTGAGCCACTTCGAGGAGGTGGAGGAAGTCGTCGCCACCGTCGCGGCCGGTCGCGGCGTCGCGATCCTCCCGGGCTTCTGCACACGTGCAGCACCAGGGCGCGTGAAGGTGGTGCGTTGGGGCAGGCCGCCGCTCCGCAACACCGTCTTCATGGTGCGGCGCGCCGAAATGCCGGAACATCCCGGCATCGCGCAGCTTCTCGCCGCCCTCCGCAAAGTGCCCGAGAAAGCGTAACGTGATGGGCCCAATGAAATGCGAAACGATGACGTCCGCGATCGTCCTCGCGGTCTCGATGGCCTCCGCGCAGTGCATGGCGCAAAACACGGCGGTGCAGTCGGCCATCCCGCCGCAGTCGCAGCAAGCGCTCGATCGCGAGATCGAGGCGGTGCGCCCGAAGATGGTCGGCTGGCGGCGCGACTTTCATAGCCACCCCGAGTTGTCCGGCCAGGAGGTGCGCACCGCCAAGGTGGTGGCCGATCACCTTCGCGGTCTCGGCCTGGAGGTGACGACCGACGTGGGCGGTCACGGCGTCGTGGGGCTTTTGCGCGGCGGCCGCCCGGGCAAGGTGGTCGCGTTGCGCGCGGACATGGACGGCCTGCCGGTGAAGGAAGCCACCGGGCTGCCCTTCGCCTCGACGGCGACGGCGCCGTACCGCGGTGAGACGAGCCCCGTGATGCACGCGTGCGGGCACGATGGGCACACGGCCATGCTGATGGCCGTGGCCGAAGTGCTGGCGCACATGAAGGCGCGCATCCCCGGCACGGTGAAGTTCATTTTCCAGCCGGCCGAGGAAGGCGTCCCTGACGGCAAAATCGCGGGCGCACGCGCCATGGTCGCGCAGGGCGTGATGGACCGGCCCAAGGTCGACGCGGTCTTCGGCCTGCACATCATGCCGCTGCTTCCCACGGGAAGCGTCGGCTACCGCGGCGGTCCCTTGCTGGCCAGCGCCGACACGTTCGAGATCCGCATCCAGGGCAAGGGCACGCACGGCGCGCTGCCGTGGAACGGCGTCGATCCCATCGTGACGTCGGCGCAGGTCGTGGTCGATCTGCAGACCATCGTGAGCCGCCAACTCGACATCAGCAAAGAGCCGGCGGTGATTTCCGTGGGGTCGATCCATGGCGGAAACCGCGAAAACATCATCCCCGAGAGCGTGAAGATGCTCGGCACCCTGCGCACCTTCGACGACGGAATGCGCGACGACGCCAAGCGGCGCATCCAGACCATGACCGAGTCCATTGCCACCGCGCACGGTGCCAAGGGCGTCGTGGAGTTCGTGCAGCCCGGCTACAGCGTGACCAACAACGATGCCGCGCTGACCGAGCGCATGATCCCGACCTTGCGTTGGGCCACGGGGGGCAAGGCGGTGCTGACGGACAAGGTGAGCGTCGCGGAAGACTTTTCCGAGTACCAGAAGGCGGCGCCCGGTGTGTTTCTTCTGCTGGGTGCCCCGCCCAAGGGCAAGACGCCGCAGACCGCATCGCGGAACCACTCGCCTACGTTCGACTTCGACGAAGACGCGATGCCCGTGGGCGCGCGCACCCTCAGTGCATTGGCGTTGGATTATCTCGCCTCGACGAAATAGGCCCTGACGACAGCGTGGAGAGCGCCACCTCCACGCTGGCCGCGAGCTGGCGCGGATCGGGCCGCATGTGGCTCATCACGCGCACGCCCTGGATGGTGAGCACGAAGAAGCGGGCGAGCGCGCGCTCGTCCTTCGACGGGTCCACCTCGCCCGACTCCTTCGCGCGCGCGATGGCGCCGGCGAAGAGATCTTCCAACCGGGCGAACATGCGCGCGAGAACGCGGGCAATCTCCGGATCGCGCGTGGCCATCTCCGTGGTCGTGTTGGTCACCAGGCACCCGCGGGTGTCGAAGGGATCGGTCGCGCGTTTGACGTAGTCGAGCAAGATCTCGCGAATGGCCGCCTTGGGCGAGCCGGGGCGGGTGAGGCCGACCTCGTAGCGCGTGAGGCGCTCGTCGATGTAGCGCTGGAGCGCCAGGAGAAAGAGTGTGCGCTTGTCGCCGAACGCCTTGTACAGGCTGCCCTTGGTGAGGCCCATGCCTTTGATGAGCTCTTCCATGGACGCCCCGCCATAGCCAAGCGTCCAGAAGACGTCGATGGCGTCGTGCAACGCAACGTCGATATCGAACTCACGCGGGCGTGCCATTCGGTTACTTATCTGCTTTGTAGCGCAAAAATCCGGGGAGGAAACACAGACTCAGCACGACGCCGCCGATGCACAAGAGACCGCCGGACACAATCGACCCCCGCAAACCGACGAGCGCCGCCGCAAATCCGGCTTCGGCGTTGCCCAAAAGAGGCCCGGTCGAATAGCTCACCATCTCGATGGATGCGAGGCGCCCGCGGAGATGATCGGGAATCGTCTCATTCCAGATACGGCCGCGAAAGAGCCCGCTCACCATGTCGCCGGCCCCGGCGACGGCGAGGAGCAAAAGCACCAACGGGAGCCGATCGGTCATGCCCGCCGCGGCAATGGCCATTCCCCACACCGACGCCGCGATGGCGATGGCCACACCGTGCCGGCGCACGCGCCGCGTCCAACCACTGGTCACCGTGGCAAGGAAGGCGCCCGCGGAGGGGGCGGCGTAGAGCCAACCGATGGACGCTCCCCAGCCGTGCGCCTCCGCAAGGGCGGGAAAGAGCGCGGTGGGCATGCCGAAGGTCATCGCGATGATGTCCACGATGTACGTGCCGAGGAGTTCTTGCCGGCTGGCCGCGTACCGCAGGCCCTCGAGGACGCGGGCGAGGCTGGGCGGCGCGGCATCGGCCGGTGCGGGCACGCCGTGCATGAAGGCCAGGGCGGTGACGGCGACGGCGTAGGTTCCCAGGTCGACGGCGAAGGTCCAGGAAAGGCCCAAGGTGGCAATGAGGAAGCCGGCCAGTGCGGGGCCGGCAATCATGCCGATGGTGTGGCGAAGCTGCGAGAGCGCGACCGTTCCCGCGATTTCTTCGGCCGGTACGAGCCTCGGCGTGAGCGCTTCCAGGGCGGGGCGGTGGAATCCATTGAGCGCCGACATGACGCCGGCGAGCACGTAGATGGCCCACACACTCGGATGCGGCAAAAGCGAATTGCCCACCAGCACGGCGGCGGTCAATCCGAGGAGGCCTTCGGCCCACAAGAGGAGCTTGCGGCGATCCATCGAATCGGCAAAGGCGCCGCCGGCGAACGCGGTCGAGAGCAACGCCACGAGCTCGACGATGCCCACGGCGCCGACGGCCAGCGAGGATCGGGTCAGTTGGAAGACCTGATACGGCAGCGCGACGTACGTGAGCATGCTGCCGAAAAACGAGACGAATTGCCCGATGAACAGCAGACGAAAATCGCGACGGCGAAGGGGACGAACGTCAATCCACATGAGACTCGGAGTCGATATCCCGCGGGAGGCCGAGCGCAAGCAGCGCCTCGCCGAAATCATCGGGCACCGGTGCCGTGATGGTCACGAGCGCACCCGTCGCGGGGTGTTGAAAGGAAAGAAGTCGCGCATGCAGCGCCAGGCGGTGCAGTCCGTACTGGGCGCGGTAATGACGATTGATCTCGCCCGAGCCGTATTTCACATCGCCCACCAGCGGGTGATGAATGTGCCGCAGGTGCCGTCGAATCTGATGCAGGCGCCCCGTTTCCGGCATGGCCTCCACCAGCGAGCATCGGTCGACGGGGGAGGGCGCGATGCGGCGAAAGCTCGTCACCGCCGGTACGCGCGGGCCGTCCACGGCGCGGGGAATGGCATAATCGATTCGGCCGGCTTCGGGGGTGATGCCGCGAACCAAGGCGAGGTACGACTTACCGATCCGCCCCTCCTCGAAGGCGCGCGCGAGCACCGCGGCTGCCTCGGGGGTGCGCGCAAAGAGAAGCGCGCCGCTGGTCCCTCGATCGAGCCGATGAACCGGATGAACCCGCTGGCCGAGGGTATCGCGCACGCGAAACAGCGCGACATCGTCGTCATTGTCCCAGCCGCGGTGCACGAGAAGGCCCGATGGCTTGTTGGCCACCACGACGTCATCGTCGACGAACAGGATGTCGATGGGAGGGCTGGGCACGGCGGGGAGCGGGCTCACATAGGGCCATCCAGGTGGGTTCGCAACACTGGAACGGCGGTCACGCTGAGAATTCCGGCCGTGGCGCCGATGCGTTCGCGCAGCTCGTTCAATGCGGCGAGATCGGCGACCCGTACGGAAAGCAGCACATCCATCGGGCCGGAGACGTGGTGGCAGGACTCGACCTCCGGGTGGCCGGTCAGCGATGGGATCACGCGCGCGCAGGGGCGCCCTTCGATCCGAACCATGAGAAACGCCTTTACCGCGGACGGCTCGATGGGCTTTGCGAGCTCGATGGTGAAGCGCTGGATGATGCCATCGCGCACCAGGCGCGCGAGCCGATCTTGCACCGTGCTGCGCGAGACACCCAGCGCGCGGGCGAGCGCGAGAACGGGCTGGCGGCCGTCTTTGCGCAGCAGCTCGATGAGGTTGCGGTCGGTGGTGTCGATCTCATCGCTCTTGGTTTTGCGGGTCATGCGGGGCATCCATCAAAGTGACGGTCGGCTGGACATATTGCTGCCTGAACTCCGGCGCGGGGCGCTCCTAGGGTCCGTGGGAAAGGAGTTCGAGAAATGGCGCGAGTGGTTCGCATTCATGGATACGGGAAGCCCGAGGTTTTGCGCATCGAAGAAGTGCCCGTCGGCCGCCCCGGCCCGGGGGAGGTGCGCTTGCGGCAGACATTCGTAGGGCTGAATTTCGTCGAGGTGTACTTCCGGCGCGGCACCTTTCCGGTGCCGAGTTTCCCGTGGCCGCTCGGCAACGAGGCGGCCGGCGTCGTCGAGGAGGTGGGGACGAACGTCACCGAGGTGAAGGCCGGCGATCGCGTGGTGTATGCCGATGGCCCGCTCGGGGCGTACGCGACGGAGCGTCTGTATCCGGCAGATCGCCTGGTGCCCATTCCGGACAACGTGTCCGACGAGCAAGCCGCGACCGTGTTCCTCAAGGGGATGACCGCGCGCTACCTGCTGAAGGAGGTCGTGCCGCTGTTGGCGGGTGACTCGGTGCTCTTCCAGGCGGCCGCGGGCGGGGTGGGCGCGATCTTCGTTCGATGGGCGCGCGCGTTGGGCATTCGCGTCATCGGCACCCTCTCCACCAAGGAAAAGGCCGCATTCGCTCGTGAGGCCGGCTGCGTAGCGGTCATCGATCGAAGCCGCGAGAACGTCGGCGATCGCGTGCGCGCCCTGACGGAGGGCCGCGGAGTGAAGGCCGCGTTCGACTCCGTGGGGCGCGACACCTTCCGCGCGTCGCTCGATGCCCTGGCGTTGCGGGGCACGTTGGTGGCGTTCGGCAAAGCCTCGGGCGAGCCGGAGCCGCTGGCCCCGTTCGAGCTCGCGCCGCGCTCGCTCTTCGTCACATGGCCAATTCTGCCGGTGTACACAGCCAGCCGCGGCCAGCTCCTCGCCGCCGCGAGCGATCTGTTCTCGGCCGTCGCCGAGGAATACGTGGATGCGCGGCCCCGCCGCGTTTACGCCTTCGACGAGATCGTGCAGGCCCAGCGCGATCTGGAAAACGGCCGCACCACGGGCGCGGCCGTGTTGCGCATCTAGCGGAGGAGAGAATTCACAGGAAGACGGGAAGACGGGAAGGATTTACGGCGCGCGCAGCGCGGAACGCTTTTTTTAGGGTTTCCGGTCGCTCCACTCGCCTGATTGGAAACCTCAAAAACCTTCCCGTCTTCCCGTCTTCCTGTGAAATTCTCTCTCTTCAGAAGCGACGTGGGAGGTCAGTGGGCTCCGGTGCGGCCTTCGCAGAGCGTGCGAGCGTACCCAGACTGGGCACATCCATCCATCGCCTCAACGTGGCGACGGCTTCCGCCCTATCCGACTCGCCCAGCGCCCAGATGCCCGCGCTATGATCGGTTTGCGGAGCGATGTAGCGGTAGCTATCGTTCGAACGGCTCACGGAGAATGCACCGGCCGACCACGGGTCGTTTTCCCCGTAGACCAGAATCACGCGCTCCGCACGCCCGTAGGACCATGCGCCGATTTTCATGCTCAAGAGAGGGCTGTAGCGCTTCTCCACGCCAAATGGCGGAAAAATGGCCGGTTCGTCGAAGAACCCCGGTGTCAAATACGGACGCGTGTGCGCGTATTGGAATCCCGCATACCCGTGTTCCGTGGCCGCTTGGTACAGGCCGGCTGCATGGGAAAAGAGGCCCTTGTCTCCAAACCCGGTGTCCGAAACCGAGGGATAGTAGATCCCATTCTGCAGGACGTCGAAGAGCTGCTGCGTCGTCGCGCTCGACGGCGGCACGTCCGCGCACGTCGTGCCGCTGTATTGCCAAAAGAAGAAGGGCGCCTCGGTGACCGTGACATCGAGCGCCCGGTGGATGCCCAAGGCCTCGTAACTGTCGCCGCTTGCGGCGGCTTCCGCCAGCATGAGGGGCTCGATCTCCGCGCGCCGGCGTAGCAGCTCGACTTGAAAGTCCTTCAGCTTTTGGCGGCAGCTCGCGTCGCCGACGTGCTCCAGGAATGCGACATAGCGTGGATCGCTCGTATCGAAGTTGAGCGGTGCCACGTAGGCGATGGTCGCGTAGACGTCGTCGGGGTAAAAATAGCGATGCGACATGGCGGTCATCCCGCCCTTGCTAGCCCCCGTGGAGAGCCACTTCTTGGGAAACAGCGGCCTCAGTGCCTCGATGATGCGGTGCTCGTCGGAAGCGCTCTGAAACGACGTCACGTTGCTGTAGTCGACGGGACTGGGAACGGACTCGCCGAAGAAGCGATGCTCCAGGAGAATCTCGTTCGAGGCGAGGATGCGCGTGGGCTCGTTCGGCCTCACGGACGTGAGCGACCGCAGGGCGTACCCCGTCGAATCGATGACCATGGGGAGATCGCGCGAACGATAGAGCATGCTGAACCGCTCGGTGAACTTCGGTCCGTCGGGGTGGTGATGATCGACGGGCTGCTCGAATCGAATCACGAACGAGCGCGGTCCGGTTGGGCGGATGTCGATTTCCGTGGCCTGCACGACGCCAGGCACATGCCGCAACTGCTCCAGGATATCGTCTTCGAGGGGGGCCTCCTGCCGTGCGACGTCCGAAGGCTCCGGGGTTTCGGTCACGCATCCACCTGCGAGGCAGGCCGACACGATGATGGATGAAGTCCAACCAAGGGAATATCGGGCTCTCATGAACACTCCACGGTACGCCCGCCCGTGTTCGCATCAATCTGATCTCGCGCAGCACCCCCGGGTGATCTGCGCCAGCACCCCCGTCTACTCGTCTCCAGGTGGCTTCTTGGTCGAGCGCGCGATGAAGTAAATCAGCAGCGCGCCGCCTGCGAGGGGCACGAGGAGGGCCAGACCGAAGAACGCGTATTCGATGTGCGACACGGCCGGGAGTCTACTCGATGGGCGGCGCGAGGCGCCATGCGAGCCACTCGATGCCCAGCACCTGCCCGATGTTCGGGTGGGCGATCCGCGGGGCCGTGCGAAGCTTCGTCACGGGGTACAGGGCAAAGGTGTTTCGCATCCGCTGGGCCGTGACCCCGTCGATCGACGCAGAAAGAACGAGGAGCGCGCTTCCCGAGTCCTTCACCGCGCGCACCGTCCCGTGCTCGACATGGCGGCCGACGTCGCGCAGATCCTCGAGGTAGCCGCTGGGGATTCTGCCGCGGATGACCAGCACCCGCCCCTTGCGGATCGACACGCGAAAGAACTCGTCCTGCCGCGCGACGTGCCATAGGAACACCGCGAGGACGGCGAGCACCGCCGCATAGAGCACGAGGCTGTCCATTCGCCCACCATCGTAGTCCCCGTTGCGTTCGCCGTCTTGACGCTTCCTCGCCAGAGCTCTACGTCCTTCGCTGCATGGTGGAACTGCGCGATCTCGCCCTCTTTGCCTTCGCCGCGTTGATGATGGTGCTCACCCCAGGTCCCAACATGGTGTACCTCGTGTCGCGCTCGCTCTGCCAGGGGAGGAAGGCCGCACTTTTCTCGCTCTTCGGCGTAGCGCTCGGGTTCCTGTTCCACATGCTCCTGGCCGCTTTTGGTCTCTCGGTGGTCTTCGTCACCATCCCAATCGCATACGAGGCGTTGAAGCTGGCCGGTGCGGCCTACCTTCTCTGGCTCGCCTGGCAGGCCGTCAAGCCTGGCGCGCCCTCCGTGTTCGAGACGCGAAAGCTCCCCCCGGATTCGAAGACGAAGCTCTTCGTCATGGGCCTCTTCACCAACGTGCTCAATCCGAAGATTGCCGTCTTCTACCTCTCGATCTTCACGCAGTTCCTTCACCCCGAACGCGGCTCGGTGCTCGCGCAGAGCGTCGTGCTCGGTGGAACGCAGATCGCCATCAGCTTCGCGGTGAACTTCACCATCATCATGACCGCCGGCGCGGTGAGCGTGTGGTTTTCCGCCCGGCCGTTCTGGGTGCGCATTCAAAAATGGTTCATGGGCGCCGTCCTTGCGGGGCTCGCGGTGAAGCTGGCCGCGAGCCGCAAGCCCTAGCAACATTGACAAATATCGTTTCAATTGTAAACATCGCGCTATGTTGGACGCGAAAGTGGAAGAGCGCGATGCTGCCCGACGGGCCGCCATTCTAAAGGCCGCGCGCGAATGCTTCCTCCAATTCGGCTACGCGAAGACGTCGCTGGACGACATCGCGAAGCGGGCCAACATTTCTCGACCGCTCATCTATCGCAAGTTCAAGAACAAAGAAGACATTTTCTCGGCGGTGCTCGAACACGAGTTCATGTCGCGCTACCCGGAGGCGGAAAAAGTGCTGGCCGGCAGCGGGAGCGCGCGGGAAAAGCTCTTTCGGCTTTACGAGATACTGCTTTTGGAACCCTGGTCCGAAATGCGCAAAGCCCCCATGGCCCTCGAGTTCTACGAGACGTGCGAGCGTCTGTTTCCCGAGGTGGAGGCCAAGCAGGCACGCCTGCTCCTCAAGGCCACGCAAGGCATTCTCGAATCGAAAGAGCTTTCGCAAGTGTTCATGCTCGCCGTCGAAGGTCTGTATTCCGACGTACCGACGACCAGCGTCCTCCGACGGCGGCTGCAGCTCCTCGTCGAGCGCTTCGCTTAGGTTCGAAGGGTACCCTCGACGCAGGTGACGCACTGGCCGCCGAGGCGGACCGTGCCATCTTCGTCGATGGAGACGCGGACCCGTCCATCGCGGCCGAGCCGCGCGCCCTGCGAGGCCACGTAACGGCGGCCGATGGTCTCGACGAGGCCGGTGTCGCGCAAGAACACCGCGACCGACCCATTTCCGCTGCCACAGACCGGATCTTCCGGCGCGCCGAACGCCGGGGCGAACGAGCGCACCTCGAGATGGGGACCGTCGTCGCGCCCGGAGGGAGCATGCGCCCCGAAGAGCGTGACCCCCGTCGTTCCGCGACGCCGATCGAAGGCCTCCATGCGCCCCAAGTCGGGATTCAGCTCCCGCACGAGCGTGGCATCTTGGAGGCGCGCAATGGTCCACTTCGGACCGACGTCGACGACCCGCGGTGCCTGCGCGCGCTCGACCTTCGCACCGAGGATGTCCTCGAGCTCGGCCACCTCGGCCTCCTCCAGAAGGCGCGTGCGCGCCGGCGGCAGCTCGAACGCAATCGACCGCTGCGCCCCGTCGCCTTGCACCGTGAGCGCGACCAATCCGACGGCACACTCCTGTACGAGCTTGCCGTTCTTCGGCGTGACCACACCCGCCTCCAGCGCGGCGTGGGCGCTACCAACGGTAGGGTGGCCGGCAAAGACAAGTTCGGCCCGGGGCGAGAAGATCCGGAGCCGATAGTCCGCGGCGGTATTTTGCGGCTGCAGTAAAAATGTCGTCTCGGAGAGGTTGGTCCAATTGGCAATGCGCTGCATTTGCGAATCGGTGAGGTCGTCGGCGCCGAAAATGACTGCCAGCGGATTTCCAGCGAAAGGCCGATCGGTGAACACGTCGACCTGTTTGAATGGAAGGCTCATACCTTCAATGTGAGGGGTCGGCGACACGCGGAGTAGGCACAGATCACGCTGTATTGGGCCAGTACAGTGCGAGCGATCTGCTTCAGTTGACTTTTTGTTAACGAGATCCGCCGTGATGCGACCATTATGGGACAGGAGCACGCAACAAGGAGTCAGGCGCTCATGTCGATGATGTGTGACGAGGAGCGCACGAGCATTCGGCCGCCACCGTCTCCACACCATGTGGAAACGGGATTCGGGCCGGTACTCGGTGCGAGTCCGGTCATGCGGCAGCTTTATCCCGTATTCGAAAAGCTCGCTTCGTCGTCCGTGCCGGTGCTCATCGAAGGGGAGACGGGCACGGGAAAAGAAGTATTGGCCGAGGCCATCCACGAAGCGGGTGATCGAGGCGGTCCCTTCGTGGTTTTCGACTGTACGACGGTCGCACATTCGCTCTTCGAGTCGGAATTGTTCGGCCACGAGCGCGGCGCATTCACCGGCGCGGATCGCACCCGCGTCGGCATCTTCGAGGAGGCCAACGGCGGCACGCTCTTCATCGACGAAATCGGCGACTTGGATTTGCCCTCGCAGGCCAAGTTGCTCCGCGTGCTCGAGCGCCGGCAGGTGCGCCGCATCGGCGGCAACGGATTGCTCAAGGTCGACGTTCGGGTCATTTGCGCCACGCGGCGCAACCTCGATGAAGAGGTGGAAGAACGCCGCTTTCGCGATGACCTTTTTTTCCGCCTCGCCGTGGCCCGCGTGGAACTTCCCCCGCTGCGCCACCGGCACGGCGACATCGAACTTCTCACCCGCACCTTTTGGCAACAAATGGGCGGCGACGTGGCGCACCTTCCTGCGCCATTGCTCCAGCGTTTCGAGAAGTACGACTGGCCCGGCAACATTCGCGAATTGCGCAATGCCATTGCACGGCAACTCGCATTGGGCAGCGTGGTGTTGCCCGATCGGAAATCGCCCGAGGCGCGCGGCACGGCCGACTGGATCGACAACCTGGTGGCGCAGTCGCTGCCGCTGCGGCAGGCCCGCGCAATCATCACGTCGGAGCTCGAACGGCGGTACGTGCGGCACATGCTGGAGATCCACGACGGAGACCTCGGACGGGCCGCCGAAGCGAGCGGTGTGGGCCGGCGCTACTTTCAAATGTTGCGCACCAAGATTTAGGCCTCACGTAGGAACGTAGATTTCGCCGGAGAAGAAATAGTTCGCTCGTTCGGGGACGGAAAGCGGCGCGAACTCGCGGATTGATACGGATTTCATGAAGGTCGATACGTGGCATTGTGATTGCTAACTACGAGGCGTGAAGTAAGCGGACACGCGGGCCGTATGGGGAGGGGACGCGCGATTCGAATGACACCAATACGGACAATGGAAAGGGCGGTGCAATCATGCATAGCAAGTGGGCTTGGTCGGGCGCGCTGATCGCGGGGGTGGTTCTGTCGGCATGCGGCAGCAGCGGCGGGGACGAGAACGGAGGGACGAAGGACACGGCGGAAGGGGCCTGGGGGTGCGAGGCCAAGGGAGGATCGCGCGTGGTGTGCACCAGTGCGCAGACCCTCGGTGGAAGCACGGCGAACACGCTCGATCAGTACGCGTGCGCGGCCGGCGAGAAGAGCGCTCGTTGCCCGGACGAAGCCTCGCTCAAGGGCTCCGGCAGCTTGAGCGCCGTCATCGATACGGACATCAAAGCGGCCGCGTTCGACAAGCTCCAGTGGGCGTGCCTCACCACCGGGAAGCATCAAGTGCAATGCGCACGCGATCTGTCCCTGATGGCCGAGGTGGGAGGCAGTGTGGACATCGAGGGGCAATTGAGCCTCCCGAAGAGCTGCTCGGTGCAGGATTGGGAGCCGTACTTCGCCCAGCTTGCGAGCAAAGTCTACAAGAGCGTCGGCTTCGACATCGACTTCCCGCGCGAGTTGTTCAACAGCCATGCCACCTTGGAAAGCCTGATCGAGGCCGCGGCGAAGGATGCCATGACCCCGGGCAAACCGAGCTGCTACGTCGCCGAGTGGGATCTGCGCGCACAGGCTTGGCTGCTCGCCGTGGGGCGCGGATGCGTCAATCTGACGGCACCGATCCTCGTCTGGTGCCAACAAGCCGCCAACTACGCGCCCGAGACGCGCGAATGCAACCCGAGCGGCAGCTGGGCGCAGTGATGCCATGAGGCAGCGCACGCCTGCACTGTGGATGATCGTGGGGTTCGTCTTGGTGCTGGCCATGGCGGCGGCGGCGGGGGGTCGTTCCTCGTCGTTCGCCGCCGGTGCGTTGTTCGCGTCGTACGGCGAGCCGATCCCGGGCATCGATGCGCAGGAGCGGGCGCGCTTCGAGCGGGGAAGGCTCGTGGCCATGCGCCGCTTCGCCCCGTCGGAGGGGCTCGGGCCGTCGTACAACGCGGCGTCGTGCCGCGCGTGCCACGAGAAGCCGGTCACCGGTGGCGGGGCTTCGCGTTACCGCGGCGTGCCGCTGGAGCCCCACTCGAAGAAGACGTTCGCGGCGGCGTTCGAGCATCATTTCACGGCGACGTCGATGGATCCGTCGCACGCGCGGCCGCATGCGATCCATCTGCCGTTGCCGTTTTTCGGCGTGGGGCTTCTCGCGGAGATCCCCGCGAAGGAGATCATGTCGCGCGCGGATCCGAGCGACAGGAACCACGACGGCATTCGGGGCAAGGTCAATTTCGAGCGCGGGTTTCTCGGCCGCTTCGGCCGCAAAGCGCAGATGGCCACCTTGCAAGGCTTCGTACGCGGCGCGCTCTTCGATCAAATGGGGGTGACCACCGTGCCCGTGGAACCTTCGCGCCTCGTGGGGAAGGCCGAGCGCGATGCACCCGTCGAGCTGCGCACGCGCGATGCCGACGGCGCCGCCGATCCCGAGCTTTTGCAGAGCGATCTCGCCGATCTTTTGGCCTTCGTGGCGCTGCTCGCGCCGCCGGCCCCCGAGGTGCCGACCCCCGAAACGCGCGCCGGCGAAAAGGCATTTCGCGCGTGCGGATGCACCTCGTGCCACGTGCCCGCCCTGCGCGGTCCGCGCGGAGAGGTCCCCGCCTACACCGATTTGTTGCTCCACGACATGGGCGAGGAGCTCGCCGACGACGTCGTGGTGGGCGAGGCGAGCGGTCGCGACTTTCGCACCACGCCCCTGTGGGGCCTCGCCGCCGCCGGCCCTTATTTGCACGATGGACGCGCGGACACGGTGGACGAGGCCATTCGCGCGCATGGCGGAGAAGCGGCGCGCGCGAAGCATCATTACGCGTTGCTCGACGAAGGACAGCGCCGCGCGCTGCTCGGGTTTCTCGCCGCGCTGGGCGGCAGCCATTACCGCGGCGATGGCCTCTTGCCGAAGGATGCCCCGGCGGCCTCGCCCTCGGCGCTGGGCGGTCCCCTCGCGGAGCTCCCGCCGGCCGAACACGTGCGCTTCGTGCGCGGGCGTGACCTGTTCGACCACGACTTTCGCGCCTCCGAAGGGCTGGGCCCCTTCTTCAACGGCGATGCATGCCGCAGCTGCCACTTCGAGCCCGTGCTTGGCGGTGCCGGCCCTGCCGACGTCGACGTCGTACGCCACGGATTTCTCGGCACCGACGGCGTGTTCGAGGCGCCAACGCACCTGCCGCGCGGTGACACGATGGCCCATCGCTTCGGCCTCGCGCGCGAAATGCCCTTCGTCGATGGGCGCGCCAACCTCTTCGAGCGGCGGCAGACCCCGACCTTGTTCGGCGCGGGCCTCATCGACGCCATCCCCGACGAAGCCATCCGCGGGCGCGCCGATCCGGACGACCGCGATGGCGACGGCGTCCGCGGGATCGTAAGCGCGCTCCCCGGCGGAAAAATAGGGCGTTTCGGTTGGAAGGGCCAAATGGCCAGCCTGGAGGACTTCGTCGAAGACGCCTTCACCAACGAACTGGGCCTGACCAAGGGCGAGCTCGCGAACGGCGTTTTCGACGACGTCGTCTTCTTCCTCGCGAACCTGGCGCCGCCGCGCGCCCTCGCATCGGACGAGGGCACCCGCGGTCTCGCCGTCTTCACCGAGACCGGATGCGCCGCCTGCCACACACCGGAGGCGCGCACGCGAAACGGAACCGCGGTGCGCCTCTACAGCGATCTACTCCTGCACGAGGTGGCCTCTCCAACCGAGCCGGTGTTGGCACAGTCCGGTGCGGCCCATGCCGGTCGCGCCTTCCGCACGCCCCCGCTTTGGGGCGTCGGCGCCACGGCTCCGTACTTTCACGATGGCCTCGCGGAAACGCTGGAGCAGGCCATCGTCCGGCACGATGCGGAGGCCAAACGGAGCCGAGAGCGCTATGTGCGGCTGCCCGATGATGACCGTGCCGCGCTCGTGACCTTTTTGCGGTCGCTTTAGACACAGAATCCGATGTGGCGCCTGCATCCAAAGGAGGGTGCCCGCGCTCGACTTGATCCTACACAACCTGGTGGCGTTGGGGGTTGCGCTGATTCTGCTGATGGTGCTGGGGCAACTCCTTCTTTCGGGGGTGCTGCACCTCGCGGGCTATCTCTTTCGCTCACCGCTGTTCGGTGAGCACAACGCCGAGGCGTTTCGAAAGCGCATGAAGCGCGGAACCCTGATTGCGGTCGGGGTGGGAGGCTTGCTGCTTTTCGTGGGGGCCATCGTCCTGACGTTCGTGCGGCGGCGCGCGCTCGACCTGGTGAAGGTATGGTTCGGACACCTCGGCCAAGAAGATCTGGAGGCGGTGGGACTGCACGTAGCCTATGCGGTGGGCATCGTGGTCGCGGCGGCCATCGCCGGAAGCCTCGCCCGCAATGGGATGGACCTGCTGACGAAGTTCGCCGAGCGCTCCACCTTGCTCGGTTCGAGCCGGGAGCTCACCGCCGAGGTGCTTTCGCGCCTGCGCACCGTGCTTCGTTTGGGCATCATTTGGGGCGCCGCGAGCTGGGTCAGCGTGGCCCTCGGCCTTCCGCCGGTGGTTCGCCGCGTCGTGTTCCTGGCCTCGGACGTGCTCGTGGCGTTTTACGGCTGCCGCTTTCTGGTGGTGCTGGCGCACCTTGCCGTCGATCTGCTCTTCGAGATGTCGGGCAAGCTCACCAAGCTGGAAAGCCCGCTCAAGTACCTGGGCAGCCTGACGCACCTCAAAGGGATTACGAAACGGTCCATCGACTATTTCGTCTACGTGGCCGCGGCGACGTGGGTCGCCGATCAGTTTACGCCCGATACGTGGTTCTCGCGCGCGGGGCGGGTGGGAATTCGGATCGTGGCCATCTTTTATGCGAGCCGCGTTCTCATCGAAGTATGCCTCTTGTTCATCAATGAGATATTTCTCAACAAGACCGCCGGTCGCACCAGTGGGGAAATTCAACAACGCAGAACCCTGGTGCCGGTGGCCGTGGGGCTCTTGCGATATGGGATTTACTTTTCGGCGCTGGTGATGGTCCTTCGCGAGGCGGATATCGACCCGACACCGCTGCTCGCCGGCGCCGGAGTGCTCGGCGTGGCCGTGGGCTTCGGCGCGCAAGCCTTCGTGGGCGACATCGTGGCAGGGTTCTTCATTTTGTTCGAGAACGTGCTCCTGGTCGGTGACAACGTCGAGGTGAGCGGCGTGCGCGGAATGGTCGAGGAAATCGGCGTGCGCATCACCAAGATCCGCGACGAATCCGGCGTTCTTCACGCCATCCCCAACGGCGAGGTGCGCAAGGTCGCGAACCATTCGAAGGTGTACGTCAACGCCGTCGTCGAGGTGCACGTGCCCTATGACGAAGACCTCACGCGCGTGCGCGAGCTGCTCGAAACCGTGAGCTCGGAGGTGCTCGAGGCCGAGTTGGGCAAACGCGGTGCCGGCCCCCAAGCGGGGGCTCACGCGCTCGAGATCAAGGTGCACGAGCTGGGGCAGCAGACCGTGATGCTCCGCGTTCTGGCGCGTGTGCCGCCGGGGAAAGATCTCGATATTTCAACCAAGTTGCGATCGCGACTCGTGGACGAATTGCGCTCCCATGACATGGCGCCCAAGAATCTCCCCACGGCGGCGCTCGAGAGCGTGAAGCTCCAGATCGCGCGCCCCGCCGAGCCAGTCGCGCCCGCGGCGGCCGAAGCCCCCGGCGCGGCGGTGCCCATCTTCAAGCCCTAGTATCGAAAAGCCCTAATATCGAATCACGATGCGGCCGGGTGCACCCGGCTCGGGGCCGCTCGCGCCAACGGCACCGCCTTTGCCCGCGCGTCCGTCGTAGTCGACGTCTTTGGTGCCGCCCGGGGTGACGCCGTTGCCATCGAGCACGCGCGCTTCTTTCCCTGCAGCGAGGCTCGAGCCGCCGCCGCCACCACCGCCACCGCTCTTCACCCCGACGATGCTCGAGCCGCACCCGCCGCCGCCGCCACCGAAGGCCCCGGCGCCCCCGCCGCCACCGCCGCCGTGTTCGGCGCGCCGCCCTTCGCCGCCGCCGGCATCTCCGCCCGCGCCGCCGGAGGACACTCCGGCACCCGTTCCACCGAAGAGCGCACGTCCCCCGCTTCCCGGTGCGTCGCAGCCGCCACTCGAACCCGCCGAGCCCCCACCTACGACGCTGGCACCGGCACCGCCCGTCGCGCCACCGCCCGCGCCCCCGTCCCCACCGCCGACACCACCGGTGCCGGCCCCGTTGGTGATGATCCCTCCGTTGAAGCCCACCGCGCCGCCGCCGCCGCCCGAGCCGGCGACCAACAAGGCCGTATTGTTGCGGAAGATCCCCGTGAGGCCCGCACCGCCGCCGCCCCCGCTCACGCCCGCATCCTCGCTGCCGGTGCCGGCCCCGCCGCCGCCGCCAATGCGCAACGTGAGCACCTCGCCCGGCGTGACATCGATGCGCCCGAAAACGAAGCCGCCCGCCCCGCCGGCCGCACCGTTCATGCCGCCGCCCCCACCGGCGCCCCACATTTTCACGTAGAGGGCCGTGACGCCTTCGGGCACCGGAAACGTCGTCGTTCGTACCGTGTCGAAGACCACCGGCGCTCCGAGTACGCGAACCTCGATCGGCGCTTCGTCGCGCAAAGGGTCCGCCGTGGCGATCACGTGCGACTCGGCGGTGACCGGTCCCGCATTCGCGGCGGCGTGGAAGACGAGGGTCCCCGTGGCGGTGCCGCCCGAAGGACGTCCGATGGCAACGGATCCAGCGGTCACGCCAGGGGGAAGCCCGTCCACGCGGACGAACGCGTCCTGGCGAAGCGGCGGGTTCGCCGCGAGCGTGACCGTCACGGTCATATCCTCTTTGGGCGCCAGGACGACCGTCGAAGGTTCCACGCCCACCACGAAGCCCGGATTGCCACCGTCCGGGGCAGGCGTCTCCGTCCCTTCCGAAAGATCACCAAGGCCTGCCAAAGCGGCGCAGCCCGAGGCGAGAAGCATCACGAGAAGGACGAGCGGCCCCTTTTGGCGTCGTTGGGGTCGGACGTTGAGCATCAAGCGTCTCCGAATCACATCATCGTATCCGAGGCTGCGACTTCGTTGCTAGGAAGCTCTACCACTATTTGCGTTATTTACACAAAAAGGTGTTCAGTGTGGGAAATACGATTTCTTGAATCGTTCGTACCTACCCAGAGCAGGATATACATACGGATGAGACGATGAAGTCGAAGATGCGACCCCGCGATTGTCCCTGCCATTCGGGCGCCCGTTACGGCGCGTGTTGCGAGCCGTTTCATTCCGGGGCTGCCCAAGCACCGACACCGGAGGCGCTCATGCGCTCCCGCTATGCGGCATTTGCGTTGGGCCTGGGGGCGTACCTGGTGGAGACCTTGGCCGCCGATCATCCAGACCGCGCGGTGCCGCTCGAGACGTTGGCCCGCGAGCTCGCCCGGGCCCGCGAAACACAGCGCTTCATGGGGCTCGAGATCCGCGAAACGTCGGCATCGGGCGAGCGGGGGGAGGTCCTCTTCCACGCGCGCATCTTCGAACGCGGGCAGGACCGCTCGTTCACCGAGCGGTCCCAATTCGTCAAAGAGGACGGCGCGTGGCGTTACGCGTCGGGGGACGTCAAGGCTTGATGCCCACCGCCTCGTAAAGCGGCGTGGACGCATAAACGACACCGCCCCGCACCGTGGTGTTCACATGGCGAAGATCCTCGATATGGGCCATGGGATCGCCCTCGAGCAGAAAGAAATCCGCGTCCTTGCCGGGTGCCACCGAACCGCTGGTCTTCTCGCGGTGCATGACCTTCGCGGAGCCCAAGGTCGCGAGCTGCAGAACGTCGGCCGCGGGAATGCCGGCCCGCACGTAGAGTCCGAGCTCCAGGTGCAGTGCGAGCCCGAAGTGATTCGAGTCGGTCCCCGCGACGATGGGGATCTTCGCGTCGTAAAGCGTTTTGACCATCTGCAGAAGCTTGCCGTACGCTTCTTTGTATTGTGCATCTTTCCCCTCGGGCACCGCCAGCCCGCCAATGAGGAATTCGCGCCGGACCTGCACGGGAAGGCGCCGCACCATCGGCTCGAGGCCATCGGCCACACGTCCGGGCCGTCCGGTGAACAGATCGAGGAAGGCGTAGACGGTAGGGTCGACGACCGTCTTCTTCTCGACGAGAAGCTTCAGAAAGTCTTTGACGGGTTTCGATTGAAGGTCGAGCCCCGGCGCCTTTTCCGCGACTAAGGAAAATCGGAGCGGCGTGCGTGTGTCGGTGTCTTTGTCGATGAAGAAATTGAGAAATAGCATATTGACGTGCTGAATCTCGTCGTAGCCGGCGCGCACCACGTCCTCGGCGCGCATATGCACGGGCACGTGGCCGCTCACGCGCATCTTCTTCTCGTGCGCCAACTTCGCCAGGAGCGGCACCAGCTCCGGCTTCATCGAATTGTAAATCTTGATTCCCTCGTAGCGCCGCTGCTCGTAAAACTCGACGGCTTGCTTCGCCTCCTCCGGCGTCTCGGCGGTGATCTTCGACGCCGCGGCCTTCTCGCCGCGCCCTTCGATGAACCCCGAGCGCAGCACGTGGGGGCCAATCGCGGTGCCGTCGTCGAAGCGCGTTTTCAAATCGTCCAAGGTGTCGGGATCGTTGCCCAGATCGCGCGTCGTCGTGACGCCCGAGGCGATGCCCATCACGCCGTGGTACCCCGCGAGGTGCGCGTGCATATCCCAGAGCCCGGGAAGAAGCGCTTTGCCTTTGGCGTCGATGACCTCGGCGCCCTTCGGCACCTTGGTGCTCTTCGTCGGACCCACCGCGACGATCTTCCCGCCCACCACCGTCACCGCGTGATCGTCGAGCCACCGTTTTCGCTCCACGTCCAGCACGCGTGCATGCGTGAACACGAGCCCCTCGGCCGGGCCCTTGTGCGCGAGCCGCGATGCCAACTCCCGGTCGCGCGCCTTCTCGAACTCCTGCTGCGCCTTGATGAGCGGATCGATCGCGTCTTCCCATCCCTCCGGCACCGAGGAGAGTCCCGGGTCGACCATCCCGAAGTACGCGCCGCCTTCCTCCGTCCAAAGGCGCACGGGCGTGTAGGAGAGGCCCGTGATTTCCCATGCGACCAGTCGCTTTTCCTTGCCGCCCGCGCGCGCCGTGAAGGTCCCGCTGCGCGCCAGCCGCGCTTCGCCGTCGGGCAGGAGCGCGATCTTGCCGCCGTTCTTCTGCAGCGCCGCATAAAGGAGGGCCGTCACCTCGGGTGGCTGCGCATTCGGCACGTAGAAGGCGGGGGCCCCGACCTCGGTCTCGCCTTGCTCCTCCGTGCTCTTCCAATGGGCACGCTTTCCCGCGACCGCGAACGTCTCATCGATGGCCGTGCCGAAGGTGCGCGTCCCCTTGGCCTCGAACGACGCCAAGGTTCCGTCCGCCGCGAGGCGCGCCCGGACGGTCATTTTCGGCCCACGCCCATTCTCCAGATACTCGAACGCCATCTCGATGGCCCCGTCCGGCGCGAACGTCGTCACGCTCGAACCGGATTTGCGCGAGACAATCACCACGGACCGTCGCTCGGTGCGCGCCTCGGGTGCCTTCGCCGCGGTCTCCGTCGCGGGCGTCGTTCCCGTGGCGGGAGGCGAGGACGCCGGCGTCGATGTCGACGGGCCACACCCCAGCGCAGCGCATGAAAGAATGACGCAAAGCCCCAACCGGGTCGGTATTAACGAAGATCTCATGGCGCGGGACGATAGGGCGACGCGTGCCTCATCAGAAGGGCGCAAAGGGGTCCTGTGGTGTTCGATGTGTGCACGCCGCTTTTTTCCGTGCGCACGGGATCGGTACCCCGGGCAATGTGCTGGGGTTTCCGATGTTTCCCCGCCACGGACGCGCTGGCACACACCGCTTCTGTCGGTGTAAAGTCGCAAAGCTGTGACAGAACGAATTGGACTCATCGTCGGTTACGAGGACACTTTCCCCCCGGCCTTCATCGCAAAGGTCAACGAAACGCCCGGATTTCGCGCGGAATACGCGAAGTTCGGCGGAACCCCCGAGCGATACAAATCACCGTACGCCGTGTTGGTCGACCGTCTGAGCCACCAGGTGCCGTACTATCGGTTTCACCTCAAGGCCGCGATGCTTGCAGGTACATACGTCATCAACGACCCACTCTGGTGGAGCGCCGATGACAAATTCTTCGGCTACTCGCTGGCTGCCAAGCTCGGGGTGACCGTCCCGCGCACGGTGATGCTGCCCTCGCAGAGCTACATCCCCGACATCGACCCGAGTCGGTCGCTGCGCAATTTGGAATACCCCCTCGATTGGGAACGCATCGCCGATTACGTGAAGTTCCCCGCCATCTTGAAGCCGGCCGACGGCGGTGGCTGGAAAAACGTGTCGCGCGTCAACAACATGGATGAATTGCTGCGCGACTACAACGCGAGCGGCCAGCTCGTGATGACCTTGCAGGAGTTCATCGATTTCGACGAATACGTGCGCTGTATATGCATTGGTAAAAAGTTCACTTTGCCGATCAAGTACGACCCGCGCCGTCGCTGCTACATCGAGGCGGAAAACTTCCTCCCCAAGGCCCTCGAGCAGAAAATCCTGGATGGCTGCTGGGCGCTCAACCATGCGCTCGGCTACGATATGAACTCCGTGGAATTCGCCTGCAAGGATGGCGTCCCTTACGCCATCGACTTTACAAATCCCGCCCCAGATATGTGCGTTCGGTCGATTCTCCCCCGGTACTTCCACATGGTCGTCGACGAGATGGCGCGCTTCACCATCGAGTGCGCTCGCGAAGGCAGGAAGAACCCGACCGTGCACGCGTATCAGAGGTACTTGGAAAATCCCATCCCACGAGCCTGATTGGCGGGGGGTAGCACCATATGATTGATGGCCAGTTTACGTTGGGTGTCGAAGAAGAATATCAAATCGTTCACCCGGAAACGCGTGAACTACGGAGTTATATCTCGCGGATTTTGGAAGATGGCAAAAGCGTGCTCCGCGAGCGGGTGCGCACCGAGATGCATCAATCCATGGTGGAGGTGGGCACATCGGTCTGTCCCGACGTGAACACCGTCCGGTCCGAGCTCGTCGAGATGCGCGGCGAGCTCGATCGATTGGCGCGAAAGGGGGGGCTGCGCATCGTGGCCGCCTCCACGCACCCGTTCAGCGATTGGCGCGTGCAGGACATCACCGACAACGATCGGTACCACACGCTCGTGCACGACATGCAGGACGTGGCGCGCGAGAACCTCATCTTCGGGCTGCACATCCACGTCGGCATCAAGGACAAATCGGTGGCCATCGCCCTGGCCAACCAAGTGCGCTATTTCCTGCCGCACATTTTGGCGCTCACGTGTTCGTCGCCGCTGTGGCTGGGGCGCAAGACGGGGCTTTTGAGCACGCGCTCGCAGATTTTCCGGCGCTTTCCGCGCACGGGCATCCCCGACGAGTTCGAGAGCCCGCAGCAGCTGCAGAACTTCACCGATCTTTTGATCAAGACCGGTTGCATCGACAACGGCAAGAAGATCTGGTGGGACGTTCGTCCGCACTACCTCTACGACACCGTCGAAATTCGCATCTGCGACATGCCGACGAACATGCGCGACACCATCGCCGTGACGGCCTTGGTGCAGGCGCTGATGGCCAAGCTTTACCTGATGTACCGGCGCAACACGTCCTGGCGGAGCTACCCGCGCAGCTTGATCGAAGAGAACAAGTGGCGTGCCGTGCGCTTCGGCACCGGTGCCCGGCTGATCGACTTCGGCCAGCAGGCCGAGCGTCCGTTCTCCGAGCTGATCCCCGAAATGGTGGAGCTCATCTCGGAGGCCACGGACATCTTCAAGACGCACGACCATATGGAGCGCATCCTGGAGATCGCCAAGAACGGTTCGAGCGCCCAACGCCAGATCGAAGTGTTCGACAAGACGAAGGACGCGAAACACGTCGTCGACTGGCTCATGGCCGAGACAATGAACGGCATTTAGCGAGTAGGAGAATTCACAGGAAGACGGGAAGACGGGAAGGAGTTTCGGCGCGAGCCAGCACGGAACGCTTTTTCGGGGGTTCCGCTGGCCTACGGTGCCGATTGAATCCCCACAAAACCTTCCCGTCTTCCCGTCTTCCTGTGAATCTCTCTGATTCGTCTAGCGCGTGGCTTCGTACCAGCGTTGGCGTGCCCAGCGGGCGGCTTCGGCGAAGGTGTTGACGAAGGTGTAGGCGTAGTGCGGTTTGGCGCGCCAGAAGACCGCGATCATGGCGCTGCGCATGCGGGACGTGCAGATGTACGCTTCGCCAACGCAGTACTGTGCGTACTGCTCCTCCATTTTGGCCTGGTGTTCGGCGATGAGGGCGCGCTGCATGGCGTCCGGGACCTCGCCATGGGTCTGGTCGATGATCTGAACGAAGCGCTCTTTGCGCGAGAGGACCATTTCCTCGAGCTCGCGAAGGTGGCTGGCCAGCTGTGCCAGCGATGGCTTGCCCGCGTAGGTCAAAACGACGATCGGCCAACGCGCCACATCGACCGTGAGCACCGTTTCGCCGGTGGGGCTTGGCGATCGACGGCGTACTGATTCGGACATGAACCCCCTCATTGAGCTCCGGCGCCAATCCGAGGTGATGGATGTACCAGCGCCATTTTAGAATATGCTTCTGCTTAAATGTAGCGCACGCAACGCGCCATTGCAGCGACGGACGCCACTTTAGGTGCTGGTCCGTGCGTGTTTATGCGACACATGCGACCGGCACGAACGGATGAGGTGCGCGCTATCGAGCTGCGGCTGTGCTGGCAGGAGGGGCAGGGTTGCGGAGGGTGGCGCTTTCGCCGGGCAGAGCCGGCACAAGCTCCTGCTCGAGGTGCCGTAGATGATTTTGCGTCTGCTTCAGTACGAGGATGAGCTGTCGCGTAGCGCGCAGCACGTCCTGCCCGGTGGCCTTTCCGAGATCCGCGTCCGCCATGACATTGATCAAATGGCCTTCGTCCAGGGTCGTGAGGAAATTGAGCCGCGTGAACTCCTCGGAGTCATGCTGGGCGGTGTACGCGGTCGCGTACTTTCGTAGTGTCGGCGTCGGAATGTGGCCCGCAGATTGATTGGCAATGGCAACGTCCCATGCCGCGTGCTGCAACGTGGGGGTCCAAATGCTGTTGCGTTTCCACAAGCCTTGCGCAGAGGCGATCAACCGCTGTTGGTTCGCCGGGTTGGGCGTGGCCGAGCCGAACTCGCGAATTGCCTCGCCGTCCCAAGCCTCCAGGTCCGTGAGCCGCCCGGCGTTCGATTGGTAGCTCTCTCGAACATCTTTGAGGTTCTTTCGTAACTCTTCCTCGATCTCCCGCTGCGCGTCCTCGGCGCCGCTGGTGCGGCGAACGTTCGTCACCACCTGCTCGAAGCCCAGCGCCGTGAGGATGCTGACCACGATCATGAAGTATTGGACGCCGAATGCCTTCCACGAGCGAATGGGTGATTGCGGCGGGTCGACGGTCTGCATGAGGCTCGAAACGTGGGTTCTAGAAGTGGCTCTTGCCGGTAAAGTTGGTCCAGTCCAATGTCGAAGGCTGCTGGTATTCGCGCCAGCGGTCAATCCTTCCCGCGCGCAATCGTACGATCACGATGGGGAGGGCTGCATTTGCCCGCCAAAGAAGCCGTACAGCGCCTCGCGTCCCTCATAGACCTGTGCATCCGGCGGCTCCATGTAAATGGCGCCCTCGGAAAAACGTTGGCCGACTTGCGCGAGTCACCCTCGTTCCAGGTGGCGGCGTTGCACACGCCGCCACGCTCGCGGTCAGCAGGCCCGCACCCAGCGCGAAGACTCCCCCCGCGGCCGCACGATCAGAGCTTTCGCTTCTGAAGGAAGTTCGCCACGTTCGGCGCCTGCACGCTGCGGTATGCGCTGCAAAGCTTCACCGACTCCACCGTCTGCGCCAGAATGCGCGGCCCGCCCATGTAGCGCGTCGAGCGCTCGCGGAAGAAGCTTTCCACGTCGGCGCGGTGCGCGTCGTCGCAGAAGGAGCTGCCGATGCGTGCCAATTGCGCGCCCGCATTCCGCGGAAGCCGCGCGGTCAGTGCATCGAAGTTCTGCTTCACGAAGTCGTACGCGAGCTGGCGCGTCGCCGGCGAACCAACGGCGCCCCAGAGCAACGTCGACGATTCGCGCGCGTCGAAGTCGTCCGACAGCGTGAGCGGCAACGCCGCACGCACCACCTCCGGATCGCGGAATTGGCCCATGGCCGCGAGGATCTCGCTTCGCTGGCGGCGATCGGCCGTCTTGCGCGCCGCGGCCAGTGCGCGGTCGAACAGCGCGCGGTCCCCGGCCTTCGCGGCAATGCCGAGCACCGTTTCCACCATGTCGGCATCGATGCCCTTGCGCTCGTCGAGCCATCGCACGGCGAGCTTCTTCGCCTGCGCCCGCAAGTTCGCGTCCTCGCCTTGGTCGGCCACGAGGCTCACCAGCGATTGCCGCAAAAGGCGCGTCTCGTCATCTTCACCGGGCCGCGCGGCGAACCCCAGCTTGCTCGCGCGCGCGCCGTAGGTCTCGCGGATGAAGCGCGCATACGCCGGGCGCAGCTCCGCAGGGAACATCTCGGAATCGCGCAGGCCCGCGACCAGTTCGACGGTTGCCAACGCAACGGAGCGGGATGGATCGCCGGCCAGCTTGGGAACGGCCGCCAAGACGTCGGCGTACGAGACCTTGCCGTTTTGCACGAGGGCGCCCAAGTCGTACAAGAGCGACACTTTTTCCGGCGCCGTGAGGCTCTTTTTGGCACCGTCCGAGAGCATCTTTTGCAGCAGTTCGCCCTCGTAGCGCACTTCGTAATAGCCGCGGGCATCGGCATTGGCGTTGACCCAGGCCGGGCACGAGGTCGCCTCCGAAAGGGCCAGCTCTCCGCGCGATTCCGAGAGCAACGTGCAGGCGACAGCCTCGCCCTTCGCGCCCGGGTACTTCGCGCACACCGGCACTTGCCACTTTTGCTCCGCGCTTCCCTCGGAGCCGAGCGGCAGATAGCGCTCCTGCGAAAGCGCCAGCTTGGGCGGTGCGCCGGCATCGCACTTCAGCGATGCGTTCACCAGCGGCACGCCCGGCTGATTGAGGAAGGTGCCGAACGCCTTGGCCACCGGTGCCTGCTCGCCCTGGAACACGGCGCCGAGGAACTGATCGGCCGTGGCCACGTTGTGCGAATACTGCGCGAGGTAGCGCTTCACACCCGCGCGGAAAACCTCGGGGCCGACCCAGTTCTCGAACATGCGAATGACGGCGGCGCCCTTGCGGTACGTGATGTCGTCGAAGGCATTGGCCGCGTCGTCCTTGGTGACGATGGGCTGCCGAATCTTGCGCGCGCTGACCAGGCTATCGCTGCGCATAGCATTGGCCGTGGTGCGCACGCGATCGGACTTCTCGTTCCACTCGGGCTTCCACTTTTCGAGGATATGGCTGGTCATCCACGTGGCGAAGGCCTCGTTGAGCCAGATATCGTCCCACCACGCGGTGGTCACCAGGTCACCGAACCATTGGTGCGCGAATTCGTGCGTGGCCACACTGGTGTAGGCGCGGCGAAAGCGCGTGGTCTCGCGATCCGGCGGCGAGAGAATGAGCCGCTGGCTGAAGGTGATGAGTCCCGGGTTCTCCATGGCGCCGCCGATCAGCGGCACGTCGATGACGTCGAGCTTCTCGTAAGGGTAGGGGATACCGAAGTAGGCCTCGAGCTCGTTGAGCACCTGCGGCGACACCTCTTTGGCGAAGCGTGCCTCCGCGCCCCGCCCGCGCGGAACGATGACCCGCACCGGGGTGCGATTCTTTCCCGCCGGTCCGGCGTCCACCGCGTCGAAGGGACCGACGCCCATGGCAATCAAGTAACTGGGCAGCGGCTTCGTTTCCGCGAATTGAACGACTTTGTAATCGCCTTCAATCTTTTCCGAGACGGCGGGCGTGTTGGCCAGCGCCATGTGATCGCGTTTGACCTTGAGGCGGATCTTCCACGGTACCTTGAACGAGGGCTCGTCGAAGCAGGGGAACACGCGGCGCGCATCGAGCGGCTCGAAGTGCGTGAAGACGTACCAATTCTCGCCTTCCTTCTGCGAGAAAAGGCCATTGGAGCTTTTGCGCGAGATCTCGCCCGCATAATCGAGCACCAATGTCGCTTTGCCGGCGGCGAGGGGCTTTTGCGGCTGGATGCCCACGAAGTCGTCGCCGCCCGGCAGCACCTTCGCCGGCATTCCATCGACGGTGGCCGAGCGCACGTCGAGGCCTGCGGCATTGAGCCAGACCACGTTGGACGGAGCACTCAACTCGATGGCGATGGTGATGCGGCCATCGAAGCGCTGCTCCGTGGGCACCACTGCGAGGGCCACGTCGTAGGCCGTCGGACGAATCGTCTCGGCCAGGCGCAGGGTCGGCGCCTTCGGCGGAGCTTCGGCGGTCGCCGTTGACGCCGGAGGCTGCGCCGCGGTGGGGCTCGTGGTTGCGGGCGGCATGGTGGCGTCGTGTGCCTGGCAGCCGATGATGGCGAGGGAAATACCGAATACGGAGAGACCCAGCTTCTGCATGGCCTTCTCCATATCTCGATCTGCGGTCCGCTTGGCCTGGATTCGACGGATGCATTGCGCCATCCGCCGAGGTCGCTCCGCCGTTCGCTGCAGCGTGAACCGCTCGCTGCGCAAAGGCCGCCGTTGGCCGGACCTCTACATCAGGCGATACAGCTTTTCGCCGGCGTGTCGGACCACGAGCGCATCGGGATCGTCGGTGAAATCGGCGACGTCGACGGTCTTCGGATCGCGGTAGCCCAGCCCGATGCGGCGGCATCGCTCCTCGGGAATGCCGGTGGCCAAGGTCACGCGGATGCGCGGTTGCTCGAGACTTCGCGCGGCGTCGTAGGTGCCGCTGCCGCGGACGTGCGTGCTATGCGCCAAGATGGACCACGGCATGTCGCGGAAGCGATCCCATTGCGCGAGGAAGTAATCGCGCACGTGGTAACCGACGCGGTCGATCCATTCGCCGTGGGTGAAGGACACTTCGCGCAGGTGCGGCGCATAGACGATGACCTCGCCGTCGTCGGCAATGACCGGCTCCGTTTTGTAAACCGCTTTTGCGGCGGTCCACAAATCCTCGTAGCGCGCTGCGGGCATGGAGAGCACGCGTCGGAAAGGCTTGGGCACGCGAAGCACGTTGAGTTCCCGCGACAGCTCCGACGCGGCGACGAATGCGTCTTGGTGCGCCCCGAACCAAACGCCGTGCAGGCGATCGCCGTCGAGCACCATCGTGAGGCAGAGCACTTCGCACGGCATGAACTCGGCGGCCCGATGGATCACCCGTCGCACCGGCGTATCGCGCACGCCGATGGTGGCCATGCTGGTGCAGAGCGCGCCGAGCCAATGCGAAAAGTCGATGATCTCGGGCCCCGCGACACCGGGGAAGAGGTATTTCGCGCCGCCGGAGAAGCCTGCCACCTCGTGCGGAAACACGGGGCCGCAGAGGATGACGTTGTCGTAATCGCCGATGAGCCTATTCAGGCGCACGGGCACTTCGCGGCTCAGGAGCCCGCCGGTGAGGACCTCCGTCTCCTTCTCGGAAATGGTTCCGAACGTGCGCAGCGACTCCGGATCATCGTAGCGATGATTGAATATCCGTACCTGCGGATAGCGCTTCGCGCGCTCGCCCGCCGGCATACCTACGAGCCGCTCGATTGCCGGTTCGGTCATGGGCGGGTGGGTGCCCAAGGCAATGAGAAAGTCGAGCGCCTGGGTGCGCGGGGTGAGTGCGTCGCACAAGAGGCGAAAGATCAAGGGCACCGGGGCGGTGCGGGTACCGTCGGGGATGACGACGAGCACTCGCTTTCCATCGAAGGTAAGCGGTGTCAGTGCGTCGTGGAGGATGCTTTCGACCTGCGCGGGCTCGAGAATCTCGCCCGCCGAGCCCCTGCCGACCAACTGCGTGCCCTTGAGATCCATGTGCGGATCTTACAGGCAATTCGTCAAGCCGTCGTAAATCGATTGGGTGGTGCCGGGCAGTTTTGCGTCCATGGGGTGATCGCCGGAAAGCGCACTCAGGAAATCCTGCACCGAAGTATTGGCCGCAAGCGGCGTCTTGCAGCGCCACGTCTGCGTATCGACTGCGATGTCACCCGTTGATGTCGTGACGCCCTCGTTGCTGGCGGCAAAGACCCAAACGCACGTCCCGAGCGTTCCCGAAGCCTTCTCGACCGAGCATCGGTAGCGAAGCGACTCGACGTTGCTGAATTCCCCCTCGCAAAACGTGTCCCCACAGCGGTCATCGAAGTTGCGTTTCAGCGTGGAAACCAGCGCATACCACGCATCGACCGCTGCCGCCTCGGTGAGGTGCTGCGTGATGTCCACATACTCCTTTGCAGACCCCTCCGAGAGGGGTGCCGCCGCTGCGCGCGTTTCCGCGACCGGAGCACCATCTGGCCCCGAGCATGCGGCGCTGCCGAGGACCATGGGAATGAGTGCAAGAAAGACGGAACGAAGCTTCACTACTCTGTCTCCAAATGAAAGGGGGGCGCCTACATAACCCTTTCTGGAGACATTGCAAAGCTGAACCTATTGCTCGGCTGCAAGGTCGGGCGAGGCCGGGAATACCCAAGGGCCAAACCCCAAAGACCCCAAGCCCCAAATCCCCGTGGCGAGGGGTTTTGGTATTTGGGGGGTGGCTTATGGATGGTCGTGCAGGTCGATCATCGAACTTCGTCGACCCAGTTCTCCAAGAAAAAGCCGCCGGTGGCGTCGGGGCGGACGTGGAATAATTCGTCGAAGCCTTCGGCGAGGGAAGGGAGGACGAGGCGGTTGCGGGTGCCGCGGATGGCTATTTCGGGGATGCGCTGGGGGGCGTCGCGGGTGGCGTTGCGGCGGAGGGCCTCGTCGATGGGGGCGGTGAAGTAGTAGCCGGTGATGCGGAAGCCTGCGCGTTTGGCGGGCACGATGTAGCGGCTGCGTTCCTCGATGGTGGGGTTCGTGTTGTCGGCGACGAAGCGCTGTTGGCCTTCGATGCAGGCGCGCAGCAAGAGCTCTTCGCGGTGCCGGGTGCGCAGCATGTCCATGTTGATGCGCACGTGCGAGTCGGCGAAGCGCTCGCGGAAGAAGGTCGATTTTCCCGAGGCCTGGATGCCGACGAAGATGACGGCCTGCATGTTACGCGGCGGTGCTTAGTGCCGATTCGAGCGCGGCCAGGGTTTCCCCGGTGCTGGCCTCGATCTTCAATGTGGCGCGCTCCTCACCGCGGACGGGGCCGCGGTTCACGATTGCGATGGGGATGCCGCGGTTGGCGGCGCGCACGAGAAAGCGGTAGCCGGAGAAGACCGCGAGCGATGTCCCCGCGATGAGAAGCACGTCGGCCTCGTCGACGGTGGCGTACGCCCGTTCGACGATGGGCCGCTCCACGTTGTGGCCGAAGAAGACGACCCGCGGCTTGAGCACGCCGCCGCATGGGAGGCAATCGGGCACCTGGAAGCGTGCCACCATGTCGTCCGGAAGCTCGGCATCGCCGTCGGGGGCGATCGGCGTGGGACCGTCGAGCCATCCCGTGTTGAGCGTACGCATGCGCGCCTGCAGGGCGTCGCGATCCTCGAGGCTTCCGCAATCCAAGCAGATGACCTCCGCCAGAGCCCCGTGCAGCTCGATGACGTCCTGGCTCCCCGCGACGCGATGCAACCGGTCCACGTTCTGCGTGATGACGCGGCTCACGATTCCGCGTGCCTCGAGCTGCGCGAGCGCCATGTGTGCGCGTCCCGGACGGGCCAATCGAAAGTGCTCCCAGCCGACCATGGCGCGGGCCCAGTAGCGCCGGCGAAGCGGTGCGGAGCGAACGAATTCGGGGCCCTGAATGGGCCGCCGTGCCCGTGCCAGGGAATCGGGACTTCGATAATCGGGAATCCCCGATTCGGTGCTCACGCCGGCGCCCGTCAACACGGCGACCTTGCGCCCGCGCAATGCTGCCACCAATGCTTCGATCGTCGAACTCATCGCTTCGAGCCGAACCATAGCACTCAGTCCGCAAGCTCGCCCGCCTCGGCGGACACAAACGCCGCGCCGCGGCAACGTGGCAATCGCATGAAGCTGCCGCGGCACGAAGGGGACACCGAGCGCGTGCGGCGTATCGAGCACGACACCGCGCTCGTAGCGCTTCTCGCGCGCCGCGCGGTTACCGAGTGACGCCCTCTTGAAGCATCATCCGGTGATCTTCGTGTTCCAGCTTGTGGCAGTGGAACACGTACGTGCCGGTGAACCCTTCGTTCTTGAAGATGATGCGCGCCGTACCCCTTCCGGGCACCGCCACGGTGTCCTTGAGGCCACGCATCTCGGGAGGGGGCGGCTGGCCGTTGATGTCGAGAACGTTGAATTCGACCAGGTGCTTGTGGAACGGGTGCATCAAGCCCGAATCGTTTTTCAGGGTCCAAATCGTCACGGTATCGAGCTTGGACGTCAGATCGATGCGCCCCGGATCGTAGGAGCGGCCGTTCATGCCCCAATCGCCGTTGTTGAAGCTCAATGAGACGTTTGCACGAGACTTGGCATCGGTTTCTTTGTACCGCGTGATGTTGGCCAGCTTGGCGGGCACCGTGCTCGTGTCGGCTTCCTGGCGTGCCACGACGAATTGCATCAGCGAGGGAATGTCCCGGCCGCGGCCACCGCCACCGCCACCGCCACCACGACGGTCATCGTCGTCGCGAGACTGCGACGAGGCCGTATTGGCCATGGTGACTCGCGTGTTGACTGGGATGTTCGCGAAGTCGACCACGATGTCGTAGCGTTCGCCGGGGGCCATGGACAAGGTCGTGGTGTTGACCGGCGCGGCCAGCAATCCACCGTCCGAGGCGATGACTTTGAAGGGAAGGGGTGTGCTCGAGCCGGCGACGAGGAATCGCAATTGCCACTCGCGAGCGTTGGCGCCGTTCAGTAGGCGAAAACGGTATTTTCGAGTGGCCACTTCGTGAAACGGATTGACGACACCGTTGACCACGGCCGTATCTCCATGAAAGCCCGCACCGATGGCTCGCTCGTCGAATACCGTCGTGTTGTTGGCGTTGAACGTCTTGTCCTGCAGCAAGAGCGGTACGTCGTACGCGCCCGATGGCAGATTGAGCGCGTCTTCCGCCGGATCGTGAATGATGTAAAAGCCCGCGAGGCCGCCGTAAACGTGGCGCCCCGTCACATCCATCGTATGATCGTGATACCAGAAGGTCCCTCCGGGTTGGTCGTTGGGATACGTGTAGACCTTCGACGTGCCCGGTGTGATGTAATCGACGGGGTGCCCGTCGCTTTCGGCGGCGACCTTGTGCCCGTGATTGTGAACAGTCACCCTCTCGTTCCACGCGTTCGTTTGCGTTACCTGGGTGGGCCGCCCGCGTGTGGCGATGATCGTGGGGCCGGGGAAGATGCCATTGAATCCGACGATGGGCGTCGCCCGACCGGGTTTCATCTGCGCAGTCCCCGGCTTGATGGTCAGATGGTAGGCGTCAGCGTCAGCGGCCGCTGCGGTGGCCAATGGCGTCAGTGTCGCCGGCACGACGAGTGGGGTGGCGAAATCACGATCCTCCAGGGGAGGGGGTGAATCGTTCCCACCACCGCCCGTAAACGTACTATCTCCATCTTGGGAATCGCCGTCGCTGGAGCAGCCGGAAATGAGGCCAGCACCAATCCCCCCTACCAACATCGTCAACCTAGCCATTGCGTAAAGGTGCATGCTCATGTCCTTTCCAAGCGAGTCGCGCGGACTCGGCGAATAAGTGACCAGCAAGTCTCGCACCGTCCTTATTTGCGAATTAGAGTAGGTGATACGCGGCTTGGAGTACTTCCTCGTACCGCGGCGGGTCGCGCCAAGTTTCGCTGTATCCGCCCCATCGCAGCATGTCCCGACGATCGAACAACAGCAGACAGTGCATGGACGTCCCACAAAGGGTGGTCGCCTTTTGCTCCGGGTCCGAGAGCAAGGAGAAGGGCAGCTTCTGCGATTGCTGCAAGTGCAAGAGTGCATCCGGCGGATCGGTGCTGATGCCATAAACGCGAATGCCCGTCGATGCGAAGCGCGGTACCTGCTGCGCGAGCCGGTCCAACTCCGCGCGGCAGGAAGGGCACCACGCGCCGCGAAAGACCACCAGCAATACTGGGCTTTTGGCACCCGACACATCGACATTCGCCCCATTTTGGTCGGCCAACGTGAGCGGCTGCATGTGCGTGCCGATGGGAAATGCTGCAGGCGGGCGGGGAAGCTGATGGTAACCGAATCGGAGATAGCCAATGACGATGCCCGCATTGACGCTGGATGCAATGGCGCATCCGAAGGCCACGAGCTGCTGCCGTGGCGCGCGTCGGGCATACACGATGGCGATGGCCGCGCCGAGCACCGCCACCAGCTCGAAGGGGAGCGGGCGCTCGCGCCAGGGCGGCGGCAGGTGTCGGTCGAGTGCCAAGAACAATGGCACGCCCAGGAGAACGAGTGCTCCCGTCGCAATGGGAAGTAGCCCACGCCGCCCAATCACAGCCGCCAGCCCTTGCACAGTGGGCATCCCTTGCACACCGCGTGCACACGCGGCGCCGAGCACTCCGCGCCAATGGCGCGCAAGGCCAGTGGCACGCCGTTTCAGGGGTCTTCGAGGTGCTTCGCCGGATCGCTCAGGAAGTCGCGGGTGACCCTCACGTGCTCCAACGCATCGTAGGCGACGGCGCGGATGGGCGTTTCGTCGAAGCTGAAGATGCGCGCGCCGGGGCATGCCAGGAGAATGGGCGAGTGCGTTGCGATGATGAACTGCGCGTCGGCTTTCGTCGCGCGTCGGACGATCCGCAGAAACTCCAACTGGCGCTTTGGCGACAGGGGTGCCTCGGGCTCGTCGAGCAAATACAGGCCGCCCGATTGCACCCTCTCCGTGAATAGCTCGATGAAGCTTTCCCCGTGCGAGCGCGCATCGTAGCGTCCAACGTGGCGCGCCGCGAAGCGTTCGTCGACGTGCCGCGTGGTCGAGGCGTCGCCGCCGTCGTCCGTGAACAGACCCTCGAGCTCGAGCTTTTCGCGCAGGACACGTGCGTCGTTGCGGGCCTGCCGCCGCAGGTACCCGAAGAAGTCCTCGGCCCGAAGGAAAAAACCACGGCGCGAGCGCCGGCTCCACGCGAGGCGCAAATCACCGGCCAACTCGCGCTGGGGCGCGAGTGTTTCGTCGGCGCCAGCGTCGTCGCTGCCCAACGATGGAAGCTCGGTCACGCAGGCCATCGCCTCGAGCAATGTCGATTTGCCCGAGCCATTCTCGCCGACGAAGAACGTGACCGGCGCACGGAGATCCAGTGTGTCGAGCGTACGAATCGCCGGCACGACGAACGGGAAACGGTGTACGGCGTCGGGAGGCACCGTCCCTTTGCGCGACAATCGAAGAAGGCTGGTCATGCCCGCTCGTGGATCCAGCGCGTGTACCGATCGAAGATGGTCCGAAGGCCGTCCGATTGACTCCGCATCACGAAAAAGTCGTCGAGCAGCAGAAACAGAAGATCGAACCCGATCTTCTTCTGCTCCGCCGTCAATTTCGACTTGTCCCACGCGGTGGGGGTCTCCGGGAACGCTGCCCGCAGAACCAGTGCGACCCAGGAAAGGCTCGTACTGCCGTCGAACGTCACGACGAGCCATTCCTTGAAGCCGGGGAGCAGACACCAGGCATGTCCGGCGTCGACGCCCTGGACGAAGGCGACGGCCTCATCGAACGACGGATCAAGCATGTACTGGCCTGGATAGCGTCGTACGTCGGCGAACAGTGTGCGAGGGTCCATCGTCTCTCCGCGGTTAACGCTACTGATTTGGGTTTCGTAAAAGTCTCGACACTTTCGGTTCGGTCGAAGTTAGAGGGTGGGGCCGCGCATCCACGGGGCGAATTCCGCCTCCCCCATGCCGGCCAATTCGCTCTTGGTCTTCTTTCCCGACGCGACGGCGAGAACTTCGTCGAGGATGCGCCGACCCACTTCTTCCACGGGGGTGCCATCGAGCACCACGCCGCAGTCGATGTCCATGTCGTCCTCCATGTGCTGGAACAACGCCGAGTTGCTCGCCAGCTTCAACGAAGGAACCGGCCTGCTTCCGAAGACGGAGCCGCGCCCCGTGGTGAAGCACACCATGTTCGCGCCGCCGGCGACCAGGCCGGTGACGGAGACGGGATCGTAGCCCGGTGTATCCATGTAGACGAATCCCTTCTTCGTGATTCGCTCCGCGTACTCGACGACATCGACCAGGGGAGTCGTCCCGCCCTTGGCGATTCCGCCCAACGACTTTTCGGCGATGGTGCTGATGCCACCGGCCATGTTGCCGGGCGATGGATTGCTGCCCACGTCGGCGCCGTGCAAGGCCAAATAGGCTTTCCACCAATCGACGCGCTCTTGCAGCTTTCGGGCGACGGCTTCGCTTTCGGCGCGCGCCATGAGCAAGTGCTCGGCGCCGAAGATCTCGGTCGTCTCCGAAAGGACGGCCGTCCCGCCGAGTCGCACCAATTCGTCCACGGCCGCGCCGAGGGCAGGGTTGGCGGTGATCCCCGAGTATCCGTCGGAGCCGCCGCAATTCGTGGCCAGGATCAAATCGCTGGCGGACCGCGTGGTGCGGCGTGCGAAATTGGCCAGGGGCAACAATTGCGAAATGGCCTCGATGGCGGCGGTTATCGCCTTTCGTGTTCCGCCGTGTTGCTGAATACCGATGATGGGCGGCGCGCGTCCAGAGTCGAGCAGCGACAGGCGGTGTCGCTGGGCCATGGGGGCGGCCTGTGCGACCTCGCAGCCAAGGCCGATGACCACGTAGGCCGCGATGTTCGGATGGTGCGCATAGCCGGCCAGCACTCGCTCGAGCGTCGCATGATCGTCCCCGCCGGAGACGAGCCCGCAGCCGCTCTTGTGGGTCAATGCAATCACACCGTCCACGTTGGGGTAGTCGCGCGAAACGTCGCGAAAGTGGTCCCGCACGCGATGGCTGACCGTGGCCGAGCAGTTGACCGTGGAGAGAATCGCCACGTAGTTGCGCGTGCCCACGCGCCCATCGGGGCGCAGGTATCCCTCGAAGAAGCGCGTGGGCTCTGGCGTGGCACGCGCCGCGATCGTGCGCGCGGGGTCGGCCGGCCGCTCGCCACGGGGAAAGGCCACCGCACGAAGGTTGTGCACGTGAACGTGTTCGCCCGGATGGATGGGCGCCGTGCACAAACCGATGACCTGTCCGTAGCGATGAACCGGCTCCCCCATCGCACGTGCCCGGTATGCCACCTTGTGCCCGGCTCCAATGGTCTGCGCCAGCGGAACAGGACCCTCTTCCGTCTCCACCACGGTGCCGGCGGGCAATCGAACCTTGGCGATGAGCACGTCGTCGCGCGGGTGGAGTTTCAACAAAGGCGAACTACTCATTGCGGCTCCTCCCGCGGCCAAAATCTAAAGCTTGTAGGCGCGTTTCGCCAGGTTGTAGGCGAGGTCGACGGCCAGTTCGGCGGCGTCGTCTTCGTCGAGACGGTGCTCGGCGACCCATTTGGACAGGAAGGCGCAATCGACGCGCCGTGCTACGTCGTGGCGTGCCGGGATCGATAGGAAGGCGCGCGTATCGTCGTTGAAGCCGACCGTGTTGTAGAATCCCGCCGTTTCCGTCACGCTTTCGCGGTAGCGCCGCATCCCTTCCGGGCTGTCGAAGAACCACCACGCCGGGCCCACCTTCATGGCCGGATAGTGACCGGCGAGCGGCGCCAGCTCACGCGAATACGTGGTCTCGTCCAAGGTGAACACGATGAGCGAAAGGCGCGGGTCGTTCCCGAACCGCTCGAGCAGCGGCTTGAGTGCACGCACGTAATCGGTGCGTGTCGGAATGTCCGCGCCCTTGTCCTTCCCGAAGCCCTGGTACACGGACGGATTGTGATCCCGGTACGAGCCGGGATGAATCTGCATCACCAGCCCATCATCGATGCTCATGCGTGCCATTTCCGTGAGCATCTGCCCGCGGAAGCGCTCCGCCTCCGGCCCGGCGAGCTGCCCTTGGATGGCTTTGCGGAACAAGGATTCGCACTCGGAAAGGGAAAGCGAGAACGTGGCGGCGGTGGGGTGCCCATGATCGGTCGACGTGGCACCGAACGAGGCAAAATAGTGCCGGCGGTTCGCCAGCGCATTCAAATAGCCCTTCCAGTTCGTCGTATCTTCCCCGGTGATCTGGCCCAGCTGCGCCACGTTGTCGCGGAATCCATCGTATTCCGGGTCCACCACCGGATCGGGACGGTAGGCAGTGATGACCCTGCCGGACCAACCCGATTCGCGAATCTTCTGGTGGTGCGCCAGCGGATCGAGCGGCGACTCCGTCGTGGCCAGCACCTCGATGCCGAACTTTTCGAACAGAGCGCGCGGGCGGTACTCGGGAAGGCGCAGGCACTCGGCGATGCGATCGTAAATACGGTCGGCGGACACCGGTGTCAGGCGCTCGGAGATGCCAAAGACTTGGTTCAGGGCATGGGTCAGCCACATGCGCGAGGGCGTGCCGCGGAATAGGTACCAATTCTCCGCGAAGAGGCGCCATATCTTGCGCGGGTCTCTCTCTCCGGTGTTTCCCTTCCGGCCCGGCACCCCGAGGGATTCGAGGGAGATGCCCTGGCTGTAGAGCATACGGAAGATGTAATGATCCGGAATGATGAGCAGCTGCGCCGGATCGGGGAACGGCTCGTCGTTGGCAAACCACGCCGGGTCGGTGTGGCCGTGCGGGCTCACGATGGGAAGCGCACGCACCTGCTCGTAGAGGCGGCGGGCGATGGCCCGCTCCGTGGGGTCGGGGGGAAAGAGCCGGTCGTTCGAGAGAAGTCCGTTGGTCGTCATCGTTGTTGCGATCCTCTGTTCTTCTTGGCCGAAACGAGCGGGGTCGTCGTCGTTTCGGTTTCTTGCAGCAGGTCCCAGTGCCGGCTGAATTCGCGAGCAACGCGATCCAAGTGGTGCCGCATGGCCGCGCGTGCACCGCGCGCATCCGACGCCTCCAGCATGTCCAAAATGGCGCGGTGGTCCTCCAGCGCGGCGTTGCGCAGTTCGTGCGTCTGGAAGTGGTGCTCCATGCGCTTCCAAATGGCGCCGCGGCCGAGGTCCCAGAGATGCTGCACGACGGGAACCAGCGCGCTGTTGTGCGTCGCTCTGGCGATGCCGCAGTGAAAGGCGCGGTCGGACTCCTCGGTGTCGACGCTCTTCCGGACGCGGTTCTGCATCTCCTGCACGCTCGCGCGAATGGGGACGAGATCCTCCGGGCGAGCATTTTTCGCTGCCTCGGCAGCGATCTCCCCCTCGAGCAGCCAGCGCGCGCGCAGGTGCTCGAAGGGCCCGGGCGCCTCGTTCGACGGATCGGCCACGGCGACCGGACGCGGAGCGGCCACGAAAATACCGGCCCCCACACGCACTTCCACCTTCCCCTCGATTTCCAGCGCGATGAGCGCCTCACGCACGGAAGGGCGCGATACACCGAGCTGCACGGCCAAATCCCGCTCGGAGGGAAGGCGCGAGCCGTGCGCGAACTCCCCCGTCGCGATCAGCGCGGTGAGCTGATCGGCGATTTGCCGATAGAGACGCTGGTTTTCGACGGTTCGTATCGGCATGGGTCCCACTGACTCTAGGGAGAGTTCACAGGAAGACGGGAAGGCGGGAAGGGCGACCGGCGCACGCGTCGCGGAACGCTATTTTTGGTTGTTTCCGTTGGCCCACTGCCCCGATTGAACCAACAAAAAACTTCCCGTCTTCCCGCCTTCCTGTGAATTCTCTCGGAGTCGTTTCACCTCGGCGTGTGACTTGACGCTCTAGAATCCGCAAGGTAACCGGTGTAATAGTACGAAAGCGTGGTCAGGCTGTCAAGTGGCCTTACCACTCGCAGACTGGCAAACCTCGAGGGAGCGTTCATGAGTGTACAGGACCAAGCAACGTCAGGTCGTGTCGATGGTTTGCGCCTGAACGGGCGCGTGGCCGTGGTTTTGGGGGGAACGACGGGGATTGGAAGGGCCCTGAGTTTGGGCTTGGCCGACGCAGGGGCCGACGTCGTCGCCTCGGCCCGGCGACCCGAGCCCGTGGAGGAAGTCGCGGCGGAGATCGAGCGGCGTGGTGGTCGCACGCTCCGTGTGACGGCGGACGTGGGGAAGCGTCCATCGCTCGAGAACTTGCTCGAGGAGGCGGTGAAGGCGTTTGGCAAAGTCGATATTTTGATCAATTGCGCCGGGAAGACCAAACGGACTCCCACGCTCGATGTGAGCGAGGAAGAATGGAATGATATTCTGGCCACCAACCTCACGGGGACCCTCCGTGCCTGTCAAGTGTTCGGACGGCATATGCTGCAGCGCGGCTATGGACGCATCATCAACATTGCGTCAATCTCGACGTTCGTCGCACTGTATGAGACGGCCGCGTACAATGCGAGCAAGGCCGCCGTGGGCTCCCTCACCAAGACGTTGGCCATCGAGTGGGGATCGCGCGGCGTGTTGGTAAATGCCATTGCGCCCGGAGTTTTCCGTACCGATTTAAATCAGGCCTTGCTCGACGGAACGGAGCGCGGTCGCGAATTCGGCGTTCGCAATCCAATGAAGCGATTTGGAAGGGTGGAGGAGCTCGCTGGGGCCGCCGTCTTTCTCGCATCGGACGCGGCCAGCTTCGTCAACGGCGAGATCCTCGTCGTCGATGGGGGCGTTTTGGCGAGTGGTGTTAATCAATAGCGACGTATGCGGAATGGCGCCTCGTATCTGTTTGAACCTTCGGTTCGGTCGAACGGCAGCGGAGCCGGCGATGCGATGCCTGCGACCGCCGCACTCCGGCGCAACGATGTTCGACGGCCGTCGTGTCCGGGACAAGACAGAGCCAAAGAACAGAGCCAGGACAGAGCCAGGACAGAGACCGCGCAACGGCGCCGGACCTCGCCACGACTTTTCGCGATCGCAAATTGGGTTCGGCGGCGGTTTTGATTTCGAAACCCAAGCTCGGGCAGTATGGTTAGTATCGCCACCAATCTCGTAGCGTCGTGGGAACTGTCCATTCCGCCGGCGTTGCGCCATGTCGTGAAGGGAGCACGCACATGACCCATCGAACGATCCATCTGCCGTCCGTCGTATCCGCCTTCGTGTTGGCCACGTTGGTTTCATCCAGTGCGGGTGCGCAGGCACCTCCACAGGCGCCTCCACCATCACCCCCACAGCAGGAACCCGCGCCTCCGCCCGCACCGGCACCTTCTTCCGCTCCGGAAATGACACCGGTGTCACCGGCTCAAAACCCACCACCCGCGGAGACTCCACCGCCATCGCCTCCAGCGGCAACAGCAACGGCGGCGCCTCCAGCCCAGACGCCTCCTCCGGCTCCTGCACCCGCGGCACCGGCGGCACCGCCCGCATCCGCGGCACCTGCAACGACGCCGGCACCGGCACCGGCGGGTAAACCGCCGCCGCGTCCCAATGGAAAGGGGAAGCGAGGCTTTGCCTCGGTCTCCGAGTTCGCACGTTCTCCCTATACGGTCAAAATTGGCGACCCCGAGTCCGAGTGGAAGATCAGCATCTACGGGTTCATCGAGTTCGACATCATGCACGACTCGACCCGCAGCTACAACGACTCGGCCGGCTCCACGGTCATTCAGCGCGAGGATGTCCTTGCGGGGCAAAAGGGGCGCACCACTTTCACGGCGCGCAACAGCCGCCTTGGCTTTCGCATGGAATCTCCCGAGTTTCATGGCATTCGGCCCTCGGCGGTGCTCGAGGGTGACTTCATGGGCAATCAACCGCCCAACATCAGCGAGTCGCAGCTTTTCAACAATCCCACGTTCCGCGTCCGGCACGCGTACGTGCGGCTTCTCAATGATTACGTCGACGTTCTCGGTGGCGAGAGCTACGTCCTTTTTGGCGCGCAGCCGTACTTCTTCCCCGCGTCGGTCCAGTACTTGCCAGTACCCAATCAAGTGCTGCACCGTTCGATGCAGCTCCGTCTTTCGCATACCTTCAAGACGGATCCCATCACCGTGGATATCGGTGCTGCCGCCGTGCGTCCCATCCAGCGCGACTCGACATTGCCGGAGGGGCAAGCCGCATTGCGAATCATCGCGAACAACTGGAAAGGGCTGCATACGCCGGGTTCCCTGGGGACGACGGCGGACGGCGCGGCGCTGTCCGTATCGGGGCTCGTGCGAAGCTTCCGGGTCAATGAGTTTTCGGCCAATCCCACCACCACGAAAACGGAGACCGGTTGGGGTGTCTCGATCGATGCGTTGCTGCCGGTCATTCCCGTTCCCGATGCGGACAAGCGTGGCAATGCGCTGACCCTCAACGGGTCGTTCGTCGTGGGCGGATCCATCGCCGATCAGATGGGCATGACGGCCGGGGTGACACAGCCGCCGCTTCCGAATCCGCCCGGTGGAACGTACACCTCGGACGTCGATAACGGGCTCGTCGTGTACGACCGCGGTGGTACGTTGCACACCGTCGATTGGCGGAGCTTCGTCGTGGGGATGCAGTACTATCTGCCGCCTTCGGGGCGCGTGTTCATCTCATCGAACTTTACGCAGGGTGAGTCGCGAAACGTCACCGGTCTCGTCACCGACCCGGCGCAAATGCGAAGCGTTTACCGATTGCAGCGGTACTTCGACGCGAACATCTTTCTCGATATCACCCCAGCGGCACGCATTGCCCTATCGTATCAATGGACGTGGCAGCGATTCCTCGACGGAGCTAGCGCCGAGAATCAACGCTACATGTTCGGAATGTACTACCTGTTTTAGCGAGGAGATCATGAGTCTGACCATTCGACCCAAGACGAATTGCCGTTTCGACCTCGTGGCGCTGGGAGAAGTCATGCTCCGCCTCGACCCGGGGGAGGGGCGCGTCCACACGGCGCGCACGTTCCGGGCCTGGGAAGGGGGAGGGGAATACAACGTGGCGCGGGGGCTCAAACGCTGTTTCCGTCTGGATACCGCGATTGTGACCGCGCTGGCGGACAATCCCGTGGGGCGGCTGGTCGAAGATTTGATGTTCCAGGGCGGTGTCGACGTATCCCACGTCCGTTGGTTTCCCTACGATGGCGTGGGTCGTGCGATCCGCAATGGCTTGAACTTCACCGAGCGCGGTTTCGGCGTGCGCGGAGGGCTCGGTTGCTCGGACCGCGGCCACACCGCGGTGAGCCAGCTTGCACCGGGCCAGGTGGATTGGGAGCGCATCTTCGGGCAGCAAGGCGCGCGCTGGTTTCACACCGGGGGCATCTTCGCGGCGCTCTCGGAAACGAGTGCCGCGCTGGCCGAGGAAGCGATGGTGGCGGCGAAGAAGCATGGCGTCGTCGTTTCCTACGACTTGAACTACCGCGAATCCCTGTGGAAGGGCATCGGCGGCAAGGAGCGGGCGCAAAAGGTCAATCGCTCGCTCGCGCGCTACGTCGACGTGATGATCGGCAATGAGGAAGACTTCACCGCGGCCTTGGGCTTCGAGGTCGAGCAAACCGACGAGACGTATTCTACGTTGGAAATCGAGTCGTTCGAGCGAATGATTCACAAGGTCTCCGCGGCGTATCCCAACTTGTCGCTGATTGCGACGACGTTGCGGCAGGCGAAGACCGCGAGCAAGAACGATTGGGGCGCGGTTTGCTTCTACGAGGGCCGGCTGTTCGCGGCGCCGCAACGAGTGGACCTGGAGATTTACGATCGCATCGGCGGGGGCGATTCGTTTGCCTCCGGGTTGATCTACGGGTTTTTGCAAAACAAAGGACCGCAATGGTCCGTCGAATGCGGTGCCGCCCACGGTGCACTGGCCATGACCACGCCGGGCGATACGTCGATGGCGACGTTGGCCGAGGTGGAGAAGGCGATGAAAGGGCTCGGCGCGCGCGTCGAAAGGTAAATCATGAAAAAGCGAATCGTCGATCGAATCATCGAAACAGGCATCGTCCCGGTCATTCGCGCCCCGTCGGCGGAATTGGCTACCCTTGCGATCGATGCGGTGCGCGCCGGCGGCATCGACGTCATCGAGGTGACCATGACGGTCCCCGGTGCCGTTCCGCTCATCGAGTCGCTGGTGAGCCGCTACGGTGACAAAGTGGTCATCGGCGCGGGCACGGTGCTGGACGCCGAGACGGCACGCGCGTGCACCTTGGCGGGTGCGGCGTTCGTGGTGAGCCCCATCGTGGACGAGGCCATCGTGGCGTCGTGCCGCACGTACGGTGTCCCCGTGCTGCCGGGCGCACTCACGCCGACCGAGATCATGCGCGCGGTGCGCGCCGGTGCGGACATGGTGAAGGTCTTCCCCTGCGGAGCGATGGGCGGGGCAAGCTACATCCGCTCGATCAAGGCACCGTTGCCCAACGTGCACCTGGTGCCGACGGGCGGCGTCTCCGAGAAGACCGCCGGCGACTTCATCCGCGCGGGGGCCAGCGCCATCGGCGTGGGCGCCGACCTGGTCGACATCGAGAAGCTCCGCGCGGGCGACTCCAATGCGGTGACCGAGGCGGCCCGCCGCTACGTTGCCGCCGTCAAAGCGGCGCGCGAAGCATAAAGAAGAGAGAGAGAATTCACAGGAAGACGGGAAGACGGGAAGGGAGAGAAAGGTTTTCTTTTTTCTGCCGCTCTCGACCATCAAAAAACTTCCCGTCTTCCCGTCTTCCTGTGAATCTCTCTGAGGTATGTGGACCCACCGGGTGGCATCCTTGGCATTGGGCATTGCGCTCGTCGGATGCAAGGGCGGGTCGACATGCCGCACGGGGGAGGCGACGGACGTGCGCGCGACGTCGGATGCGCGCGTGGTGGGGGTCGGCGTGCTCGGGCATCACGAGATTCGCGTGGCCGATCTGCCGCACCCCGGCGGTGAGACTGCGACGAATGGGCCGACGGTGATTGCGCGCCCGGCCGGGGCGAACCTGGTGATGCCCGAGGGTTTCACCATTGCGCCGTTCGCGGAAGGCATTTTCAAGGGGCCGCGTTGGGTGACCGTGGCGCCCGACGGCGATGTCTTCGTGGCCGATGCGGGCGCGGGGAGCCTCATCGTGCTGCGCGACACCGATGGGGACGGGCGCTCCGATGCGCATTTCACCTTTGCCACGGGGCAAAATCGGCCCTTTGGATTGGCCTTTCACGACGCGTGGCTTTACGTCGCCAATACGGATCGCGTGGTGCGCTTTCGGTACCGCCCCGGGCAGACCGCGGCGGAGGGCGAGCCGGAGCTCGTCACGGAACTACCCAGCGGCGGGTACAACGCGCATTGGACGCGCAACGTCGCGTTCAACCCCGAGGGCACGAAGCTTTACGTGACCGTCGGCTCGGAGACGAACGCCGACGAAGAGCCGGAGCCGCGCGCCTCGGTGCTGGAGATGAACCCCGATGGCAGCGGCCGGCGGGTCTTCGCCTACGGGACGCGCAACCCGCTGGGCCTCGCGTTTCATCCCGAGACACGAACCCTCTGGGCCGTCGTGCAAGAGCGCGATGGGCGAGGGGAGGACCTCGTACCCGACTATGCCACCGAGCTCAAAGACGGTGGCTTCTACGGCTGGCCCTTCGGCTACATGGGCCGCCGCGAAGACCCCGCCCACCGCAACATGCGCCCCTCGCTGGTGCGCCAAACCCTCGATCCCGACGTCCTCATCCAGGCGCACTCCGCCACGATGTCGATCGTCTTTTACCAAGGCTCGATGTTCCCGCAGGAGTACGTGAACGACGCCTTCGTGGCCCTCCACGGCTCCTGGAATCGCCAAAAGCGCACCGGCTACAAACTGGTGCGCATTCGCATGAACCACGGCCGCCCCGTTGGCGGCTATGACGATTTCGCCATCGGCTTCATGCTGGGCCAAGAGCGCTGCGAAGTATGGGGCCGCCCCGTCGGCCTGGCCGTAGCCAAAGACGGCTCCCTCCTCATGGTCGACGACGGCAACATGCTCGTCTGGACCATCCGCTACAAATCCCCCTGAGCGAGAATTCACAGGAAGACAGGGAAGACGGGAAGACGAACGGCACGGATCGCACAGAAGGCTATTCGTTGGGGTTTCCAATTCGCCCAATGAGCTGATTGGAAATCCCAAAAACCCTTCCCGTCTTCCCGTCTTCCTGTGAATTCTCTCTCTTAGCGCGGCCAGATGGCGACGGTGCCGCCGACCCAGGTGAGGTTCTTGTTGAAGTCCACCCCGAGCATCTTTCCTCGCGAGGTTCGCACCAAGAAGAGGAGCGGCACCAAGGGGCGCGGTCCTTCGAGGGAACGGCGGAGAAGCATGACGCGGACTTCGGCTTTGACGCCGTTGCCGTCGGGCATGCGGATGGCGGGCGCGTAATCGACCTTTTCCTGCAGGATGAAGTTCTTCCGCTCCGCGTCGCCGAGGCGCGCGAGCACGTCGTGGGTCACGTCGATCACCACGCCGGCGCCGGCGAAGGAGAACAGCGGCTTGAGCACGTACCGCGAGAGATCTTCCGGCAGATGCTCGACGTCGGACAGAAAGCGCGTCGGCGGCACCGCGGCGTGCTTCACGAAGGGCAGGGCATACTTCGACCAGGTCCAGTACCAATTGGGGTGCGAGCACCACGTGATGTCCAGGTCCTCGCGCCAGTCGAAGGGCGGCTCCACGCCTTTGACCGCGAGCTCGTCGAACACGAGTCGATTGTAAATGCGCTTTACCGGAATACGCCGCCCGCCCGAATCGCGGTAAAGGCGGCGGCCTTCTTTGATGAGCTTCGTCACGCAAATGGCGTTGACGTCGAAAAGCCGCTTCGTCGCCACGAAGTCCGGTGCCGTCTTCTGCTTCTCCGGCTCGTGGTCGACCAGCACCACTTCCTCGGGATCGTTGCCGCCCAGGATCATCCGGCGGATCCAATCGACGTTTTCGCTCCGGTTCCCCTCGACGAAGCACGTCCACTCCACGTCGAGCCCCGGTACCTTCGCGAGAATCGCGTTCCATGCGTCGGCCTCGAGCGTCTCCAGCGCGTACAGCGAAGGAAACGCCTGCAGCTCCACGACCTTGCCCTCGAGCTTTCCGCCGGGGCCTTCCACAAGCGCAAAGTCGACCTGCACGCAGTCGGGCAAGGGATCCATGCCCGGCGCGTCGTACTTCGCCGGGATGGCTTTCTTCAACTCCGCCAAGGTCTGCGGCGTGGAGAGCTGGCCGACGATTTCTTCCGCCGACCGCACCAATTGGTCCCTCAATTCTGGCGTGACGAACAGCGGCGTTTCGGCCAATCGAAATGGGAATGGCCCCACCGCGCTCTCCAGCCAACGGTGGTAGCGCGTAAACAGGTCTTCTTGGTCGAAAGCGCGGTTGAAGGCGGTGCGGTACGGGGTATCCATCTCAGTTGGTCGGCTCTTTCGCAGCGGGAAGAACGGCGGTGAAGTCGCGCGCGAAGCGTGCTTTGTAGTCCTCGAGCAGGTGCTCGACGCGCTGGCGATCGCTCGATTGCACCACCAGGCCCGCATGGTTCGGTTCCGGCGCGCGGTAGACGATCTCGGGGTCGGTGTAGCCCGACCAATCCGGCCGCTCATCCTTGGACAAGGTCATGAGCAGCCCGGCGTAATCGTTTCGCACGGGCGGCAGTACGTACTCGTCCCGATCGAGCTCGATGTTCGCCCACTCCGCCCAAAGGTTGATGCCGCTGGCCGCCTCGATGCACTCGGCGATGTGGGCACCGCCCACGCGCGCACCCGATTCGAGGAAGTAAAAGCGGTTGTCGTCGCGCCCGAGGATGAACTCCGTGTGCGCTGCACCATACTCGAGCCCCAGCGCCGCGATGACCTGCTCGTTCATCTCGCGCAGCCGCACGGCTTGATCGGAATTTCGATCCAACGTCACCGTGGAGAAAATGCCGCCGCCGTGCGCGACGTCGAAGGGCGGCGCCCCGCAGCGATGGGCCAGTGAGAAGACGATCTTGCCCTTGACCACCAGCGAATCGACGTGAAACACGTCGCCCGGCAGGTACTGCTCGAGCAGGTGGAACGACTGCGCATCACCCTGTTCCTCGATGAGCTGCCACAGCTGCTCTTCCGACTTCACCTTGGTGATGCCCGCGGCACTGGCCTGCGAGCGCGGCTTGTTCATCCACGGCGCCGGTGTCCGCTTGGTGAACGCCCGCACCTCGTCGTGGTTGAACACGCCGGTGAAATCCGGCACCGGCACCCCGCGCTCCTTGGCGCGCTGGCGCATGGCCAGCTTGTCGCGGAAATAGCGTGCGCCCGAATCGCCCATGCCCGGATGGCGGAAGTGCTCGCGCAGGGCGCCCCCGATTTCGACGTCGAAGTCGTCCAACGCGACGATGGCGTCGAACTTGGTCGCCCGCGACAAGTAGCTCACCGTGCGAATGGTCTCGTCGAGCTTGGGCTTGTCCTGCTGCGCGAACACTTCCGTGAGCGCCTCACGCGGCCAGGCCTCCTTGAGAAGCTTCTCCCAGGTCAAAAGGTAGACGCGTGCACCGCGCGCGTGGGCCTGGCGCATGAAGCGTTCGCCTTTGAAATAGCTGGCCAAGACGAGAAGGGACTTCGGCATCAGGTACTCCTCAGAAGATAATGTCAAACAATGGAGGTGAGCTCGTTCCAGCGCGGGCGGCTCGCGCGCGGGGTTTTTGCCGCATCGATCACCAGGTCGGCCATCTTTTCGACCGTCCATCGAAAGTGGGAATCGCCGAGCGACGTGATGTCGAAGTCGGGCGCGGAGTTCATGAAATCGATGGCGTAGGGAATGCCGTCGGCAATCGCGAACTCCACCGTGTTCATGTCGTAGCCCAGCGCGCGCGTGAGCTTGAGCGCGTCGTGCACCACCCGCGCCTCCAGCTCCGCGCCCAGCGGCGGCATCGATTCGTGCGCGTGCCGGTACCGGTCGAAGTGCGAAAGCCGCGGATCCCAGAGCGCCGGAAGCACGTCGCGCCGGCCGATGACGATGCAGCGGACGTACTGCACCCAGCGGATTTCCTCCTGCACGATCATGGTGAAGCGCCCGCTGTGATCGTACGCGGCGTGCAGCTCTTGCATCGAGGCGACGCGCGTGACGCCCGTCCAGCCGCCGCCCCAGTGCGGTTTGATGTACATGGGAAATCCGAGGTCGCGCTCGATGGCGTCCCAATCGACCAGGCCCATGTTGTGCTGGAGCGACTCCGCGCTGATGGAGCTTTCGTAGTTCTTCGACGGCAAGAGCACCGTCTTGGGGACGCTCACCCCGAGGGCGTCGGCCAGTGCCACGTCGAAAAACTTGTCATCGGCGATGCGGAAAAAGGGGTCGTTGATCGTGCGCGCCCCGCGGAGCTTCGCCACCTTCAAATACGGCTGGTAGCAGGGCACCTCGTGCGAAATGCGGTCGACGATCACCTCGTACTCGAGCTTGTCGGTCGCGCGCGGCGCATTGAAGTTCGCATACACGACCTCCACGCCCGCATCGCGCCGGCCGACCTCCGCCATCAGCGCTTCGGGAAAGGAGCGCTCCCTCCCGACGAGCAGCCCGACCCGCCTCGTCACCATCCGAGCCGCTCGCTCAGGTAGTAGTTGAGCATCTTTCGCCACGTCGGCCAGTCGTGCGGCGTGTCGTGGCCCCACAGATCCAGGTTGTTCCAGATCTTCGAATCCCAGAGCACCGACGAGAAGTCTTTCGACTGCTGCGGGTGCTCCCACTGACCTTGGCCGGTCAAGATGTGAATCTGACTATGCCGGATCAAATCCCGCGTGCGCGCGTCGTGGATGTTGCGCACGTACGCCATGGGATTGTTGAAATAGACGTTGTCGTCCGAGTATCCGTGGAGCCAGCTGGGCCAGAGCTCGTAAAAGCCGCTCATCGCAATCAGCGTGTCGAACAGGTCGGGCCGGCGGAAAAACGAGTTGGCCGCGTGGTAGCCGCCGAAGCTTGCCCCGGTGACGCCGATGCGCGCATTCTCGTCGCCCAGAACGCGGCGGATGTGCGGCACCACCTCTTCCTCGACGTATTTGGCATAGAGCGCCTGCCTACGCGCCTTTTCTTTTGGTCCAATATCGCGATTCATCCACGACAAATCGTTGATGGTATTGATGGCGAAGACGTTCACCCGACCATTGAGCAAATGGTGCTCGATCGCTTTGATCAGATAAAAGCGCTCGGCATCGTAAAGATCGCTCTGGGCCGTGGGGAAGAGAAGGAGCGCGTGCCCATAGTGGCCGTAGCGCACGATGGGCATTTCGAGGCCGAGGTTCGGGCTGCGCCAGCCGAAGACCTCTTTGTTCAGCGTCGGGTCGATGTACATGAGGTACACCGATCCATAGCCCATCTCTTCCGACTTGGAACTCGCAGACGCAACCTGCGACGTTATTTACCGTCGTTGGAGCTCGACTGAATGTACCTGGGGCGGCCGATGACCCATTCTTTGAGGCGCGGCGGGTCGCTTCCCAACAAGGGGCGCACGCCGGCGGCGCGCGCGCCACCTGGTCGGGCCAACAGCCATGCGCGCTGCAGCGAGGCGTCGTCCGACGGTGTGATCGCGATGTTCTCCATCGAGATCCCCAGCTCCGTCGGGTGTGGCGCATTGCTCATGGGCGCCAGCGAGGCCGATTTTTCCTGCCACGCATAAGGTTTCGTCTCCGTTGCAATCCGGACGACATCGGGCATTCCAATCAGTCTGGTCGCGACGGAGGGGGCGAACAAATCGGACGCCTTGCAATAGACGAAACCGAGCGTCGTCGGCTTCGGTGTGCGAACCGGGACATCGTTCTGCCAGTACCAATTGGCCGGTGCAGGGCCCCAGCCCACGTAGCCCGACGAGCCCGTGCGCCAGACGACCCACGCGCCTGCATAGCGACGGCCCGGGACCCAGGCCCACCCGCGCGGGCCCGAGAACATCCACCGGCCGTAGTGGAACGTGGCCCAACCCCAGGGAAGCGTGGACACCCAGACGTATTCGCCCTGCCCGTAGGTCCATCGGCCGTGGGTCGCGTAGGGCGTGAAGTTCGCCCCGACCTCGGCGCGCGACGGATACCAGACGGTGCCGAGCTTCCGATCTTCTTCCCAGCTTCCATGCGGCTCGAGTTCGGCCCGGAACTGATCGAGCGCGCTCGGATCGACGTCGGAGTATTGCTCCGAGAAGATATCCGTCTCGCTCGGGACGAAGTGGGGCGTTTCGTGGTGTGCTTCGCCCACCGGAGTTTCAATCTCCGGAATGGTGGATGCACAACCGCTCAGGAGCACCAGCGCGAACGATGAGCAAGCCAGTACCTTCATGACGGCGTCATTCGAGAGTAGCGCGCGTCGCGTGGAAGGGCCATCACGTTGCGCGCCCGCTCGTCGGGTAAGCTGGTGTGTGACGCTCCTACTTCGATGCCGATGACGAGTAGAGGGTTCGCGTTTCCGCTTCTGCCTTCACCTCGGTGTGCGTGAACGACACCGCGTGATTTTGATTGCGCCGCCAGAGCTCGGCCTCGTCGCGGAAGTGCTTGTTCGTATCGTCCCAGACCGCGCCGCCCGGCAATGCATTGCGGGCGCGCGGCCCCGCGGGGTCCATTTCGATGACGAAGCGCTGGGTCGGGCCGTGGGCGTAACTGAAATCTACCTGAGAAAGGTCCCGTGTCTTCGTGCTGTAGGTGGCGACGTCGACGTTGTACCCATCACCATGGCGCGGGAAGCCATTGGGGAAGGTGGCATCGCCGCCCGGCGGAATGGACAGTGCCGGCCACAACGGAACCAAGGACGCGAACCGCAGCGTGTGGAAGGTGCCCCAACGCCACGCGTTGCGATCTTGGCCGGCCCTCTTGTCGGCCTTCAAGAAGGCGAGCGCGTCGAGCAACGAAGTGACCATTCGCTCGTCCCGCGACTCCGGGGTGGCGGTGTTCAGATCGTCGAACAGGAGCGAATCGTTCGCGCGCACCGCATTGACCAGCGCCACCCGCATGTCGAAGGGGGATGTCTTGAACTCGAGTTTGCCAAGCTCATCGTCGAAGGTCGCGCCGAGCATCCGCACGAGCCACACATTGAAGATGAGGGTCGCTTTGCTCGCGAGGGCCTCACCTGCATCGGCCGACAGCGTGTTGTCGTCCAAGTTCAGGCCCGCGGAGGCCTCGTAATCCTTGTCCAAGGCCCAGCGCCGGAAGACGTCTTGCACCTCGGCGATGAGGGCGGGATCGTACGCCGCGCTTTTGACCACGGTCGCGAGGTCCGGGCGCGAGCCCGGTGTCGCCCGCTCCTCCTCCGCATGACCGAGCGCCTCGAGCAACTTGGGCGTGAGCTCCGCGCCCAGAGGCGACTGCGCGTCCCCTTGAATGGAGGCCATCTCCTCGGGGGTCATCTTGTTGCCCACGGCCTCGATGCGCTTCTTGATGCGCGCCTCGCGCAGGCCCGTATCGAAGTAGCAACCCATGTACATCGGATCGCCATTGGGCAATTTGTCGTTGGACGGATCGTTGTCGACGGTCACGCCCACCTGGTCGTTGTTGGCCGTGGCGATGTACCCCGACGAAGGATTCTTCGCGTGCGGAACGTTGGCCTCGGGGAGGTATTCCCCCGTCCACTCTGCGGTGCCGTCGCCCGGCAGGACGAAGCACGGCAACGTGCCCGAAAACGTGTTCGGATCCCAGCTGTACGCCCGTTTGTCGCGCTTCGGTATTTGGGATTGCGACGAATAGAAGATATCCCCGTTGGTGTCGGCGAATACCCAGTTCTGTGCGCCCACCGAGAAGTTGCGAATGGCCACCCGCGCATCCTCGACGGTCTTCGCCCGCATGAATCCGAATACGGCGGCGAGCTCGTTGGTGGGCTCCATACCCGTCCAGCGCATACTGAGCGCGGCCTTCGAAGGATCCGGAGCCACCACCTTATGGTCGACGATGGTCGGTACCAGCGGGCCATGGTGGTGGGGCACCATCAACACGTCGTACTCGATGGGATCTCTTCCCTGGACCTTGATGGTCTCGTGGACCTTCTCGAACGGGACGTTTTGACCGTTGAAGACGACCCCCGATGCATCGCCGTTGAGCTTTTCGCTGTAGACGTCGGTCACGTCGTACAAGGCGGTGGTCGCTCCCCAGCCGACGTTGCGGTTGTACCCCAGAATGACGCCGGCGATGCCCGGGAAGGCCAAGCCCGCGACATCCATGTCCTGCGAGGGATCGCTCGCGTTGATGACGTTCAGGTGCACCATCCAGAAGACGGCGGGGGCGCTCAAGGAAAGGTGCGGATCGCTGGCCAAGATCGCGTGCCCGCTCGCCGTCCGGCTGGGCGCGACGACCCAGTTGTTCGAGCCGGTGAACGGGCGCTCGCCGAGGAAGGAGCGCATCTTCCCCAGGCCCGAAACGAACCCGTTGGCCGCGTCGAACGTCGCCGGCGAAACCGCCGCGGGGCGGACGGCTGCACGCGGCACCACCTGCGTCTGCGCGATGGGCCGCGAACCGATCTCCAGCGGCTGCGATTGCACGTGGCCCCCATCGTTGGGGAAGCCGGGCAACACCGTCGCCGTGTCGAGCGGCTTGAACTGCGCATACTGCGCCAGCAACGGCGCGCGTTTCTTCAATTGTTCATCGGTCGAAGCGCCGAATACGGTTCGCCACTTGGCGATGAAGCTCGATTGCGTGATCTCTTCGTCGGCCGTGAGCGACAACTCCTGGGACTGGAATCGCGCCACCGCCAGAACGTCGGCGCCATTCCAAGGCTCGAACGCGGTGAGGGGAAGGAGCGACATGGACTGCGGCAGCACCTCCTCGGCATTTTCCGAATTGAGGCGCGCATTGAACTGCGAAATACCGTCGGCGTACGCGTCCAGCAGCTTCTTCGCCTCGCTCTCGGCGGGCAGGGCCTCGTACATCTTCTTGGCCACGCGGTGCAGCCCGATGGTGCGCGCGCTGATGTCGCTGTCGATCAGGTCCGGACTGAGACCGCCGAGCAGCTCCGCCATGCGCCCTTCGGCGATGCGTCGAATGAGCTCGAGTTGCGCCGTGCGGTCGCGTGCGAGCTGGTATCCCTCGACGCGCATCGCATCCGCCGACGTGGTCGCGTAGATGTGCACCATGCCGTGCGCGTCGCGCACGACGTCGACGGGGCCTTCCAAGCGCTCGATCTGCGTGCGGAAGTCGATCTTCGGCGTGTAACCAAAAGGCCCCGGCGCTTCGGGAATGCCGTCGCCCGTGGAGTTGCACCCGACGTGGGACATACAGGCAATCGGCCCGAGGGACAGAGTCAAGAGAAGGTTTCGAAGGCGCATTGGCGGCAGGATACACCTTCCGCTTCGCGCGCCCGAGAAAGATGAGCTACGCCGTTCCCACCCCGAGAAAAAGCAAACGGGGAGGGAACGGTCAAAAACGACGACCGCCTTGGCGCCTATTTCAGAAAGCTGCCAATGGCATTCTTGGCGGCATCGAGCGCGCTGTCGACCTTTTCACCCGTGAGCGCCGCCTCGACGTGCCCACGCACTGCGTCGGGAAGCTTCGACCCGATGAAATCGCGCACCACACCGGCGACTTTCTCGGCTTGCTGCTGGTTGAGATCCGCTTTGGCGATGAGTTCCGAAATGAGAGCCTTCATGTCGTCCTCTCCTTTCCGTTGCCCGCGGAGTCTATCATTCGAAGTTGGGTGTGCGAGAACATGCGCGCTCCAGCTTGGGTTGAATTCTCTACGAGCTCGGCGTACACAATGAGGATGACCATCATCGTTCGGCCAGGGCTTATAACCCGCTCCATGAAAAGCCTTCACGTAATGGGCAAAAGCGGTGTCGCGATCGCGCTGCTTTTGCTCGGAGGAGCAGGCTGGATGGCCGCCTGTTCCGATGACGACAACTCCGGCACGTCACGTGGCGATGCGGGGCAAGACGCCACGCCGCGGGACACGGGCGCGCAGCAAGATACGAGCACGCAAGACACCGGCTCCCAGGCGTGCCATGCGCAGCGACCGCCCGTGGCGTCGGCCAAACTGGCGTTCTCGTCGGGGCTCGCGAATTACGATGCCGCGTACGGCAAAGCGCTTGGCGTCATTCAAGCCGACGTGAAAAACGGAGTGTTCATCGCCGGTCAAAACTGGGACCAAGTGTGGACGCGCGACACGTCGTACTCGATCGATCTGGGCGCGGGCCTGCTCTACCCAGACGTGGCGAAGAAGACGCTCGAGGGCATGACGGAAGACGATGCATTCGGCAAAGTGTGGATTCAAGACAAGGCCGGCCACTTCGGCGGATGGCCCAACTTGAGCGACGCCATCGTGGGCGCGCAGGGGGCGTGGTCGCTTTACCTCACCACCGGCGATCAGGCGCTCCTCGAGTGGAGCTACGGCATCACGGCCAACTCGCTCAAGCGCGCCGAGCGCGATGTGTTCAAATCCGACGCGGGCCTCTTCGGCGGGTGCTCCAGCTTCATGGAGTCGAACAGCGGATATCCGAAGAAATACGAAAATACGAAAACGGGATTGGCCGAGACGAAGGCGCTCAGTACGAATCTGCTTTACTACCGCGGATACGTCGTCGCCGCCAAAATGGCCACTCTGTTGAACAAACCCTCCGAGGCCGCGGGTTTCGAGGCCAAGGCCGAGGCCTTGAAGAAGGCCATCAACGACCGACTCTGGATGGCCGACAAAGGCTATTACGCCTATTTCGAAGAGAAGGACGGCACCAAAGAGCCAAAGATGGAGGGGACCGGCGAGTCGTTCGCCATCCTCTGGGGCGTGGCCGACGCCTCGAAGACGCAGAGCATCCTGGAAAAGACGCACATCACGCAGTGGGGCATCCCGTGCCTATGGCCGCAATATGCCGATTGGATGCAGTACGACGCGGGGGATGCGGATTATTACCACAACGGCATGGTGTGGCCGTTCGTTCAAGGCTATTGGGGCTGGGCCTCCACGCAATCGAAGAACGTGCCGCGCTTTCAGTACGAGTTCGATCGCATTCGCGCGCTCTCGGAGAAGAACGAGACGTTCCAGGAATTCTACACGCCCGAGGACGGCCATCCCGATGGGTCTCCGCGGCAGCTCTGGAGTGCCTCGGGGTACCTCTCGATGGTCTACCACGGCATCTTCGGGATGACCTTCGAGCCCACCGGCGTAACATTCGCGCCAGTCGTGCCGCCGGCCTTCGCCCAGTCGACCCTGGACAACATTCCGTACCGGGGCATGACCCTCCACGCGAGCGTGACCGGCACCGGCACTGAGGTGGCGAAATTCTCCGTTGACGGCACGGAACAGGCCGATCACCGCATACCGTCCAACCTGACTGGTGCCCACCGCGTCGATATTGTAATGACGCAATGTGGACAGAACTAGCCTCCTCCTTTCCCTCCTCCTCACGTCCGCGCTTCCGCTCGCGGCCTGCTCGCACAACGACCGCCCGCCGCCCTCCTCGGCTGCGACAACCGCAACCGCGGGAGGGCAGGGCTACGGAAGCGTCGCCGCCGCCCTGTCGCGCGCGCAGCGTGGGCGGGGCGAGTTCGATCAGGCCGAGCGAACCCTGAGCGCGGCGGAATCCAGCGCTCAGGCGTCCGGGGACCGCGCCAGCCTCGGCGACATCGCCGCGGCCAAGGTTTGGCTCCTCGCCGACCGCTCTTTCTACGGCGACGTCGACCCGGTGGCCGCGCGCAAGACCATCGACGATGCCAGGCGCGTCGCGCGCGAAAGTGGGAGTCGCGGCGCGCAGGCCACGGTCATCGACGCCGCTGCGTTTTACGACTACCGCGACATCCTCTTCAACGGCGGCAGCTACACCAAGGTCCGCAACGAGTTCCAACAAGCCTTGAGCGCCTACGAGGCCGTGGGGGATTTCTCCGGCCAGGCCATGAGCCTCTTTCACATCGGGCTGACCTACGAGGAGGAGGGCCGCAAGGCGGAGGCGCGTCCCTTCTACCAGCGCTCTGCGGCCTCGGCCGAGCGGGCCGACGATCCTGCCACTTTGTCGTTCCCGGTCCGGCACCTGGGCTTCCTCTACGCCGAGGAAGGCAAGCTCGACGAGGCGCTGCGCCACCAGCGCCGCTGCTTGTTCCTGCGCATCCGCGCCGGGCTGACCCTCAACGTGCCCTATGCGTACATCGCCGTGGGCGATGCCGAATTTGCAAAAGGCGACCCGGGCCGCGCCCGCATCTATTTCAATGACGCGCTCGACCTGGGCCGCGAGCAGCACTCCGATTCGGTGAGCCTCGAGGCCCACAAATCACTGGGCAAAGTCGACGAGCGCGAGAATCACAAAGACGCTGCTGCACGGCATTATCAGGAAGCTCTCAGCAGCGCCGACAAGTTGAAGAGAAACTCCGACGTCAAAGAGATTTGTGAAAGCCTGACGCGGGTTTACCAGCAAATGGGCGATCGCGATAAAGCGCAATTCTACGGGCAGCGCGCGCGCGAGGCGGACCACGCCATGAAGGCAAAAAACTAGTCGCGATTTCGCGGTCCATTGCCATCGTGGCAAGCGACCGCCAAGTTGGAATAGCGCGCCTCGCCGGGAGGTCTTCGACCGAAATGAATCATCTCGGTCGCGAGCTTCTCCTCGCAGGCGCGTCCTTTTGTCTTGGCCTTTCTTCGCTCGTGGCCTGTCCTCGTCTGGTGCGAGCGGCCGATCCCCCGTTCAAGCCGGAGCTCGCGGTCAAACCGGTCGGACCCAACGAGAAGATCAACTTTCAATTGGTGGACGCGGAGGTCTCGGAGCTCGTCCGCGTCGTGGGCGGGTTTACGGGCAAGCGTTTCGTCATTGCCAACAACAAGATCAAATCGATACGAGCCACCATCGTGGCGGCCCAGCCCATCACCGCGGCCGAGGCGTACCAGGCATTCCTCTCGGTGCTTCAGGCCAATGGCCTCACCGTGCTGGAGCGCGGAACGTATTATCAAATCGTCGAATCGAAGGACGTCGAGCGGCAAAATACTTCGGTGGTGCCGAACGATTCGCTGCCTGCCGAGGATCGGTACGTCACCCAGGTGCTGCGCCTGAAGAACGTGCGCGCGGAAGACGTTGCGGAAAGCGTGCTCGCGAAGTTTCAAACCCGCGATGGTTCGATCGTGCCGTATGCGCCGGGCAACCTGCTCATCATGACCGACACCGGCTCGAACCTGCGGCGCATGATGCGGCTGCTCGAGGACATCGACGTGCCCAATGCCTCGGAGGACAAGCTGTACTTCGAGCCGATTCACTATGCATCCGCCACCGACGTGGAGAAGAAGCTGACCGAGATCTTCGATTTGAAGAAGAAGGACGTTCCCACGAACGACGGTCTTCACATCACCAAGGTCATTGCCATCGATCGGCCGAATGCCCTGGCCATCGTGGCCACGCCCGAATCGTACAAGCGGCTCTTGAGCATCGTGCGCATCATGGACCAGCCGCTGAGCAACGAGGGCCAGATCAACGTGGTGCCGCTCCAGCACGTGGATGCGAAGAAGATCGTGCAGGCGCTCAACGAGGCGGTGAACGGTGCGGCTCCGGCCGGCGGTGGTGGTGCGCCCCCCGGCGCGGGCGGAGCCGCAGGAAGTGCGCCGAAGGCCGCGCTGAGCGTGCTCGAGTCGACGGTGAAAATCAGTGCCGACGAGTCGACCAATTCGATCCTGGTGACGTCGTCACCGCGCGATTATGCATCGATCAAAATGGTCATCGACAGGTTGGACCGGCCGAAGAGGCAAGTTTACATCGAGGCCGTGGTGATGGAGATCACGGCGGAGAGCGGGTTCAATTTCGGTGTGGCCTGGCATGGTGGCAACGTCGCCAGCGACGGCAGCCTACTTTACGGAGGATTTCGCGCGGACAAGTCGGCGCTGCCGCCCGACGCGTCGTCGCTCCAGGCATTTGCCCTGGGCATTCGCACCCCGGAAATTCCGCTGCCGTTCAGCATTCCTACCGGCACGGGCTCGAGCATCAACTCCATTCCCGGCCTGGGCATGCTCATCACGGCGGCGGCGAGTACGAAGGGGGCCGATATTCTTTCCACCCCGAGCGTCGTGGCGAGCGACAACACCGCGGCCGAGCTCAAGGTGCAGATCAACACGCCGCTCAATCCGAATGCACCGCCCCCTTCGATCATCGCGGGCGGGACGACGCTTCCAGGCGCGAACACGTCCAACACGAACATGTTGAAGATTGGGCCGCGCATCAAAATTACACCTCACCTCAACGACTCGGACGAAATACGGCTCGATGTGGACGAGCAGATCAGCGACATCATCTCGAATCCGACCACGACGTACGGCTCCGTCATTTCCGTCGAGCGATCGGCCACGACGACCCTCACGGTGAAGGACGAAGAGACGGTGGTCATCGCCGGCTTGATGAAGAACAACGTGACCAAGTCGGTGGACAAGGTACCCATCCTGGGCGATATCCCCGTTCTCGGCTCACTCTTTCGCAACACGGTGGAAAGCAACTCGAAGAGCAACTTGGTGCTCGTGCTCACCCCGCACATCATGCGCGACAAAGCCGACCGCGTTCGCATCTTCGAAAAGAAGATGGAGGAGCGCCAGGCGATGATCGACCATGCCGCGCTCTTCGGCGGACAAGCGTGGGAGCCGCGCAAAGACTTCGCACACACGCACGGCCTGGTCGGCGAAATCCGCAAGGCCTACGGCGAGACGGCCAACAAAGCCGCCCTCGAGCGCGCGCGCAACCAGCGCGAGATGAAGACGCACGAGCCGCGGGAGCCCGTGGACATGCCCACGCCGATTCAAACCTGGGGTGGCTCGTCGGACTCGTCGCCGTCGAAGCCCGCCGGAAAACCCGCGCCCAACGTGGAGCGCTAGAGAGAATTCACAGGAAGACGGGAAGACGGGAAGGACTTACGGCACAGAGGGCGCGGAACGCTTTTTTGGGGTTTCCAGTTGGCGCTGTGGGCCAATTGGAAATCAAAAAAATCTTCCCGTCTTCCCGTCTTCCTGTGAATTTCTCCCTCTTAGATCCGGCGGGCGATGGCGACGAGGCCGGTGTCGTCGTTGGAGCCGGGGCCGTCGGGGGAGATGTGGCGGTCGAAGTGCTCGCACTCGTCCACGAAGGCTTCGAATGCGCCCGTGTCGCCCGATGCGACCAGCTCGGCGACGTAGGCGTTTCCGCATAGATGCGCGAGAGAACCCATGCCCGAGGCACGCTCGACGAGCAGACCGTTGTTCTCGATGAACCGTCGAAGTTCGGACGCCGTGAAGGCGCGGATGCCGTCCCGCGGTTTGCCGTCGCGTCGGCGGGAGGCGGCTACCCAGGCCTTGTGCGCGGCGGATACGACCAACGTCCGGCGCGTCACGCGGCAGCTTTCGCGGAGGACGCGATCGGCCTCGGGGCCGGATGCCGACAGCGGGCCATCCATGTTGAGCACCACGTCGAACGAGCGATCCGCGAAGGCGGAGAGGTCCGCCGCGTTTCCCTCGAGGAAGCGGATGCTGCCGCCGCCCTCGATGGGCGATGCTTCCACCTTGCCGCGCGCGATGGCCAGCATCGCCGGCGAGATGTCCACGTGGGTGACCTCGAAGCCGCGGCGGGCGAGGGGAATCGAGAAGGCGCCCGTCGCACCGCCCACATCGAGAACCGTGCGCACGCCGCGCGCGTCGGAGGTCACCCGGTCGATTTCACGCCATCGCAGCGAGCGGTTCACCGACGGCGACTTCGTCCATTCTTCTTCGCCCGCCGCATGTTGATCCCACTCACGTCGTATCGCGTCGAAATCGATGCTTGCCATATCGGGAGCATAGAGACGGTGCCCCGTCTAGGCCAGAGGCGGCGCCCCTTTATTTGCAACGTGATTGCGATAAGACATGGCCAGATCGCCCCACCAGCGGCCCATCATGTCGGTGAAGGCCTGATCCACGAGGCCATGGCGTGCCGGGTGATCCGGGCGCAGGTTGCGGAAGCCGCGGTGCTCGAGCATCACCTGCAAGGCTCATGGTCGCTTCTTTCGCCGTTCGGCGTGGGCCTTGAAGGCATCGAGTTGCCCCGTCCAGAACGTCTCCACCTCGTCGAGCCAATCGCGCAAGCGCGCGAAGGGCTCGGGGCGCAGGCGGTAGACGCGTACGCGGGCGTCGTCCGGGAGCTCGTCCTCCTCGACGAGCCCCGTTTTGCGGAGCACGCGAAGGTGACGGCTCATCGCCGGCGCGCTCATGTCGAACGCCGCGGCGAGGTCCCCCGCGCGCTGCGGCTTTTGGCGGAGCAGGTCCACCACGCCGCGCCGCGTGGGATCGGCCAGCGCGGCCAGCGTGCGATCCAGATCGACGGCCGCCGCGGCCATCAGGCGGTCTGCTTCTTCGGGGTGCTCGTGCGCTGCGCGAACCACCAGTGATGGCCTTCGCAGTCGATGGCGGCGTACCCACGGTCGACGCCGTGCTCGTCGCCGTAGTTCTTCGTTTCGAGCTCCGCGGCGATCTTCGCCCCCGCCGCCTTGGCGCGCGCGTAATGCGCCTCCACGTCCTTGACGTAGACGAAGAGCGACTGCGTGTTGACGCCATCGATCGCGCGCGGGCTCTTGCGCCCGTCGGTTCCCCGCGAGGTCGAGCCCACCATGATGAGCCCATCTTGGTATTCGAGCTCGGAGTGAACGATGCTTCCATCGTCCCCCTCGACCTTGAGCCGTGTGACGAAGCCAAACGCGCGGCCGAGCCAATCGATGGCGGCGGGCGCGTCGTCGTAGAAGAGCGCGGACGAAATGCGGGGCCACCCCGCAGGCACATCGCTGGACATGGTTCACCTCATGGTTAACAGGATGCGAAATAGTTGACGATGAGGTGAAATATTGTCAATTCCCGATGTACACCCGCCCCAGGCTGGCAATCGAGCTCACGATGTACGCCGCGCCCATGAGCAGCAGCAGCAGCGGCAACACGGTGTGCGTCCACACGGCCACCAACACATCGCCCTCGCGTTCGGAGCCCGCGGCCGAAGGCGCGCCCGATTCCAGAAACGCGACGCGCGCATTCCGCCGCACCGACGCCGACAGCATGGGCGGCAGAGGAACCTCGGGCAGGTCTCTCAACTTCTCCAGCTTTTCGTCCAGATCCTGCCCCTCGTCATGCTCGCTCATGGTCGTTCCTCCAATCGTTCCGCAAGGGCAGCGCGTGCCCGGGAGAGGCGCTTGCGGACCGCTTCGTTCTGCAAATCGAGAATTTTGCCCACCTGCTCGGTGGTGAGTCCTTCGACCACCACGAGGAGCAGCACCTCGCGATGAATGGGCGCGAGCGTTTCGAGCGCGTGCTCCAGCCGCACCGTCTCTTGGCGCGCCACCGCCGCCCGCTCCGGCTCGACGACCGCCATCGACGGCTCCTTGCCGAACCACTCGCGCCGCACCCGGTCGACGAAAGCCCAACGCCGATGGCTGAGGAAGCGGTTGCGCGCAATGGTGAAAATCCAGGCGGCAAAGTCGGTATCGTCTTTCAGGTTGGCCGCATGCTTTGCCACGGCGAGCCACGTATCTTGAAAGAGATCCTCGGCCACGTGCGTGCCGCCCAACCGCACCAAGAAGCGCCACAGCCGGACATGGTAGCGCCGGTACAGCTCGTCGAAGGCGCGCGCCTCCCGCCGTCGGAGCGCGGCCACCAACGCCACGTCCGTCGTCGCACCCGCGGGCGGGGGAGTTTCGGTCAGTGCCATATGCAAGAGCGCCATGTTTCTCTCGAGAAACGCACCTGCCGGCCGAGCGTGACTCATTTTTTTTACGCGCGGATCCGTCACGCCTCCCGGCCTCCGGAGTTTACGTCTTCAAGGAGAACACGATGGTCGATTTCTTTCGGGAAGGCGGATGGGGCATGTGGACCATTCTCGCATTTGGCATGGTTACCGTGGGCGCAGCGCTCCGGTACGCGTATTCACCGGGCCGCAAAACGCTGCCGTTCATCATCGCGATGTCCGTCACCCTCCTCGTCACCACGGCGCACGCCACCTGGAGCGATCTGGCGGCCGTCTTCTCGTCGCTGGTACGCCTCGGTGAGGAAGGCAAAAACCCCGATGAGCTCCGCTTGATCCTCTTCCAAGGCCTCAAAGAGTGCACACGCCCCGGCTGCTTCGCGGGCCTTTTCCTGACCTTGTCATGGCTCCTCGTCTCGGTGGGCATGCTCCGCCAGCCGGCCACCGCGCCGCCTGCGAGCGACCGAAGCCCGTGAGCCACGAAGCCTCGGTTCACGTCGCGGCCGATTCGGAGTTGCGGCCGGTGGGCGACCTCGGGAGGATCCTCTTTCTGATCGTCGGCATGACGATCTGGGCGGACGTGAACGACTACCTCGTCACGCACTACCACCTGAGCAAGCTGGCGACGTTCGTCATGCGCACCGTCGTCGACTGCGGCGGTGTGGTGTGGCTCGGGTGCCTGCGCTGGGGGAAAAGCTCGCTTCGCGATCTCGGTTGGCGTTTTGCCCATCCGCTCCGGCTCGTCCTCGTGGGGCTGGCCCTCACGACGATGCACGTTGGGACCGTCTTTGCGGCCGTCGCCCTTTTCGAGGGGGGAACGGTGGTTCGAGAGTTCGCCGGCAACGTCGTTGCGCTGTCGGTGGGGCAGCACCTGTTTTATGGCTTCCTCGGCGTGAAGATCGCCTTTTGGGAAGAGACCCTCTTTCGGGGCGATCTCCTCCGCGCCCTCGAGCGGCGCATGCGCGTCGCGCCGGTCCTTCTCGCGTCGGGCGTCATCTTCGCGCTCTACCATCTTCACCTCGACGATCTGGCCGAGGGCTACCGTGTCTTTCTATCGCCCGGCTTCCTCGTGAAAGGCTTCATCGGCGCCATCTACGCGTTCACCGTGATTCGAACGCGCTCCCTATTGCCCGTCGCCATCGCCCACGCGCTCTCCTGGGCCATCTTCGCCAACAATTGAGAAGAGGATTCACAGGAAGACGGGAAGACGGGAAGGGTTTTTAATTTTCGAGAAGGAGAGGACCGGAAACCCTCTCAACCTTCCCGTCTTCCCGTCTTCCTGTGATCCTCTCCTCTCCTCTGACCTCACATGGGCCGGGTTTCGCCGATGGGGAAGATCCAGAGGCGGTTCGGGTCGTGGCCTTGGTTCGTCCAATAGGTGCGCAGGCGCTCGGGGGGCTCGATCATGGGTTCGTCGGTGAGGCGGAAGGTGCCCCAGTGCATGGCGACGAGGACGCGCGCGCGGAGGATTTCCCAGGCGCGGCCGGCTTCTTCGGGGCCCATGTGTTGTGCCTGCATGAACCACGCGGGCTCGTAGGCGCCGATGGGCAAGAGCGCGTAGTCGATCGAGGGGAAGCGTTCGGCGATGCGCGAGAAGACCTCTTCGCGGAAGGCGGTGTCGCCGGCATGGTAGGCGGTGGCTTGGGGCGCTTGGTAGACGAAGCCGCCCCACAAGCGGCGGTTGCGATCCCACGGGAGCCGCAGCGACCAATGTTGCGCGGGCACCAAGGTGATGGCCACATCGCCCTCGAGGTGCGTCTCCCACCAATCGAGTTCCACGATCCGCGTGAGCCCCGCGCGCTGGAGCACCGGGCCGACGTCCCTCGGCACCACGTAGAGCGCGGATGGCCCGATCCTGCGCAAGGTGGGGATGTCCAGGTGGTCGTAGTGCGCATGCGATACGGTGACGATGTCCGGCGTGGGCACGTCCTCCAGCGCCACGCCGGGCGGGCACGTGCGCTTGATGGGCCCCACGCGCGGCGACCAAATGGGATCGGTCGCGATCAACTTGCCACCGAGGCGCATCAACCACGTGGCGTGCCCGACCCACGTCAACGTGGGCTCGGGGCCCGCGATGCGCGTTCCGTCGTTGGCGACCTGCGGCGGGACGAAGTTTCGCTCCGGGCGAGGCCGGCTGAAATGCCATTTGAGAACGTCACCCAGGCCCTTGTCGGGCGTCGTCCCGTCGAGATTCTTGTAGAGCGGCACGCCCTTGATCTAAGTCCGTGCCTTGACACTGTCCAGAAGCCGGCCCGGCGGCTTCATGCATCTTCACAAACCGGAGCTCACCCCGAGATCGAAGCCACCCGCCGCTGCGCGACACCGGACGAGAGCACGTACAGGCATCCGTAGGTGCGGCACACCTCGAGCAGGGTGCGCTTCGCCACGGGATCCACCGTGGTGATGCTCATGAGCGCATCGGCGCAGTCGTAGCCGAGCCACCCGAGAAAGCCCACGGCCATCAACGCCCACGGCCACGCGAGCGCGCCACCACGCAACGCGATCGCGGTCGGAAGCACCGGCGCGATCATGCACAGTGAAACGATGTCGCCGACGCCCGAGGCGATGAACACCAGGGCGGCGCGGTTGCCGGCCAATGCATCGCGCACGTGGACCACCAGCGAGCCTGCGGCGATGAACAGCGCGAGCACGCCCATGGCCACGTAGGTGCGGAAGCGATTGCGCCCCGTGTCGGGCAGCTCCGCCACGCTCCATGCGCGCCCGAAGCGCCATGCACTGAGTATTCCGAAGAAGTTCGCCAACGCCGCAAGCGCGGGGCGCACCAGGTCGATGTTCGGCACCTCGGTGAGTCCCGGGAGAAAGGTGCAGTCGCGCACCAGCAAGAACGAAAAGCAGATCGCGTTGAACAGCCACGCACCGCGCAGGTAGTCGCCCTTCTCGAAGCCTGCGGCGGCGAAGAGACAACCGCTCAGTGCGAGGACCTTCACGCATTCTTGACCCACGCGAAACAATGCGGGCAGCGCGGAGGTCGGAAGGACGACCACCAAGAGAACCTGGGCGATGCTCCAAACGACCGGCAAGATTGCCAGTTGCCAAAGACGCACGTCGGATACGGATTTCGGAGTCCCCATCGCGCGTGCGCTCATAGCCCGAGTTCTTTGCCGATCTGACCGAGGAGGACCTCCGCGTACGCGCGCCCCACGAAGGTGCGGAGCATGGGGCGCAGCGCCGCTTGCAATTGCGGAACGTCCTCGAGCTTGAGCGTTTCCGGACCCCGGCCCAGCGCCTTGATCGTGAACGTCTTCACGGCCACGCGGCTAGTGTTCGGGCCGAGATACGCGGAAAGCTTTTCCGCGATGCGCTCGGCGATGGGGTTGCCCAGGGGATCCATCCGAATGGGAGCCTATCACTCCCCAGGGTACGGTGCCTTCGGGCCCTTTGCGGCAAAAAAAGTGTAAATGACCGGAAGAACGAACAGGGTCAGGAGGGTAGCCGTCAGGAGCCCCCCGATGACCACCGTGGCCAAGGGGCGCTGGACTTCGGCCCCGGGTTGGGTCGACAGCGCCATGGGCAAAAAGCCCAGCGAAGCCACCAGCGCCGTCATGAGCACCGGCCTTAGGCGTTCTTCGGCCGCTTCTTGGATCGCGGGTTTGCCCGTCCCCGGCCCCTCACCAGGACGGGGCCCCCTGGTCATTTGGTTGTCCAGGTGTTGCGCAAAGGACACGAGCACCAGCCCGTTCAACACGGCGACCCCGAAGAGGGCGATGAAGCCGATGCCGGCCGAGATGGAGAAGGGGATATCCCGCGCCCATAGCAAAACGACCCCACCCACCACGGCAAATGGCACGTTGAGAAAGATCACCAGGCCGAGCCTGACCGAACGGAACGCGAGCCATAGCAAGAAGAGGATGAGCGCCAGCGCCAGCGGCACCACCACCGCGAGCCGGCCTTTGGCCTCTTGGTAGTGCAGGAATTGCCCGCCCCACTCGGTGCGGTAGCCGCCCAGGTTTTGCGGTAAGGTCACCTCGCGCGCGACGCGCTGCTGTGCATCGCGCACGACCGAGAGCAGATCGCGCCCGCGCACATTGAACTCCACGCCGATGCGGCGTGACTGGTTCTCGCGGTTGATGGCGGCCGGGCCATCGACGAAGCCGAGATCCGCCACGTCGCCCAATGGGACGATCTGCCCACTGACCGATCGAAGGGGAAGCGCCCTGAAGGCTTCCAGATTGACACTCGCCTCGTCGCCGAGGGCGAGCTGCGTCTTCACCACGATGCCAAAGCGGCGTTCGCCTTCGAGGACGTTGCCTACGTGATGACCAACCGCCATCGTCTCCGCGGCTTGGTTGATATCGTCCACGGTGAGCCCGTACCGCGCGAGCTTGGCGCGGTCGGGTTCGATACGCAGGTACTTGAGCCCGGCGGTCTGCTCCACGCGTACATCCACCGCGCCGTCCACCTTGCGAATGGCCGCCGCGGCTCGCTCCGCCAGGCGGCGAAGTTCGTCGAGATCGCGCCCGTACACGAGCAGCGCCACGTCCGAGCGAAAGCCGGCGACGAGCTCGTTGGTGCGCATTTGAATCGGCTGCGAGATGGCCCCGGCGATCTCCGGCACGTCGGCGGTCATCCGCTCTTCGAGCTCGCGCGCGATGTCTTCCTTGGTGACACCACGCCGCCACGCCTCGCGGGGTTTCAGTCCGATGTAGACGTCCGATTGCTCGATGCCCATCGGATCGGTGGCCACCTCCGGCGAGCCGGTGCGGGTGACCACGTGATCGACCTCGGGGATCTCGCGGGCGACCCGTTCCAGGCGCATCGCCGTGGCATTCGACTCGCGGAGCGCGATGCCCGGCAGCCTTCGCGCCTCGACGAGCAGATCGCCCTCGTCGAGCTGCGGGACGAACTCCGCGCCGACGCGCGTGCCCACGCCGATGGCGGCCACGAGCCCCACGACCGCGATGCCGACGGTCCGCCAGCGATGGCGCATGCACGCTTGCAACGCGGGCACGTAGCGCTGGTGGATCGTGCGCACGATCCAGGTTTCTCCTCGCTCGGGTGGGAGCGGCCGCACGAAGAAGCTCGTCAAGACGGGCACCAAGGTGAGCGAGAAGAGGAACGCGCCGAGCAGCGCGAGGAGCACGGTGATGGCCATCGGGCGGAAGAGTTTTCCCTCGATGGAGGTGAGCGTCAGAATCGGCAGATAGACGATGGCGATGATCGTCTCGCCGAAGACGCTCGCGGAGCGCACTTCGAGGGTCGCCTCTTCGACGATGCCGCGCCGCTCGTCGGCGGAGAGCGCGCGCCCGACCTCGCGCTGGCGATCGGTGAGCCGGCGCACAGCATTTTCGACGATGATGACGGCGCCGTCGACGATGAGGCCGAAGTCGATGGCCCCGAGGCTCATCAAATTGCCGGAGAGGCCTAGCGCGTTCATCGCGATGATGGCAAAGAGCAGCGCCAGCGGGATGGTGACGGCGACCACCAGGCCCGAGCGCACGTCGCCGAGGATCAAAAAGAGCACCACGATGACCAGCGCCGCACCCTCGGCGAGGTTCTTTCCCACCGTCTTGATGGTGCGCTCGACCAAGGTGGAGCGGTCGTAGAAGGCCTCGATGCGCGTGCCTGCGGGCAGAGATGGCTGGATGGCGGCGAGCTTTTCCTTCACCGCCTCGGTCACCGTGCGCGAGTTCTCGCCGAGAAGCATCAGGGCCACGCCGATGACCACCTCGCCCTGGCCGTTCATGGTGGCCGCACCCCGCCGCAGCCGCGCGCCGAACTCCACGTCGGCCACGGTGGCGATGGTGATGGGCACACCTTGGGGCGTCGAGCCGATGACCACGCGTCCGAGGTCGTCGAGGTTCTTCACCAGGCCTCGGGTGCCAATGACGAATTGCTCGCGATCGTGCTCGATGTAGCCGCCGCCGGCGTTGGCGTTGGACTTCTCCAGCGCGGACACCACCTGCGCAATGGAGACGCCCGCCGCTTGGAGGCGTTTGGGGTCGAGCTTGATTTGATATTGCCGATCCTCGCCGCCGAAGCTGTTCACCTCGACGACGCCGGACACGATGCGAAGCTGCGGGGCAATCTGCCAATCGAGGATCTCTTCGAGCTCCATGAGCGACAGCCGCTCGTTGCGCACGGTGAATTGATAAATCTCGCCCAGGCCCGAGGTGATGGGCCCCATTTCCGGCTTTCCGTAGCGCTCGGGGACGGCATCTTGGGCCTCCCGCAGGCGTTCGCCGACTTGCTGCCGCGCAAAGTAGATATCGGTGCCGTCGCGAAAGACGACGGTCACGACGGAGAGGCCGTACTTCGAAATGGAGCGAATCTCCGTGGCGCGCGGGACGCCGGCCATGGCGCGTTCCACGGGGACGCTGATGTACTGCTCCACCTCCACGGGCGCGAGGGCAGGGGCGGAGGTGATGACTTGCACCTGCACATTGGTGACGTCGGGTACGGCGTCGATGGGCAGGTTGAACGCGGCATGGATGCCCGCGGCGACCAGAAGCACCGTGGCCATGAGCACGATGGCGCGGTTCCGGAGCGAGAAGCGCACGACGGCGGAGAGGAACGCGAGCATCACTCGGCCTCGTCCAAAGTGCGGCGTAAGATGGCGCTCTTCAGGGTGAAGGCGCCTTTGACGACCACGGGCTCGCCTTCGCGCAGACCGGAGACGATCTCCACGTCGCCGAGGACGGTGTCGCCGAGAACGACCTCGTGCAGCTCGAAGTCGCCGTCGGCTTCGCGCACGAAGACGATTTTCTTCTCGAAGGCGTCGATGACCGCGGAGCGGGGCACCACGAGTGCCGGTTTTCGCGGGGCGGAGGTGGTGATCTCGATCTTGGCGACGCCGAAAAGGCCGATGCGCAGCCGGTCCTCTTCGTTGGCGATGCGCACGCGCGCCGTGAGGGTGCGGGCCACCGGGTCGATTTCGCGGCCGATGTAATCGAGTTTGCCGGGAAACGGCTGCTCGGGAAAGGCGTTGAGGCGCACCTCGGTGGGGGCGCCCGTGCGCAGGCGGCCGAGGTCCTTCTCGAAGACGCGGCCGAGGAACCATGCCTCGGAGAGATCGGCGATGGTGGCGATGGTTTGGTCCGTGTTGACGGGTTGGCCGACGAAGGCGTCGCGCCGGGTGACGATGCCCGTGATGGGCGCGCGCAACGCCAGCCGCGAGCTGACCGCGTCGCCCGGCGAGCCCATGGCGCGCACCAGTTCATTGGCGGCCTTGGCCTGGGCATCGAGGGCGTCGGCCTCGGCCTTGGCCGAGCGCACTTCTTGATCGGCCGCGAGCCCGCGCGATGCGAGCTCGGTCAAGCGATCCGCATTGACACGCGCCGCTTGGGCGCGCGCGACGCTGGCCGCGAGATCGGCCTTCGCGCGCGCAAAATCCGGGACGCGCACGGCGGCCAGGACATCGCCGCGTTTGACGGTGCTGCCCTCGCGGAAGTTCACTTGCTCGAGGCGGCCGGCCACGGGCGAGGCGATCTTCGCCACCCGATCGGGATCGGCGCTCACCTCGCCGGGGAGCTCGAGGACGTTCGCAAGGACCTTGCGCGAGGCCGGTGCGGTCTCGATCTTCGCATCCGCGATGGCGCGCGGGGTGAGCTTCACCCGCCTGGGAAGCTCCGCGTGCTCGGGCTCGTCCGAGTGCTCGTCGGCGGCCTTTCCTTCGGGCGCCTTTTCGAGCGCGGGCTTCGATTTCGAACAGGCCGCGAGTGCCAACGCCCATGGAAGAATCAGCAGGATGGCTGCGCGTCTCATCGCACGCCTCCCTCGTCCAAGGTGCCCGTCACGCGTGCGAGCTCCACCGACGCGAGGCATAGCTTGCGCCGGGCCTCGACGTAGCCGAAGAGCAGATCGATCAGCGAGCGTTGCATCACCATGGCATCGCGCAGTGCGAGTTTGCGCGTCGCGAGCTCGTCGGCGATGGCCTCCAGCGCGCCTTCGGCTTTGCGCACCGCCTCGGGGTCGAAGCGATCCACCGCCTCTTTGCGCCGCGCGAACGCCTCCGCCGCCTGCACCACGCGGAGCTTCGTATCCCGACGCAGACGCTCGGCCTCCGCCTCGGCGCGCTCGGCGAGGGCATGGGCTTCCTCGATCTCGCCCGCGTTGGTGCGGGCCAGCGGAATGGGAAACGAGAGACCGATGCCCACCGCGCGCTCCTGGATCCAGTCGCGCCGCGCGAAGATCGACACCGTGGGATTCGGAATGCGCGACCGGCGCAAGGTCCGCGCGCGTGCCTCCTCGGCACGGCGCTCCGCCATGGCGGCGTCGATCTCCGGCGTCCGCACGATCGCACGGTCGACACGCACACCCAGTGCCGTTTCGGGGACGGCCATGGGCGTGAGCGTACCCTCCGCATCCGGACGCTGGGCTACCGGATCGAGTCCCACCGCGACGGCCAGCGCCGCCTGTGTTTCCGCGAGCCGCTGCTCCGCTTCCAGCGCGAGCGTCGTCAGCTGCACGCCCTCCGACTCCGCGAGCACCGCATCCACCGGTGCCGAAAGCCCGATCTGCGCACGCGCCGTGGCATACCCTTTGAGCGCCTGCGCAAGCCCGGTCAGCCTTCGTGCAATGCGCTGCCCTTCGGCGGCGGCCAATTCATCGAAGTAATTCGAAAGCGCCGCGGCCACCACATCGCGCCGCGCGACCATCACGCGACTTCGCGCCATCTTCTGCTCGGCCTCCGCCACGTCGATGCGTGCCCCACGCTGGCCGGCGATCTCCACCTCCTGCGAGAGCGTGGCGCTGTAGAGCGTATTCGCCTCGTTCGCGACCGGATTCGTCGGCATCCCCAAGGTCAGGCCCAGCGTCGGATTCGAGGGCAGAACCACGCCCGCCGCCGTTCGCCGTCCATCCGCCGCACGCGCACCTTTCTCTTCCGCGCGCAAGGCCATGCTGTTGGCCACCGCGCACCGCACCACGTGCTCGCGGCTCAGTCGCGCGCCGCCTCGACAATCGACATTCTCGGCACGTGTCTCCTGTGCCAATAGCAGCGACGCCGCAGCCGATGCCACGGCGGCGAATTGTTTCCAATGTTTCATTAAAGTGACCTCTGTCGGCGCGGCTGTGCCGCGCAGTCATCGCCTAAATCGCTAAACGAGGCGGACAGCCCCCGGTCCCGCTTGCGGGCCGGTCACGACAGTCGAGGTGGTCGATAAATGGAGCGCGCTGGCGCAGCCGGCGGCGTGTTCGCTTCATGCGGCGGCGCAACGCCTTCATTAACGTCAGGTAAGGTATCCAGCGCCGTCGCATCCGTGCGGGGCAACGGCGGAACGCCCGCATGCGGGCAATGGCATGCGGGACACCCCGCGGGACAATCGCATCCGCCGCGCTCATCCCCATCGCAATCGCCGCAGGCATCGGCATTGGCCTCGCCGGAGACGATCTCAGCCAGCACCGGCAGCGCGCCCGACATGGGGAGCGCCCCCGCGAACACGAGCACCCGCGCTAATGCGAAGAACAGCGCCATCCATGGATGGTGCGCTCCTCTTCGTTTGATGGGGGCAGCTCGGGACACGGCTCGACTTTTTTCTCGGGGTTGTGTGGAGCGGCGGAGGCCCCCACGGACCTGGAACGTAGCACGTCGTGCTCATGACGCATCGCTTCACGCCGGTGAGAAAGAAATTACCCTGATTCGTTTTTCTCCCCCGACCCGCGCAAGTCTCTTTACGATGCGCTGCTTTGTATATGGTCTGCTTCTCACGTCGAGGAGCTGGAGGAGCGTCGCTCATGAAACGAAGTCTCGCGCTGTGTCTCTCGGTGTGCTGTGTCCTCGCGGCCTGCAAGTCTGGAAAGGAAACCCCGACGGAGAATGCGGCCGCTGCGCAGCCCCAACCGGCCAAATCGGGTAAGCGCACCATTGCGTATATTCAGAAACAGGGAGACCAACAGTACTTCGTCGATCAGGCGGCGGGCGCTCAAGCGGAGGCTGCCAAACTCGGGGTCGAGCTCAAAGTTTCCAATGTGGCGCTCGATTCCAATTTGGCTGTCAGCACCCTCGAGACAATGATTGCTCAAAAGGTGGACGGCATTGCCATCGTCGTTCCTGACCAATTAATCGGTCCGCAAGTGATCGATCGCGCCAAGCAAGCAGGCATTCCGCTCATCGCCTCCGACGACGGAATCCTCGACGCGCAGAAGAACGCCGCGCCCTTCGTCGGCTTCGACGGCACCGCGATGGGAACCGAAGTGGGCACCAAGGCGGGACAGCTTTACAAGGCATCCGGTTGGAAGGCCGCCGAGACGCGCATCATCAGCGCCTCGAAGCAAGATCTCAGCGTTTGCCAAGATCGCGTGAATGGCGCCAAAAAAGCCTTCCTCGAGGCCTCGGGCGAGACCGGCATCAAGGTCATCGACCTGGGAACGAACAATTCACCGACGGACGCGCAAGACAAGACCGCGGGCGTCATGACCGCCAACCGCGGCGTCAAACACTGGGTCGTGTGGGGCTGCAACGACGAGAACGTCAGCGGTGTCGTGAATGCACTTCAGAACGGCAACGTCGACCAGAAAGATATCGCGGGCGTCGGCCTGGGCGCCTATCTCGCGTGCAAGGATTGGAAGGCCGGCAAAACGACCGGCATGAAGGCGGCCCTCTTCATCGACGGAAAAGACGTCGGCGCCGCGGCCGTGAAGGTGCTTTCCGAGGCGATTCAAAACAAGACCCCGCTTCCCCCCAAGACGATCGCCAAAACACACATGGTCGATTCGACGAATTGGGAGCAAGCGGGAGTAAAGTGCATGTGACCGTCAAACATCCGATGTGATAAGACGGTGGGTGCCCATGACCACCGCGTTGCAGCTATCGGGGGTGAGCAAGGGATTTTCCGGGGTACAGGCCCTCTCTGACGTGAGCATCGAATGCCAAGCTGGCGAGGTGCTCGCGTTGATGGGGGAAAATGGCGCCGGCAAGTCCACGTTGCTCAAAGTCCTCAGTGGTGACCACCAGCCCGACACCGGTCGCATCGTCGTCGGCGGAACACCGCGGGTGTTTCGCACGCCGGCCGAAGCGCACAAAGCCGGTGTGCGGGTCATCTACCAAGAGCCCGAGATCATTCCGCACGTCTCCGTTGCGGAAAACGTCTACGTGGGCGCCTTGCCGCATCGATTCCATTGGTTCGATCGCAAAGGCCTCATCAAACGTTTTCGCGCCGACCTGGAGCGATTCGGCTTCTCGGGAATGCTCGACGCGGAGATGTTGGGCAATCAATTGTCCGCCGCGCATCGCCAGCTCGTAGAGATTCTGCGTGCGCTGGTCGGCGAGGTGAAGATCATCGCCTTCGACGAGCCCACCTCCTCGCTCTCGGGCGAGGAGACGGACGTCCTCTTCGCGCTGATCGAGCGGCTGCGCCAAAGCGGCGTGGCCATCATCTACGTCTCGCACCGCATGCAAGAGATCATGCGCATCGCCGACCGCGTGGCTGTGTTGCGGGACGGGAAATACGTGGGTGATCGTAAGGTGCGGGAAAAGCCCGGGGCGCCGGCCACGTTGAGCGAGGACGACGTCGTGCGCATGATGGTCGGGCGCGATCTCTCGGCGATGTACGTGCGCGAGACGCACGAGCCGGGGCACATCGTCCTATCGCTCGACAAGATCACCAACGAGGACGTGCACGGCGTGAGCTTCGACGTGCGCGCGGGCGAGATCGTCGGTCTCGCCGGACTCGTGGGCGCAGGTCGCACCGAGCTTGCGCAGGCCATCTTCGGCGACACGCCGATTCAATCGGGTCGCATCCTCTGGGATGGGGAAGGCGAGGGCAAACTGCGCGAGCTTCACCTGCGCAGCCCGCGCGATGCCATCCGCGCCGGCATCGGCCTCGCGCCCGAGGAGCGAAAGACGCAGGCGCTCTTGATGCGTCGCTCGGTGCGCGACAACACGTCCTTGGCCGTGCTGGAGCATCTTCGGCGTTTCCGCTTCATTCGCGGTGACGAGGAGCGCGATCTGGTGCGCAAGTTCGTGAGCAAGCTGCGCGTGCGTACGCCGTCGCTGGAGAGGGAGGTGCGCACGCTGTCGGGTGGCAACCAGCAGAAGGTGGTGCTTGCCCGGTGGCTTGCACGGCGGCCGAAGCTTCTCATTTTGGACGAGCCCACCCGCGGCGTGGACGTCGGCGTCAAAGCCGAGATCTACGCCATCATCGCGGAGCTCGCGCGTGAGGGCATCGCGGTGCTGGTCATCTCGTCCGACCTCCCGGAGGTCATCGGCCTCTCGGACCGCATCGTGGTCATGCATTGCGGCCACGTGACCGGGCAGCTCACGCGCGCCGAAGCGACCGAGGAGCGGATCATGGCTCTCGCCATGGCGGGTTATCTTCAGCAAGCCCCTGAAAAAGCGTCAAAAACCGAGCAGATGATGGAAGGTGCACAGTGACTCAATCCGCGGCCGAGGCCATCCACGTGCAAGACGAACGATCGCTGCCGCGTCGCGTGCTCGACGCTGTGGGCGCTCAGAACCTGAGTTTGCTCATGGCGCTCGCCGCCGTGGTGACGATCATCGGCGTGCAGGATCCGAACTTCTTCTCCCCGAGCAACATGCTGGCCATCGGCACCGCCGTGGCCATCGCCGGGTTGCTCGCCGCCGTGCAGACCGTCGTGGTCATCTTGGGCGCGCTCGACATCTCCGTCGGATCCATGACCGGCTTCACCTCGGTCATCTGCGCCATGGTCTTCACCGCCACCGGCAGCGCATCGCTGGGCGTGGTGGCGGCGCTGGGCATCGGCCTGTTCTGCGGCTTGATCAACGGCGCCACCATCGTCTACGGCCGGGTGAACCCGGTCATCGCGACCTTGGCGACATTGGCGACCTTCAAGGGCCTCGCGCAGCTCGTCTCGGGCGGCCGCGCCCAGGGCTACACCGGCGGGGACGACTTCTTCATCTTCCTCGCGCGCGGCAGCATCGCGGCCATTCCGACGCTCATCTGGGTGCTCGTGCTCATCGCCGCCGCGCTGCACGTGCTCCTCAAGTACACGGACATCGGGCGCAACATCTACGCCGTCGGTGGCAACGACGTGGCCGCGCGCCTCGCCGGCATCGCCATCAACAAGTACGTGGTTGGCGCCTATGCGCTCTCCGGCGCAGTCGCCGCCATCGCGGGCGTGCTCCTCACCGCGCGCACGGGCTCGGGCCAGCCGGTCTCCGGCAGCGAGGGCCTCGAGCTCGAGTCCATCACCGCGGCCGCACTCGGCGGCTGTGATCTACGGGGAGGAAAGGGCGCCATCCCGAGCACGTTGCTCGCCATTCTGCTCCTCGGCGTTCTGAGCAACGGCATGACCGTCCTCGGCGTGAACCCCTTCTGGCAGAACGTTGCCAAGGGCGCGTTGCTGGCCATCGCCGTCATCATCCAACAAAAGCGCAGCGGCGAACGCGCTGTCGGGCTGCCTCGTTAGAGCGCGAGAGAGAATCCACCATGCGACTATTCGTCACGGGCGGTGCCGGTTACATCGGCAGCGTCGTTGCCGCGAAGCTTCTTCAGGCGGGGCACGACGTCACGGTGTTCGACAACCTTTCCACCGGTCACCGCGAGCTCGTTCCCAAGGCGGCCCGCTTCATCCAGGGAGACCTGCTCGATCGCGCCGCCGTGCAGGCAGCCGTGGGGGCCGGCTTCGATGCCGTGCTGCACTTCGCGGCCAAGTCCCTGGTCGGCGAGTCGGCCCAGAAGCCGTCGCTCTACTTCGGTGAGAACGTCGGCGGTGCGGTCAATCTGGTCGATGCGATGCGCGAGGCCCAGGTCCCGAGCATCGTCTTTTCCTCGACCGCCGCGGTGTACGGCGAGCCCGAGGTGGTGCCCATCCCGGAAGATGCGCCGCCACGTCCCGTCAATGCGTACGGCGCCTCCAAGTTGGCCATCGACCAGCTCCTCAGCTTCTCCGGGGCGGCCCACGGCCTGAAGGCGGTCAGCCTGCGCTACTTCAACGTGGGTGGCGCCTTCGGCTATCAAGGTGAGCGCCACACCATCGAAACGCACGTCATCCCGCGCATCCTCACCGCGGCCCAGCAAGACGAGTCGTTCGACGTCTACGGCACGGATTATCCCACGCCCGATGGCACGGCCGTCCGCGACTACGTGCACGTGGCCGATCTCGCCGACGCGCATCTTCTCGCGCTGCTCGACATGGCGGAGCGCGGAACGATCGGACAGCACCGCATCTACAACTTGGGCAACGGCGAAGGCTTCTCCGTACGCCAGGTGCTCGAGGTCGCGCGCCAGGTGACGCAAAAGGCCATTCCCGCCAACGAGCGCCCGCGCCGCGCCGGCGATCCGGTGCGCCTCGTGGCCAGCAGCGAAAAGGTCCGGCGCGAGCTCGGATGGAACCCGGAGCGCTCCGACTTGGCGAGCATCATCTCCGATGCGTGGTCCTTCATGACGAAAGGCCGGGCCTGACCGTGGCGGTGACGAGTGCCGAACTTCTCGCCACCGTGCGCGCCGAGTTTCGTGCGCTGACCTCGCGCGAGCCGGAAGGCCTCTGGCGCGCGCCCGGCCGGGTCAACTTGATCGGCGAGCACACCGACTACAACGACGGGTTCGTCTTTCCGCTGGCCATCGACCTGCACGTCCTCATCGCAGCCTCACCCCGCACCGATGGCGTGCTGCGGGTTCGCTCCGTCGAAAAGGGCGAAACGGTGGAGATCCCCGATGTGCGGGCCCTCGTGCCGTCCTCCGCGTGGAAGGGCGCATGGGCCTCGTACGTCGCGGGCACCGCGTGGGCCCTTCGCGATGCGGGCTACGCCATTGGCGGTGCCGACATCGTCGTGGGCAGCACCTTGCCGGCCGGCGCGGGGCTCTCCTCGAGCGCCGCCCTCGAATGCGGAACGGCGCGGGCGCTCACCGAGCTGCACGGCGTTGCCATCACGGATCTCGACATTGCCAAGCTCGCGCAGCGCGCGGAAAACGTCTTCGTCGGCATGCCGTGCGGGCTGATGGACCAGCTATCGTCCACGTTTGGCCGGGCAGGGCATGCGCTCTTCATCGACGTCCGCAAGCTCGACATCGTTCCGTATCCCTTCGACGTGCGCTCGGCCAACCTCGAGCTCCTGGTCATCGACACGCGCGCCCACCACGAACTGGTCGACGGCGGATATGCCGATCGCCGCGCCGCCTGCGAGCGCTCCGCCGCCAAGCTGGGGGTGCCCGCCCTGCGCGACGTCGCCGTGTCGGATCTGCCCAGCGCACTCGAGCGCCTCGCCGATCCCATCCTGGTGAAGCGCACCCGCCACATCGTCACCGAGAACGACCGCGTGAACCGCATCGCGGAGCTGCTCGCCGCCGGCCGCGTGACCGAGATTGGCCCGCTGCTCACCGCATCGCACGTCTCCCTGCGCGATGACTTCCAGATCTCGTGCGAGGAGCTCGACGTGGCCGTCGACACCGCGCTTGCCTCCGGCGCACTCGGCGCACGCATGGTCGGCGGTGGGTTCGGCGGCTCGGCCATTGCCTTGGTGCCGCAAGACAAAGCCGCCGCCCTGGAGCAAGCCGTGGTGACCGCCTTCGCCGCGCGCGGATTCACCCGCCCATGGATCTTCCACGCCGTCGCCGCCGACGGCGTTCATCGAGTTCAATCGTGAGCCGACCCGAAACGAACAAGACCCGCATCCTTCTCTCCGACGGCCGCGAATTCGTTTACTACGACGATCGCCCCGGCATCGACCGCACCGCGCCCGATCGCCGCGGCCTCGAGCCTCACAACCCGAAGTCCGAGATCCGCTACGATCCGGTCCTCGATGACTGGGTCATCGTGGCCGCGCACCGCCAGACGCGCACCAACCTGCCCAAGGCGAGCGAGTGTCCCCTGTGCCCCACGCTCCAGGGCGCCGAGTACCTCTCGGAGATCCCTGCGGACGACTACCACGTCGTTGCCTTCGAGAACCGTTTCCCTTCGCTCGGAGGCTCGAGCGGCGGCCTCGAGGTCCTCGAGGGCACCATCCACACGAAGCCCGGGGTCGGCCGGTGCGAGGTCGTCTGCTTCACCAGCGACCATGGCTCCTCCTTCGTGAAGCTCCCCCAAGCGCGCCTGCGCACCCTCGCGGCCGCGTGGGTCGATCGCACGTTGGAAATGTCGAAGTACCCGGGGGTGGAGCAGGTCTTCGTCTTCGAAAACCGCGGTGCCGAGATTGGCGCGACGTTGGACCATCCGCACGGCCAGATCTACGGCTACCCCTTCGTGACCTCACGCACCGCCCGCGCGCTCGCCTCCGCAGAGCGCTGGCAGAAGGCCCACGGCGGTTGCCTCTTCTGCGCCATCGTTTCCGAGGAATCGCAGAAGCGCATTCGCGTGGTCCGCGAGACCGAGCACTTCGTCGCCTTCGTCCCGGCCGCTCCGCGCTTCCCCTACGAGGTCCACGTCTACCCGCGCCGCCACGTGCCCGATCTCCCCGCGCTCACGCAGGCCGAGCTCGACGAGCTCATGGCCCTCCAGGTCGACTTGCTCGAGCGCTTCTTCCGGCTCTTCGACAAGCCCATCCCGTACATGTCCTGCTGGCACCAGGCCCCGGTGCGCGTGGGCCGCGATCTGCACCACCTCTCGCTGCAACTCATCAGCCCGCAGCGCGCGCCGAACACGCTCAAGTTCTTCGCCTCGAGCGAATCCGGCATGCACGCCTACACCATGGACGTCTTGCCCGAGGCCATCGCTACGCGCTTACGGGATATCTAGTCCCGGGCGCGTCCGCCGTCGCGAAGTACTCTTCGAAGCGCCGATCCGCATCGGCGCCGAACAAGATCTCGCACGCCTCGCGAAGGCCCGGCGCATCGCGCAGCACGTCCTTGTGGATCACCAGCGCAATCTTGGAGCGCCGCCGCAAAAAGTCGTCCAGCTTCACGATCATCTCGCGCCGCGCCGCCTGCGCAATCTCGCAGCGCAGGTACTCGGCGCCCTCCACGACCAACTCGGCCATCCGCGGATCGGCGCGGATGTCCTCCAAGAGCCCCAGCGCTTCGGCGCCATAACGCCGCCACAAACGCGACGTCAGCTTCTCCGAGGAGCTCGGCGGGGTCATCCCATCGAGGTTCATCAGCCGCGCCTGGTGCAAGAACTCCCGGTGCGTCTCGTCCGGCGGCTCGCCGTACCAGCGTGCCTGCGGATACGGGAAGGAGACACCCAGCGACTGCACCTCCTCGGCGATTTCCTCGCCCACGTTGAGGCAGTCGGTCAGCTTGCCGCCGAAAATGCTGATGTGACGCCGCTCGCGATCCACCTCGATGGCGTGCTTGCGCGACAGCTGCGTCCAATCGGTGCCGCCATTGCCGGTGGACGTCACGGCCAGCGGGCGCACCCCGCATCGCTCGGCGATGATGTCCGCCTCGGTCAGCGGCTTCTTCAGCTTGAGCCGCTTGTTGATGTTGTCCAACACGAACCGGCGATCTTCTGCGGTCACGTGCGTCTCGGGCCGATCCACCCGCGTGTCCGTCGTGCCGATGCACGAGCGCGGGCCCATGGGAATCACGAAGAACGGCCGCCCATCGTCGGCGAACATGGTGAGCACCCGGCGGTGCGGCGTGATGCGATCCACGATCAAGTGGATGCCCTTGGAGAAGACGTGATGGTGCGACGTCTTCTCGCCGGCGTTCCCGTTCATCGAGTCCACGTACGGCCCGCACGCATTGACCACCACCCGCGAGCGAATGGTGATTTCACGCCCGTCCGTTCTCGAGCCCGAGATGTCCTTCGCGCGTGTGACCCACATGCCCGAGGCCGCGTCGTACTCCGATCCGCGCGACTCCACGTAGTTCGCCGCCACGCAGCCATAGTTCAGCGCACCGCGTACGAAGTTGAAGACGAAGCGCGCGTCGTTGTCGTGCAAAAACGCGTCCGAATATTCGAACCCGCCGTCGGCCACCTCCAGATCGATCACCGGCTCCTCGCGCGCCATCTTCGACTGGGGCAAGAGGCGCGGCTTCTTGGTGAACAGGCTGCCGATGAACCAATAGATCCACGCACCCAAATACAGCTTCCACAATCCGTGGCGAAACCCGCGCGGGTGCGCGGCGAAGAAGCGAATCTCCTGCACCGTGGAGGGGTAACTGCGAATCAAGTGATTGCGCGACATGCAGAGTTTGCGCACCAGCCCAAACTCCATCGTCTCCATGTACTTGATGCCGCCCCATGCCAGGTTCGACGATTGTTGGCTGGTGAAACCGGCAAAGTCGCCCTTGTCGATGAGTGCCACCTTCGCGCCCCGCGCGGAGAGGCACGCCGCCGAAACGGCGCCATTGATTCCCCCACCCACCACGAGAACATCGAAGTCCACTTCGCCGAGGCGCTGGACGTTGGCAATTCGCAATTGAGGCATGATCTATTTCGTGCGTGTATTCAAGTGGGTCTCGAGGAAGCGGGCAACCCGCGAATAGAATTCGACTTGGTTGTCGTGGCGCACAATCCCATGTCCCTCGTCGTCTTTCACCATGTATTCGACGGGGGATTTGTGCTGCCGCAGTGCCTTGACGATCTGATCCGATTCCGCCTTGGGCACGCGTGGATCGTTCTTGCCCGCGTAGACGAACAGCGGTGCGGTGATCTTGCCTGCATCACGCAACGGTGAAATCGAATCCAGGAACGCGGGGTCCTTGTCCGGATCGCCAATCTCCGTCCGGTAGTTTTCCCGCACGGGCCCGCTCGTCGAGGCCATGAACGAGTTGAAGTTCGCAATGCCGAACATGTCCACGCCGGCCGCCCACAACGACGGCTGCCGGATGAGCGTGCTCAACACGACGTACCCACCGTAGCTCGCGCCGAATGCGACCATCTTCTTTCCATCGGCCCAGGGCTGCGACTGCACCCAGCGTCCGACGGCCTCCACGTCCCTGAACGAATCGAGCCTCTTCGGCCCATTGTCGGCGGCCTCGTAGGCCCGTCCGAAACCGGCCGATCCCCGGATGTTCGGCTCGACCCACGCGTAGCCGAGGCTCACGAAAAAGCGGGCGAGGGGAGACCACCGGGTCATCGACGAATCGCTGGGGCCGCCGTGGAACCAGACGATGACCGGTCGCTTCGCGTCCCCGCCGCCGCCACCCGGAGGAATGTACGCGTGCACGGGCACCTTCAGGCCGTCGCTCTCCACTTCGGCCGACGTCGTCTCGATGGCCGGCAATCGATCGAGTGAGGCGCGCGCATCGGCGCGCATCGGCTTCGACGCGCCGGTCTTGGTATCGATGGCAAAGATGTCTTGCGGCGCTTGCGGGGTCGACCACGAAACCGAAAGGCTCGAGCCGTCGTTGGAGAAGTTGCCGGCGTATCCTTGCCCCAGGGGCATCTTGATGGCGGTTTTAGGCTCGAGCGTGCGCGTGTCCAGGAGCCGCAGCTCACTATGGTTGCCGGCATTCAAGGTCAATGCGAGCACGTTCCCACCGGGCGCGACGGTGACGTTCTCGATGGTCGCACGCGGCGCCTCCGTCTCGACGTAGCGCCGGATCTCCCTCCCGCTCTTCGTATCCAGCGCCAGCACGATGGCCTGCTCGGCGCCGCCATCGGTCGCCACGAATACGCGCGAGCCATCCGGCGAAAACGCCGCCCCGCCCACGCGACTTCGTTGCCCAAGCAACGGGTACAGGGTGCTCGACGTGCCTCGCTCCAGATCGAGCAAGGCGAGCTGGTTGTCCGACCACTCGCGGAATCGATTGAAGAGCCCCCACTTCCCATCGCGGCTCACGTCCACGAGCTGCCCGCCGTTGGCATCTTGATAGATCCACTTCGACGGTACGGGCCCCGACTTGTCGGGCGTCATCGCGGTCGTGTACACGCCGGCCAACGCCGAGTTCACCGCCGTGCGGCCGCTGAAGAACAGCATGTCCTGGGCCTTCGCGGGAAGCTGCGGCGAATCGCGCAGAAGCCGATCCCTCGGCGTGAGTATCGTCAGATTTTTCCCGTCGAGGTCCACGCGGAAGAACGTCACCTGCTCGTCGGCGGCGCGATCGGAGCCGAAGACGACCGTCTTCCCATCCCGCGTCACCAGCGGCGAGAACGCCCTATCGGACGAGGTTTGCAGGCGCACGGCCGGCGCCTCCGGGTGCGCCGGATCTCCCAGATACAGCTGCGGAAGGCCTTCGCGGTTGGAGACGAAGACCACCCTCTTCCCGTCCGGTGTCAGCACGGGCTCGCGGTTGGAGAAGGCGTCCAAAATGGGCGCCACCTTTTGGGCCAGCTCCTTCTCCCGGGCGAGCGACGCGCCAGAGGACACGTCTGGATCGGCGTTGGCCTGGATCGACGCTGTACCTGTCGATGTCGCGGGGGGCGGCGCCTCGACTTTCTCGCGTTCTCGGCCAAGACAGCCACATGCTGAACTGCAAGAAAGAGCAGTGAGAGCAGACAAAAACAAGGAGGGCGCGATCGGAAAGGTTCGTAGCACGGACCCAGCATACAACGTGGCGGATGGCGAAAGTATGCTACGAGATGGACGCTCGGCTGACGTGGGTTCGTCACCGGTTTTCGTTACGGGGCAAGCATGCGTCTTCGACGATCGATTCTGGTCCTCTTACCTCTCCTCGCCGCGGCGAGCGTTCCTTTCGTCATCTCTTCCTGCACGGGGGACGACACCCTGTTGAACAACAACGGGGTGGACGCGACGACCGACCACGCGGCCGACGTGCAAGCTGATGCCGCGTCCCCCGTCAAAGTGCAGATTCTCGGCATCAACGATTTCCACGGCAACCTCGATCCGCCGGTGGGAAGCGGCGGTATCATCCCCGCCGCACCCGGCGATCCGGAGATCGGTCCCGACGCCGGCGCCAAGCCGCGCGACGGTGGTACCATCAACGACGTGCCCGCGGGCGGTGCTGCCTACCTGGCCGCGCACATCGCCAAGCTCAAAGCGGCGAACCCGAACACGGCCATCGTCTCCTCGGGCGACCTGACGGGGGCGAGTCCTCTCGTTTCGGCGCTGTTCCACGACGAGCCGGCCGTCCACGTGATGAACGCCATCGGGCTCGATTTCAACGGCGTCGGCAACCACGAGTTCGACCACGGCGTGCCCGAGCTGCGCCGCCTCCAGTACGGAGGCTGCCACCCCGACGAATGCGCCGGCGGCGCGGCCGACTATCCGGGCGCCAGCTTTCAGTACCTTGCGGCGAACGTCGACGTGGCGAAGGACAAGACGGTCTTTCCGCCCTACGCCATCAAGGACTTCGGCAGCGTCAAGGTCGCCTTCATCGGGATGACCCTGAAGGATACGCCCTCGGTCACCATCCCGAGCGCGATCGCCGGCCTCACCTTCGACGACGAGGTCGCGACGGTGAATGCGCTGCTGCCCGAGATCAAGAAGGAGAACGTCAGCGCCATCGTCGTGCTGCTCCATCAGGGCAACATCCCCACCGACGGCACCACCTACGACGGGTGCGGTATCAACAGCGGCGTCATTGCCGATATCGCCACCAAGTTGGACCCGGCGATCGACGTGGTGCTCAGCGCGCACTCGCACCAGCCGTACAACTGCACCCTCGGCGGGAAGCTCGTCACCAGCGCCGCATCGTTCGGCCGCGTGGTCACCCAGATCGAGCTCACCATCGACCCGGCGCAGCACAAGGTCACCGCCAAGACGGCGAAGAACCACGCCGTCACGCGCGACATCGCGCCCGATCCGACGGTGCAGGGAATCGTTGCAAAGTACACGGAGCTCGCCGCGCCTCGTGCGAACAAAGTCATCGGGCGCATCACCGGCCCGCTCACGCGCGTCCAGAGCGGGGAGTCGAACCTCGGCGACGTCATCGCCGACGCCATGCTGGCCGCGGCGCAAAAGCCGGGCTTGCTGGCCAAGGTCGCCTTCATGAACCCGGGCGGCATTCGCTCGGACATTCCGTGCGCGGCCAACGACTGCTCGGCCAGCAAGCCGAGCCCGGTCACGTACGCTCAGGCGTTCACCTCGCAGCCGTTTGGCAACTACCTCGTCACCATGACGCTCACGGGTGCGCAGATCCGCGACATCCTGCAGCAGCAGTTCAACGTGACCCCGGCGCGTTTCCTCCAGGTTGCCGGCATCAAGTACACGTACACCGGCACGACGGTGGACGTGTCCTCGATCCAGATCGCCGGCGCAGCCATGGTGCTCGATCAATCGTACCGCGTCGTGACGAACAACTTCGTCGCGGCCGGTGGCGATGGATTCACGGTGTTCAAGCAGGGCACCGAGGTGACGAATGCCGGCCCCGACGGCACCATCGTCGACATCGACGCGCTCACGGCGTACCTCACGGCGCACGATCCGCTCACGCCTCCGACATTGGATCGGATCGTGAAGAGATAAGACGAGAGACAGGGGACTCGTGACGTAAGCGTCACACGGACGACATCTCTGATTCGGTATAAGCCGGCTCTGTGGGGTCGTCCGCGCACTTTGGCAAATATCGATTCATCGCCACGCTGGGGCGCGGGGGGATGGCGGACGTCTACCTGGCGCTGCAAAGTGGTCCGGTCGGATTCCGCAAGCTGGTCGTCGTGAAGAAGCTCCGCGCGGACGTGGCCGAAGAGGACACGTACCGCGCGATGTTGCTCGATGAAGCGCGCCTCGCCGCGCGCCTTCGCCACCCCAACGTGGTGCAGACGCTCGAAGTGGGCGCGCACGATGGGCAGCACTTCATGGCGATGGAGTACCTCGAGGGGCAACCGCTCGGGCGACTCGCCACCGTGGCCGCGAAGGCCAACGCACCGGTCTCTGCGCCGATCGCCGTTCAGATCATCATGGACGTGCTCAGCGGCCTCCAGTACGCCCACGACCTGCGCGACTTCGACGGCACGCCGCTCGGCATCGTCCATCGCGACATCAGCCCGCAGAACGTGTTCGTCACCTACGATGGCGAGGTCAAGCTGGTCGACTTCGGCATCGCGCGCACCAACTTGAGCAACACCGCGACGCAGGCCGGTACGTTCAAGGGCAAGCCATCCTACACGGCGCCGGAGCAGGTGCGTGGCGATCCCATCGACCGCCGCGCCGACGTGTTCGCCACCGGCATCGTGCTCTGGGAGCTGCTCGCCCAGCGGCGTCTCTTTCGGGCCGAGACGCCCATGGAGGCGATGCACAAGCTGCTGCTCGAGGACATCCCGCTCCTCTCCAGCGTCAACCCCGACGTGCACCCGATCCTCGATGCGGTGTGCGCGCGCGCCCTGCAGAAGGACCCCGACGGCCGCTTCGAATCGGCGGCCGAGATGCGCGCCGCCTTGCAGACGTTCTTCGATCACGCGGGCATCCACCCGACGCCGCGCGACCGGGTGGGCGAGTGGGTCGCGCATCTCTTCGAGAAGGAGCGCACCGCCGTTCGCGATCGCATCGTCGAGTGCATGCGCGTTCAAGATGGGGATGCGCCGCGGAACATCGACTCCGTACCCACCTTGGTCCTCGGCCCGTCGTCGTCGCAGGCCACCCCGCACTCGACGAGCCATCCCATTTATTCGACCGTGCGCGCCGAGGCGAAGCGCAGTCGGGACGCGGCCACGCGCCGCCGGCTCGGTTTGATCCTAGCGGGCATCACCTTGGCGCTGGCCGCCGGCGCCACCGGCGTGGTGGTGGCGCACAACCTCCGCGCGAAGCCCGAGACCGCCGGTGCGCAGATCGCCTCCCAACGCGATGCTGCGGGGAACGAAGAGCGCGTGCTGCGGTTGTGCGGCTCCAACACCATTGGCGCCGAGCTCGCGCCTGCGCTGGTCGAGGCGTACTTCAAGAAGAAGGGCTTCGCCCAAATCGCGCGCGGACCCGGGAAAAAGCCTTCATCCGTGGACGTCCGCGCCGCGCGCGGCGATGAGCGCCCGCAGGTGGTCTCCATCGAGGCGGAGGGAAGCGCCACCGCGTTCACCGGCCTGGCCAACGGTGCGTGCGACGTGGGCATGTCCTCGCGGTCCATCCACGACGACGAGGTTGCGCTGCTCGCGCAAAAGGGCCTCGGCGAAATGCGCTCGCCCGCCAACGAGCACGTCATCGCCCTCGACGGCATCGCGGTGGTCGTCCACCCGAACAACACCGTGCGCTCCCTCGATGCCGATCAACTCCGCCGCATCTTCACCGGCACCGCGCACGATTGGTCCGAGCTCGGCGCGGCGGCGGGACCCATCAGCGTCTTCGCGCGGGACGATGCCTCGGGCACCTACGACACGTTCAAGCATTTCATCCTGGGCAAGGAGAAACTCGTCGGCGCGGCGAAGCGCTTCGCCGACAGCGACGCCCTCTCGGACGCCGTGGCCAACGAGCCCGGTGGCATCGGCTTCATCGGTCTCGCCTACATCCGCTCGGCCACCGCCCTCGCCGTCTCCGATCGCGGCGCGCCGCCGATGTTTCCTTCGCCCTTCACGGTCACCACCGAGGGCTACATGCTCTCGCGGCGTCTCTACTTCTACACGGCGGCACGCCCTTCGAGCCCGCTCACCCGCGAGCTCATCACCTTCGCCCTCTCCGCGGATGGCCAGAACACCGCCCGCACGACCGGCTTCGTCGATCTCAACGTCCGCGTTCACGATCCAGAGGCCTGCGAGAAGCGATGCTCCGCGCGCTACGTGGCCGCCATCAAGCGCGCCCGCCGCCTCTCGCTCGACTTTCGCTTCCGCAGCGGCACCAAAGAACTGGACAGCCGCGGCACACGCGATCTCGACCGCGTCGTCGCCTTCTTGAACGGCCAACCGGGCGCCCGCGTCCTGCTTCTCGGCTTCTCCGACGGCGTCGGCAACCCCGCACAGAACCTCCTACTCTCGCGCGAGCGCGCCAAGGCCGTGGGCGAGGAGCTCGCCGCCCGCGGCGTGCACCCCGCCCAGATCGACGGTTTCGGCGCCGAGATGGCCGTCGCCTCCAACGCAGACGAATCCGGCCGCGAGCGAAACCGCCGCGTCGAGGTGTGGATCGCGCCGGAATAGAGGGTTTAGGGGGTAGGGTTTAGGGTTTAGGGGGAGAGAAGAGAGAAGAAGGGATTACGGATTAGGGCGAGAGAAGAGATTGAGGGGAGAGAGCGTTCGCCCATAACCCCCTCACCAATCTCGTTCTTCCCTAAACCCTAAACCCTAAACCCTCATTCCCCTCGACCAACGTGACGGTGCGTGTCTCGCCGGGCTCGAAGCGCACGGCCGTCCCGGCGGGCACGTCCAGGTGCTTTCCTTCGGCGGCTGCGCGATCGAAGTCCAAGGCGGCGTTGGTTTTCGCGAACGGATAGTGACTCCCCACCTGAATCGGCCGATCGCCGCGGCTGGTCACGGTGATCGTCGTGCGCTTGCGCCCTGCGTACAGATCGAGCTCGCCAGGGGCCACCTCGATTTCGCCGGGCTTCGTCTCGGCTGCTCCGTCCTCGCCGAAGATGGCCAGGTCGGGCAGGGGCAAGAAGCTCCCGTAGAGGGCCAGCGACAGATCGCCATCGTCGAGCACGATGGGATCGTGCACGGTCACCAACTTGGTTCCATCGAGGAACGTCCCCTCGACTTGCACCTCGTGGATCATCTCGGGAACGCTGGCGAGCACCTGGCGGCGCCCCAGCACGCGGCGCCCGAGGTCCATCAGCTCGGCCACCGAGCGCCCATCGCGGATCCATTCGAGCAGCTGGGTGGCAAGCAGGGCGACCGCCTCCGGGTAGTTGAGGCGCGTTCCGCGTGCGAGGCGCTTCTGCGCGAGGAAACCGGCTTGGTGCAGGACGAGCTTGTCGATGTCGCGCGGCGAGAGGTGCATGGTGCCATCATCGCCGCCTGGCATCGTGCGTCAATGTGGACTCTTGCGGCATCGCTTCGGACAGAACATGATGCAGGCTGTTCCGTTCATGCGACACGCAGTTCCACCCGGGGGCGAGCCCACCAAGGTCCAAACATTCGAGCCACTCGCCAAGGCTGCCCCCTGTCCTCACCTGATGTGGCGAGACCTGCGCGGGCAACACAAGGTCAAGCTGACCATGCCCTCGACGCTCCTCGGCTCCGCGAGCGGCGTCTCGGTGGTCATCACCGACACCACGGTGTCCCGCCTCCACGCGGAAATCGAGCTCCGCGAGGACGGCGTTTGGATCCGCGATCTCGGTAGCCGCAACGGTACCTTCGTCGAGGGCGTCCTCGTCTCGCGGGCCCGCGTCGCCGACGGCAGCAAGGTGAAACTCGGCGTGACCGAGCTCACGGTGGTCTACGACGGCGAGCAACAGCCGCCCGAGCTCTGGCCCGAGGAAAGCTTCGGCCCCTTGGTGGGCCGCACCCCGGTCATGCGAGCCTTGTTCGCCTATTTGTCGAACATCGCCAAGGCCGACTCGCCCGTTTTCATCCAGGGCGAAACCGGCACCGGCAAAGAGCTGGTCGCCCAGGCCATCCACGAGGCGTCACCCCGCGCGGACAAGCCGTTCGTCATCGTCGACTGCGCCGCGCTCCCCGAGAGCCTCATCGAAAGTGAACTCTTTGGCCACGCCAAGGGCGCCTTCACCGGGGCCATCACCGCCCGCACGGGCGCCATCGAGGCCGCCGACGGTGGCACGCTCTTCCTCGACGAGATTGGCGACTTGCCCATGTCCGTCCAGCCGCGTCTTTTGCGCGCGCTCGAGTCGAGCACCATCCGTCGCGTGGGCGAGACCTCGCGCCGCAAGGTGAACGTGCGCTTCCTTTCGGCGACCCACCGGGATCTGCGCACGATGGTCAACGCCGGTGACTTCCGCGAGGACCTCTACTTCCGCCTCGCGGTCCTCCCCGTCAGCGTGCCGCCGCTTCGCGAGCACTTGGACGACGTGCCCCTGCTCGTCGAGCGCTTTCTTCCGCCCGGCGTCGCCGCCAGCCCGGAAATCGTGGCCCAGCTCACCAAGCGCCCTTGGCTCGGCAACGTGCGCGCCCTTCGCAACTTCGTGCACCGCGCCGCCGTCATGGGCGCCCAGGTGGCGCTTTCCCTGAGCGACACCGCCGGCGAAGGCGTCCCGTCACCGTCGCTTCCGCCGCCCGCCACCAACGCGGCCGCCGCATGGCCCGGCGTGGCCGACTTCGACCCAGCCATCTTCGACGCCGACTTCAAGCGATTCCGCGAAACCTGGGGCGACACCGGCGAACGCGAATACGTCCGCCGCCTTCTCGCTCGGCACGGCCGCAACGTCTCCAACGCGGCCCGTGCGGCCGGTGTCGACCGCACGTACCTCTATCGCTTGATCCGCAAGCACCTGCTCTAGCCAGGTCCAGTCCTCGTCTCGCTACATCTTCTTCAAGTACGCGAGCATCGCCGGATAGTCCGACGGCGGAAGGTGCGGAATGCCCGGGGCACCCACGGCATTGAGGAACTCCATCAGCGCCGTGTAATGCTGCAGCATTTCCTCCAAGGTGGCGGCGCTGTTGTCGTGGAAGTACGGTGCGGTAAAGCGCAATCCGCGCAACTGCGGAATATCGAACGAATTGAAATCTTCGATTTTACCGCTGATGAGCGCAACGCCCGGATCGGTGCTGGGGCAGGGCTCTTTCTTTTGCGTGAGCGGGCAGGGGGCGATGCTCCCATCGGGCAAGGTGAAGATGTACGGCCGCACCGGGAGTGTGCTGGGCTTGAAGCCGAAAGGTACCTCCGGCGGCCGCGGTCCCGAGACGAAGAGGTTTTGCGCCTGCCCGAACCCAATGTTCGAGCCGGTTCCCGTCGCCCCGCTATGACAGAGCGAGGAACACTTGTTCGTGAAGAGCGTCTTGCCCTCTTGCTCCAGCGCATTCAGCGGCGGATCCGGATCCGGCGGCGTCTCGCCCTTCTCGAGCGCTCGCGCCACCAGGTACATCCCCGGCGACGAAAAGAGCACCTTCTGGAACTCCGCCACATCGGACAGCAGCCTCGCCCCGGGCTCGCGCTGGATCTGCGAATGGTCGTGCAGCGCACCCAGTGCCTGCGATTCCAGATTCGGTTGCCGCCCGTCCTGCTGGTACGGCGCCGTGAGGCCGATGTTCAACACCGGCGGCACACCGCGAAGCACCGTCACCGAGGTCGCCGCGGGATCGTCGGCCAGGTGCACGTTCGGCGGCAGCTTCAAGGTGACGCGGATGAGACCCTTCGTGCGAAGGCTCGTGTAGTCGTTCTTGCCGTCGTCCGCATCGATCGGCTTGAACAGCGGATCGCGCCCATTCGTCTTGCGGTAGAGGGCCTCCGCCGACGCGGGCGACAGGCCGAACGCATCCTCCGGCCGGTGGCACGTCGCGCAGGCCCGCCCGTTTCCTTTGACGCCGGGGAACTCGAAGAAAAAGAGCGCCGCGCCGCGAAGGATGCTCCTCGCATTTCCCTTCGGCAGAAACGCCGCCGAGCCCACGGCCTGCGTCAGCGCCTCCTCGGACATCTCGCCCGTTTCGCCCGCGGTATCCCCCGAGCCGGAATCGTCCCGCGACTCGGCCCCTGCGCATCCCACGCCGCCCCATGCCAGAGCGGCCGCTCCCAGAATGCTCCAGACCAGCGTTGTCGTCTTCAATCGGCACCTGTCCTGTTTTGTGCTGTCGCGTGCTGCGTGGAGTGTTGCGACGGGCTGTACTGCAACGCCGGTACCGTTCGCGCCACGCACCGGGCAGGTTTGAAGTGGCGGAAAAAAAGCCAGGGGATGCGTGGTCTGGCGATCCACTGTCGACTACCAGTCCACAAAAAGTGGTCCAGGCTGCATCTGACACTCCCTGGGCGGAGGTCGTACTTCAGCTCGAAGAAACCAATCGACATGCCTCGAAGCCATCGAAAAATTGAATGAACTGCCCTGTGAAGTTTCAATTCGCTCTCGGGGCCGAGAAGCACCATCCTGTGAGGCACATGAAACGGGGCTTTTTCGTCGCGGTTGCCATCGCAGTCTGCACGGCGTGCGCGCCCACATCGAAGGTCTCGCCGGCCGCGTCGGTTGCGGCGCCGTCGGCCTTTCCAAAGAACGTCATTGTTCTCTTCGCGGACGGAACCGCGTCCACCCAGTGGGAGTTCGGCCGCTACACCAGCGAACATCTGCGCAAGCGCCCGTTTCTCGTGACCGACGTGGTCTTCCGGCAGGGCACCCTCGGATTGATGAGCACCTGCTCGGCCACCGGCATGGTGACCGACTCCGCGGCCGCGGCCACCGCCATGTCGACGGGGGAAAAGACGCACAACTTCATGCTCAGCGTCACGCCCGACGGCAAACCGCTCCCCACCATGATGGAGACGGCGAAGGCCGCCGGCTTGCGCACCGGCCTGGTCACCACCACCGCCATTTACGATGCATCGCCCGCGGGCTTCAGCGTGCACGCCAACGATCGGCGCGCCTTTCAAACCATCGTGGACCAGTACCGCGCCTTCGAGCCGGACGTCCTCATGGGCGGCGGCGCCGATTACTTCCTCCCAGCGCCCCAAGGAAAGCGGAACGACGGCGCAGACGTCATCGCCGCCTTCACCGCCAAAGGCTACCGCGTGGTGCAGCAGCCCGATGACCTGCGCCATCTCGGGGCATCGCGTCTGCTCGGCCTCTTTCCCGAGTCGCCGGAGTCTTTCGTCGACCGGCCCACCGTCGCCGAGCGTGAACGTGCCGCGTTGAGCGTGCTTTCGCAGGGAGATCGCGGGTTTTTACTCTTCGTGGAGAACGAAGGCACCGACAATGCCGGCCATGCGAACGACATTGCCGGATTAATGCACGCCCTCTGGGATTTCGACGACGCCGTGGCCGTCGCCCTCGAGTTCCAAAGGCAACACCCCGACACCCTGGTGATTGTCACCGGCGACCACGAGACGGGGGGACTGAGTGTCACCACCGCGCGCGCCGCCCGGTCGAATGCGCGCATCGTCCCGGGCGATACGGAACTTCGCCTCATCGACCGCATCTCGCTGTCGCTCGAGGTCGCGGCGGACAAGGTTGCCAGTGCGCCCGCCGCGTCAGCCGCGGAAACCCTGGACTCCATGTTGGCCATGCACTTTCCAGGCTTTGTCCTGGACCCCGAATTGCGCCGTACGATCCTGGAGGCCGGGCGCGCGGGGGATGCGGGTGAGGCGAGTGAAGGACCGCGGCGTGATGCGCGCGATCGGCGCGATGCCATTGCTGGCGCACTCGCACGCATGGTGTCACGCCAAACGGGTTTCTATTGGGGGACGTCGGGTCACACGACCGAACCCGTGGTGGTCGGTGCCATTGGGCCTGGCGCCGGAATTTTTCGCGGATACCAAGACAATACCGAATTTGCCCGGCATTTGCGGAGTCTCATCGTGCGCCGGTCACTCCGGTGACCACGCCATATCCGAATAAGAAAGGCCATAAGAGCAAACAAGAGGGCTAGCGCGCGCCACGGAGGATGCTGAAACTTGGATGGAGGACCTTTCGCTCCCACCAGTGCGAAAGATCCAACGTCGTTGACGCGACGCCTCTTGACCTTGTCGCAGATCGACGTAGCCTCATCCGTAGCGGATTTGTACGTTTCAAAGCCTCACGATTTTATTGTTCGATTGCTAGCGCTAACCCATCGAATTGTTTCGCGAGATCAGGGATCATCGAGGCATGAGAATCGAGTCGAGCGGGTCGCAATCGCGGCACGCCAAACGCAGAAACTGCGGCGATAACTTGAGCAGGGGGCAGGTTGGATGAAATTTTTCTCCAAGGTGTTTCTGGTGGGAGCACCGGCGGCAATCGCCGCATCAATGGCTGGCGTCACGGGCGGATGCTCGACGGAGTTTTCGGCCCGTGAGTGCAAGGTCGACGGCGACTGCGGGTCGAACATGGTCTGTGCCTCCGCAGGCCAAGACGGAAACAAGACCGGTGCATCGTCGGCGTGCGTGCTGCCCGAGCAAGCCCCGCTGACCATTGGCATCTCGGCCGTCGGCAATGGTCCGGCCCAGGACCTCGGCATCGGCATGCGCGACGGCATCAAGCTCGCATTCGACTATCAGAACGACCACGGCGCCGTCCGCGGGCGTAAGTTGATCCTCAAGTTCGAGGACGACGGCTACGATCCCGCCACCGCCGAACAGAAGGCGCGGGAGCTGCTGGACGTACAAACGGTCGCGGAGACTCCGCGTTGCCAGTCGACGACGAAGAACCCGCAGACCGCCGCATTGTACCCGGAGGGGACGAACCCCGTGTCCACCACGCGGCTCGATCGAGGTTCGAACGCGGTGCTCGCCATCATCGGCAATGTCGGCACGCCGACGATGGCGAGGTTCGCGCCCATTGCCCTCGAAACGCAGACGCTCTTCTTCGGTGCCTTCACCGGTGCGAAGTTGTTACTCCGCGACGAGACCGCCGGACCCGCGTGCAAGAAGTTCATCTTCAACGTGCGCGCGAGTTACGCCCAAGAGGCGCGCGCGACGCTCGAGTACTTCGTCCGGCACCACAACATCAAAGATTACAAACATCTCATTAGTTTCGATCAGTTCGACTCGTACGGTCAGGCGGGCTTTCAAGGCTTGATCGACGCGTACGGAGCGCTGCAGGCCATCCCGAGCGAAGGCCTCACGCCATTGCCCAACGCCGAGGCGCTCTTTCGCAGCCGCTACCAGCGCGACTCGGTCAATTCGGCGAAGGACGAGGCCACGAAGGTCATCAACTACATCAAGGGTGTCGTCGACGCCGATTCCAACGACCACACGTTTGGCATCTTGATGACCGATACCTACCCTGTGGGCGAGGCCTTCATCAAAGCGATTCGGGATTCGGTGCTGGGGAGTGCCCCCTACGACAAGCGGGCCGCCATCGTATTTAGCAACGTGTCGTTCGTCGGTCCCAATTCATTGGCCAAGCGTCTCAGCGCACTCGGCCCCAAGTACACCAAGAACGTACTCGTGTCGCAGGTGGTGCCGAACTATGCAGAAGACCAGGTGAGTCTGGTCCAGACCTACAACGACCTAACGAAGGGCGATCCGACCAAGCGGAACTTTACGTCCTTCGAGGGCTACATCGCGGGGCGTGTCTTCATTGCCGGACTGCTCCAGCACAAGGGCGCGTTCACCTCGGAGAGTCTCATCAATACGTTCGAGGGGCTGAGCGCGGGCGAAGAGATCGGCCTTGGTACCAGTTCGGGCTTCTCACCATCCGACCACAACTATTCGAAGAGCGTCTGGGGAACGCTCATCAATGACGATGGTTCCTTCCGTAATGCATATTTTTGGCGCGAAGGTACAGCCATAACGATTTACATTTGACCGAGTTGGGTGATGATAAAAGATCATCGTGGACGGCAACTACGGCTCGTCGAGGTGGAGGGAGAGAGTGCGATGCCGCCGGAAAGCACGGCCTCCGAGCACGTGATCGGCAAGTATCAGCTAATTGCCGATCTCGAGCAGGGGGGGATGGGGAATGTCTACATCGCAATGGCCCAAGGGCCCGGCAGCTTCAGCAAGCTGGTGGTCCTCAAGGAGCTCAAGCCGGAGTTCGCCCGTGATCCCGATTTTCTAGCGATGTTTTACGAGGAGGCGAGGGTTGCCTCCCGTCTACATCACCCGAACATCGTTCACACTTACGAAGTCGGCAGTGAAGGCGATCGCCACTTCATTGCCATGGAGTACTTGAGCGGACAGTCGCTGGCCCGGGTGCTCTCGGCCCGACATCTCGGGTTCTCCCTGGAGATGTACCTGCGCGTGCTCTGCGAGGTGCTTCGCGCCCTCGAGTACGCTCATTCGCTCACCGACTTCGACGGCAGCGCGATGGGCCTGATCCATCGCGACGTGAACCCCGAGAATGTGTTCGTCACGTACGACGGGCAAATCAAGCTGCTCGACTTCGGGATCGCCAAGGCCAAGAACTCCCGCGTGAAGACGCGCATCGGCGTCTTCAAGGGCAAGCCCTGGTATATGGCGCCGGAGCAGCTGACCGGCGACATCACGGTGCGCACGGACTTCTTCGCCATCGGCGTGATGATCTGGGAGGCCGTGTCCGGCGCGCCCATGTGGCACCAGAAGTCCGATGCAGAGGTTCTCTCGCTTCTGTCGCAGGGGCAGATCCCTTCGCTCGGCAAGGAAGTGCCCACCGCACCGGTGGAACTGGTGCGCATCTGCGACAAGGCGCGCGCCTTGAAGCCGGAAGATCGCTACGCGACCGCGGTCGAGTTTCTGGCCGATCTGGAACGCTACCTTCGCAATGCGGGCGAGCCCGTGTCCGTCCGTGACGTGTCGGCGCGTGTGGCCGATATGTTCGCCGACGAACGCGCGGAGCGGCGCGAGACGTTGGAGACGTACCTCGGGGCGATCCGCGCGAGCGTGCCCGCCATCTCGACGATCAGTGCGGCGAAGTACAGCTCGGGGGTCGCGCGCGACAGCATGGGCGGAAGTCGCCCGCGGCTTCGCATCCGGCAGACGCCGAGCGGCACGGCGAAAACGGAGGTCGCCCCGTCGGAGGGGCGGCGCAAGTGGCCGTGGATCGTCGGCGCCGCGCTCGTTGCGGCGGCCGTGGTGGCCTTCGTCTACATGAAGCCGCGCTTTGGGATCCAGGCGGAGGCCGCGACGCCGCCCCCGCCGCAGCCGGTTGCCACGGAAACCGTGGCGGCGGCCCCGGTGCCAACGCCGACCCCCGTGCCGGCGGCCGCACCACCGCCGCCGGTTGCCGCGTCGGCCTCTGCGCCGGCGGCGCAAGCAAGTGGAAGCGCAGGTGCGGGTGCAGTTGCGAGTGCGCCGGTGGCCTCGCAGGTGAGTGCGAGCGTGCCCAAGTACCCGGGCTACCGATCGCCGACCGCACGTCCCAGCGCATCGTCCAAGGCTTCGCAGCGTCCTCCCGCATCGTCGGCGGGCACCCCGGCGGCATCCGCCGCGGCCTCCGGCACACCGAACTGCGATCCCCCGTTTTACTTCGAAGGCACGAAGAAGCTATACAAGCCCGGCTGCATCTGACAGGTCTGTGGGGGGCTCCGCCGCCCCACACCCCCGAGAGGGGGAACCGACGTAGCCCCCGAGAGGGGGAACCGACGTACGCCCCGATAGGGGGAGCCGACCTACGCCCCGATAGGGGAATCGATAGGAATCAGGGGAGAGGATTTGCCTCGTCATGACACGTGCGATTCACGTTTGTTTTGCGTTTGCCGCCATCACCGCCTTTGCCGCGGAAGCACGCGCCGCCGATCCGATGACCAAGGAGCAGTGCCTCGACGCGCATAGCCGCGGACAGACATTGCGCGACACGGGCAAAGTGTCCCAGGCGCGCGAGCTGTTTCTCAAGTGCGCACAAAGCGGTTGCCCTTCGCTCATTCAAGGAGACTGCGCGCGCTTCGCCGACGAGATGACCCGCACCGTTCCCAGCGTGTCCTTCGTCGCGCGCGACGCCCGGGGCAACGACGTGGTCGACACCATCGTCTTCGTGGACGACGTGCAGGTCGCCGATCGGCTCGACAAGGGAAAGAGCTTCGACGTCGACCCGGGCGAGCACACCGTCAAGTTTTTGCACGGCGACAAGAAGGTGGAGCAAAAGGTCGTCGTGCACCAAGGCGAGCGCGAACGCCTCGTCGTCGGCACCTTTCCGGATCTGGGGGCACCCGCCAATGGCGCGGTCGCGCCGCCGGTTGCGACCGAGGGAGAGACGGAACCGAAGGACGACAAGCCGAGTCGGGGCGTTGGCCCCATCGTGCTGGCCGGCGTCGGTGCGGCCGCCCTGGTGACGGGCGGCGTCATCGCCATCATCGGCCTCGGCAAAGTTCCCAGCGAGTGCAGCTACTGGTCGAAGGACTGCTCCGCCGCCCCGGGGTCGCCCGTCTTCAAAGACGCCTCGAACGGCGCCAAGCTGGTGAACGTGGGCGTCGTCGTCGGCGGAGTGGGCCTCGCCGCCATTGCCGGCGGCCTCATTTGGTACTTCGTCGGCAAGCCCGGCGAGCCCGCGAAGAACGATCGCGCCAGCATCACGCCGTGGTTCGATCATCGCTCGGGCGGTGTCGCCTGGCAGGGCCGCTTCTAGCTAGAACGCCGCGTCGAGGACGACCTCGCCCGTGATGCCGACCTGGTAGGCCGACACGCGGCGTTCGAAGAAGTTCGTCACCTCCTGCACGTCCTGCAGGGCCATGAACGAAAACGGATTCTTCACGCCGTAGCGTTTGCGCAAACCCAGAGTCGACAGACGCTGGTCCGCGCAGAACTCCAGGTACTGGCGCACGCTCGCCACCGAGAGACCCACCACGCCGTATCCCAGGAGATCCTCGGCGAACTGGCTCTCGCAATCGATGGCCTCGTCGAGCATCGCGTAAATGGATGCCTCCAGCGGGGCATCCCACAGCTCCGGCTCCTCGCGGCGTACGGTCTTCACCACCTCGAAGGCAAAGGCCATGTGCGCGCTTTCGTCGCGGAAGACCCAATTCGTCCCCGCGGCCAGCCCATGAAGCAGCCCGCGGGCGCGCAGGAAATAGACGTACGCGAATGCGCCGAAGAAAAAGAGCCCTTCGATGCACGCCGCAAACGCAATCACATTGAGCAGGAATCGTTGCCGCGCCGCGCGTCCCTCCGGCCCCGCGGGCAGCCGGTCGATCTCCTGCAGCCCATCGAGCCACCGCATGCAAAACTCCGCCTTCTTGCGGATGCTCGGAATGTTCTCCACCGCGGCGAAGGCGCGATGGCGCGCGTCGGGATCGGGCACGTAGGTGTCGAGCAGCGTGAGGTAAAACTGCACGTGCAACGCTTCTTCGTAGAGTTGCCGCGAGAGGTACATGCGGGCTTCGGGCGCGTTGATATGCTTGTACAGATTGAGCACCAGATTGTTCGCTACGATGGAGTCGCCCGTGGCGAAGAAGGCAATGAGCCGCTGCACGAGGTGCCGCTCGGCGTCGGTCATCTTCGTCTGCAGATCGGCCGTGTCCGTGGAGAAGTCGACCTCCTCCACGGTCCACGTGTTCTTGATGGCATCCCGGTACATCTCGAAGAACACCGGGTAAATCATTGGCCGCAACGTGAGGCAAAGCCCAGGGTCGAGGATGCGCGCAGGCCTTTGGGCGCTCACTGGCACGCCTCGCACGCCTCGGGATTCTCCAACGAGCACGCGATGACCGATGCGGGCGCCGCCTCGGACTCGGATGGCACCGTGGCCTTGGCGATGCGCGTCGCCGGTCGCGAACGCAGGTAGTACGTCGTCTTCAGCCCGCGTTTCCACGCATAGAAATACATGCTCGACAACTGCCCGATGTTCGGCGACGCGCTGAACAAGTTGAGCGATTGACTCTGGTCGATGAACGCTCCGCGGTCGGCCGCCATGTCGATGAGCGCACGCATCGGGACCTCCCACGCCGTGCGAAAGAGCATCCTCATCTCGGAGGGCAGCTCTTCGATGGCCTGCACCGAGCCCTCGGAGAGCTTCAGTCGCGAGCGCATCGCCTCCGTCCACATGCCCGACTCCTTCAGAAGCGACACCAAATACCGATTCACCTGCAGGAAGTCGCCCGACAGCGTCTCGCGCTTGAACAAATTGGAAATCTGCGGCTCGATGCACTCGTAGCAACCGGCAATGCTGGCAATCGTCGCCGTGGGCGCAATGGCCACGAGCAGCGAATTGCGCATGCCTTCGCGTCGAATGCGCGCGCGCAGCGCCTCCCAGCGCGCCGCATCGGTCAGCTGGTGCGGCTCGATCCCCCACGCGTCGAATTGAAGCTCCCCGCGCGCCGCACGCGTTTCCTCGAAGGACGGGTGCTTGCCTTTTTCGACCGCGAGATCGACCGACGTGGTGAGGGCGTGGAAGTACACCTCCTCGGAGATGCGCCGCGAAATCTCGCGCGCCTCGGCCGAATCGAAGGGCAGGCGCATCTGAAAGAACACGTCCTGCAGCCCCATGAGGCCGAGTCCCACCGGCCGCCAGCGCTGGTTGGACCGCTGGGTCGCTCCAATGGGGTAGAAATTCAAATCGATGACCCGATCGAGCTGCCGCACCGCAACTCGAACGGTGCGTGCCAGCTTGTCGTAGTCGAACGACACGGTGCCGCTGGCGTCGGTCGTCGTGTGGCGCGCCAAGTTGATCGACCCCAAGTTGCACACCGCGCTCTCCTCGCGCGACGTCACCTCGAGGATCTCCGTGCACAAGTTCGACAAGTGCACCACGCGCCCGGGCAGTGCGGTCTGGTTGCACGCCCGGTTCGACTTGTCCTTGAAGGTCATCCAGCCATTGCCGGTCTGCGCCAAGGTTCGCATCATCCGCGCGTACAGTTCGCGCGCCTTCACCGTCTTGACCGCGAGCCCCTGGGCCTCCGCCTCTTCGTAACGGCGCTCGAAATCGTCCCCGAAGAGATCCGGCAAATCGGGCACCGTCTTCGGGTCGAACAGGCTCCAGATGCCGTCGGCCTCGACCCGCTTCATGAACGCGTCGGGAATCCAATTGGCGAGGTTCAAATTGTGCGTGCGCGCGGCGATGTCGCCGGTGTTGTCGCGCAGCTCGAGGAACTCCTCGATGTCCGCATGCCAGGGCTCGAGGTACACGCAGCAGGCCCCCTTGCGTTTGCCGCCTTGGTTCACCGCGGCCACGGAGGCATCGAGCGTCTTCAACCACGGCACGATGCCGTTGGAGTGCCCGTTGGTGCTCTCGATGAGCGAACCGCGCGAGCGCACGCGGTGGTACGCCAGGCCGATGCCGCCCGAGAATTTCGAGAGCATCGCGATGTCCGTGTACTTCGCGTAAATCTCCTCCAGATGGTCACCCGGCGAGTCGAGCAAGAAGCAGCTCGACAGCTGCTCGTGGCGCGTGCCCGCATTGAACAGGGTGGGGGAGCTGGGCAAATACTCGAGCGACGAGAACAGCCGATACAGCTCGATGGCCTCGGTCACCGTTTCCGAGAGCGCGCAGGCGATGCGCATGAAAAACTGCTGCGGCGTCTCCAGAACGAGACGTTCCTTCGGATGCTTGACGAGGTACCGATCGTAGACGGTGCGCAATCCGAAGTACTCGAACTGGAGATCCTGATCCGCCTCGATGGCGTCGTTGAGCTTGCGCGCGTTGCGCATCACGAAATCATGCAGACGATCCCCGATGAGCCCGAGCTTGTACGCGGTCGAAATCGACTGCGAAAACGCATGGATCTCTTGGTTGCGAACTTCCTTGTCGATGTACGTCGCCAGAAGCCTCGCCGCGAGCTTCGCGTAGTGCGGATCCTCCACGATGAGCGCGGCCGCCGTCTGAATCGAGAGCTGATCGAGTTCGCGCGTGCTGGCTCCGTCGTAGAGGCCACTGATGGTCTTCATCGCCACCCGAAGCGGGTCGACGTCGTGCAGACCGATGCAGCACCGCCCCACGGCACGCACGATCTTGTTCACATCGACCGGCTCCGTCGAACCGTTGCGCTTTTTGACCCGCATGGTGACGCCCCCAGGCTCTTCGTTGGGGGCCGCTGCTGACGCCGGACGCAGCTCCGCAACCGCCCGCGCCTTCGCCGGCGCGACGTACTCGCTCAACATGGTGCGACTCCTCCTCGTCGGGACTTATGCCCTACTAAATACCTGTTCGCAAGTTCAGGTGATTCAAAAGGGAGGTACAACATATGGGGTTCGCTGAACGTGTGTCAATCTAGATGCTGTACTTGGCCCAATTGTCCGATGGAAATCGGTGATTTGGGGCTGTTGTGCACTTTTCTCTTGTCTCAGGATACGGGGTATGCCTAATCGTGCTGCTGCATCGGATTTCTGCATCCCAAACGGTATTCGCCTGGTGGACGGGCTCGATGAACGTGCGGTTCCCGAGACCCTCGCACTGCTCGAGGGCACCTATTGGAACGAGGGCGTCTCCAGGGATGCCGTTGCGCGTTCGCATCTCGGCTCCACGGTGTGGGTCGGCGCATTCGAGGACGCGGGCGCGCTCGTAGGCTCCGCCCGCGTGTTGAGCGACGGTGCGAAGATCGCGTGGATCTACGACGTCATCGTGCGACCCGACTGGCGCGGCCAAGGCGTGGCCCAAGCCCTCATGGCATTCTTGTTGGCGCATCCGGCGGTACGCGATGTCCGACGAGTTCGCCTCAACACGCGCGACGCGCAAAGGCTTTACGCGAAGTTCGGATTTCGCGATTCGCCGCCGCCGCTGGGACCCGAAATGGTCCTCGAGCGTGATATCACCGGAACGTGAGCCTCGAGATCCGCGCGGTCGCCGCGCATGAAATCTCCGATTACGTTCGCGTCGTTTCCACAGCCATGGGCTTTCCGTTCAATCCGGATCGCCTGGGGCGTTCCTCGGTGCCGGAGCACGATGTTCGCTTCGCCGCGTTCGATGGGGACATGCTCGTCGGCGCCGGCGGCTCGTTCTCGTTCCATATGACGGTGCCCGGCGGCGTCTCGCCCGAGATCGGCGGATTGACCCACGTGGGCGTGCTGCCCACGCACCGCCGGCGCGGCATTTTGACGGGCCTGATGCGCGCCATCTTCGAGGAGAACCGCAAGCGCGGGCAGGTCATCTCGGCGCTCTATGCCAGCGAGGGGGTCATTTATGGCCGCTACGGCTTCGGCATGGCCTCCCTCGGCGGCGACATCGAGCTTCCGCGCCACGGCACCGCCTTCGTCGACGGCCCGCAAGCGGGACCTGGGGCGAAGATCCGCTACGTCACCGAGGACGAGAGCGTCCCGCTCTTCGCGTCGATCTGGGACCGCGTGCGCGCCGTCTCGCCGGGCATGTGCAGTCGCTCGGAGGGCTGGTGGCGCGGTCGCCGGGTGGGCGATCCCGATGGCATCCGCGCGGGCCGTCCGCCCCTTCAGCGCATCGTGCTCGAGCTGGAAGGCCAGCCCGCTGGCTACGCGTTTTACCGCTCCGCGACCGGTTACGACGGCTTTCACCTGGTGAACACGCTGGACGTGGTCGAGGCCATCGGCGACTCGCCGGCCGCCACGCGCGCGCTCTGGCGGTGGCTGTTCGACATCGATCTGGTGACCACCGTCAAGGCGACGTTGCTCCCTCCGGATCATCCGCTCTTCTTCCTCTTGGCCGCCCCGCGCGACATGCGCATGCGCATGTCCGACAACCTCTGGGTGCGTCTTCTCGATGTGGCCCCCGCTTTGTCGCAGCGCAAATACAACGAGGGCCCGCCGATCGTCTTCCACGTGAACGACGCCTTCGTGCCGTCCAACACGGGCCGCTACCTCCTCGAGAACGGCATTGCCCGCCCCACGGATCGCGCGCCGGATCTCACCCTCGACGTCAACGCCCTCGGCTCGGCCTACCTGGGCGGCTTCACCTTCACGCAAATGGCCCGCGCCGGCCGCATCCTCGAGCACACCCCCGGCGCCCTGCACCGCGCCGATCTCCTCTTCCACTCCGCCCGCGCCCCCTGGTGCCCCGAAATTTTCTAACTCTCCTCTTCCACTCCGCCCGCGCCCCCTGGTGCCCCGAAATTTTCTAACTCTCCCAGTAAATCCAGAAGAGGATTGAACAGGAAGGGGGGAAGGCGGGAAGGGATACGGCACAAATCCCACCGCGCACCGAGGCTGGTTTGGGTTTTCACTTGGCTCACGAAGCCAACTGAAAACAAAAAAAAGCCTTGGCACTCGGTGGGATTCGCGTTGTTTCCCTTCCCGCCTTCCCCCCTTCCTGTTCAATCCTCTTCAGCGCAAGAACTCGTAGAGCGCGTCGCCGTCCGCGACGCGGGCTTTCGCGCCGCCGATTTGCAAGGTGTCGCCGGGTTCGAGGACCATGGATTTTTGCGCCTCGATGGGGGCGTTGTTCACCTTGGTACCGTTGCTCGAGCCGAGGTCGATGACGCGCAACGGACCTTTGTCGAAATCGTGGAAGTGGGCGTGAAGTTTGGATACGGATGCGTCGCGAAGGACGATATCGCAGTTCGTAGCGCGCCCGACGGACACGCGGTCAGGATACGGATTTTGCGGTGCCTTGGTCACGGGGACGATGTCGAACGCGCTGTCGTAGTTCGACTGCCGCACGTTCTCGATGGTCATGTTCACCGTGCGATAACCGATGTTCAGCGCCTCGGGGTGAGGCGTTACGACCAGGTAGTAACCGGGATACTCACGGATGAAATGTTCACGCGAGAGCGACATCGCGTGCGCTCGAACCATGCCCACGTCGATGACACGACCACCAGCACTCAGCATCGTACGACCTCGTCGATTTGCCTCACTCGATCTATTGCCACGAACCGCGGAGTTGGGCCGCTCGCTCGAGCCATACGCTTGCCCCCGCCGCGCTGAGATATTTCTGGGCCAAGGTAAGAAGAGCACATGCGCCGCCCGCATGCGTGCACGAACGCCGTTCTGCGAGCGTCAATAAGGTTACCCCGTGTTGGAGCACATTGCCCGAGTCGCTGGCCACGTCACGCGCCTGCTCGAGCTCGCGATCGCCCGCCGCACCCGGCAAGACATCCGCCATGGCTCGGCGCGCAATAATTTCGTCGAAGGGATTCGCGTGCAACGGATCGGTCGCACGCGACAGGGCGAGCTCCGCAGCATTGCGTGCGGCATCCTCCCGGCCGCGAAGTTTCTCCAGCCGCGACAGGTAGACGAGCGCGTACGTCTCCATCCGGAAGTCGCGCGCACGGGCCAGCTCGATGGCCTGCGTCAACGCCGTGTAGGCCGCGTCGTACTCCCTTCGCAAGACGAGCAGGCAACCGCGGTAGACCGCCACGTAAAGTTTGAGCCACCCATCGCCGGGAAGCACATGTTCGCTGATGTGCGCGCCGCGCTGCACGATGGCCGTGGACAGATCGATCTCGCACCGTTCGAGGTAATACGGCGGCGTGTAGATGGCCAGGTTTCGCTCGGGCAGGGAAGGGTTCCCCAGGCGCCGCATCCAGTCGTTCATCTCCGCGTAGAGCGGGTCGAACTTGCTCCGATCGCCGATGAACGAGGCGCGCACCAGCAGCGAGAACAGATGGTAAATCCGTAGCTCGATGAATCCGAACTCCGACGCCACGGACATGCCGTCCGAGGTGGCATGCGGATCGGTCTCTTTGCCCATCAGCGCCAAGTTCATATTCAGGAAATAGCTTCCCATGGCCAGCGCCCAGGAAAGGCGCGCCGGCCCCGCGCTCTTCGGCCCACGGGACAGGTGAAACCTCCGCAGCACGTGCAGGTGCCCCATCATCTCGTCGACGATGCCGGCAAAGTGCCCCGTGTGCGCCGTCAGCCCGCCCTTGGCGATGTACGCCGCGGCCCGGAACGGCGAATCTTTGTCGCCGTCGGCTTCCGCCTTGGCGAGCACCGTTTGAAACTCCACGGTGCGCCCCATGATGGCGAGCGCGATGCTTTGCAGGATGCGGTACTCGGAGCGTTTGAGAAACGCCTCCTCCGCGGTCATGTTCGCGCGCACGGGGATCTCGCGGTAGGCCTCGCGCGCCTCGGCAGCGGTGCGCGAACGCACGATGTCTCGCCCCAGATCGAGATCCACGGCCGTCTTCCAATACGTGAAAAGCTTCTCCGCGAAGAAGAACGAGGCCGGCGTGTCGCTGCTGTAGCCCACCTCGATGAGCTTTCCCCACGCCGCCACTTGGAGCTCTGTGCGATTCGGATACTGCGGATCGTTCTCCAGAAGCGCCTCCGCCTCCTTGAGAATGCGGTAACCCTCGAGCATGCCGCTGTGCGCGAGCAGGTGGCTCGATGCCAAGAGCAGCGGCGCAATCGCCCGCGAAGGCTCGAGCGAGCGCGCAAAGTGGTAACCCGACGCGCGCGCCCCCTCCGGCGTTTTCCCCACGGTCCGTTCGAGGTGCTCGGCGATGCGCCCGTGGTGCCGGCGCCGATCCATGTCCGCCGTGGCGTCGTAAATCGTCTTGTGCACGGTGTCGTGCGTAAAGTGGTATTGGCCGCCGGAGTACTGCAAGAACTGCCGCTCGACGGCTTCGTCCAGTGCGAGGAATAGCTTCTCGTCCTCCAGCTCCGCGGCCGCACGAACGAGGGTCATGTCCAGCACGCGCCCGGCCGGCGCCGTGCGCTGCAGAAACTCGAGCTGCTCGGGCCCCAAGGTGGCAAGCCTCGACTGGATCGCGTCTTCGATGCTCGAAGGCAAGGCGACGCGGGCCAGATCGTCGTGCGCGAACCACCGCCCCGTGAGCCGCCGCAACGCGCCCTGCTCCACCAGTGCACGCAAGCACTCGGTGGCGAAGAAGACGTTGCCGTGCGTGGCCGCATGCAGGTTGGCCACGAAGGCTTCGGGCACCACGAATCCGGGCAGCGCCAAGGCCACCAACTCGCGAAGGTGCTCGCGCGCGAGCGGGGACAGCTTGAGGATCTGCGCGGCGCCCTCGACCACCGTCTGGTAGATCGGCGAAAGCCGGGTCAGCTCGTCGGAGCGGAACGTCCCGCACACCAGGCCATGCGTGCCCTGCAGCACCCGGATGATGACATTGAGGTGCTCGACCGTCGCATCGTCGGCCCAGTGCAGATCCTCGAAGCAGAGAACGAAGCGCCGGTGCTTCGCGAGCTCGCTGAGCCAGTGCGAAAGTGCCTCGAAGACGACGAGCTTTTCCTCCGCCGGCGCACGCACTTTGCGTTCGCCCTCGCGCGGCCCGTACTCCGGTGGAAGCAACGGCGCCAGTGGCTCGCGGATGCTCTCGATCAAGTCCGACGACGTGATGGGCAAGAGCAGACGCAGCGCGCGCTTGAGCGGCGCCAGCGGCGCGAGGCCTTCGGCATGGCACTGCCCGAACGCGAACGCCACGTCGGATAGCTTCGCCTGCAGCTCCAACTCCGACAGAAGCCGCGATTTTCCCGTGCCGGCCGGCGCCGCGATGAACAGCGCGCGCGCGTCGCCCTGCTCAGCCGCGCGCAGGGCCTGCTCGAGCCGTGCGGACTCCTTTTGCCGACCCACGACGGTGGGCACGTGCAGGTAGCTCGCGCGGGCGGCCAGCGGCTCCTCGGAGGCGATGGCATCGCTGGCCGATGCGAGCGCGGCCATCAGCTCGGTGGCGCTTTGAAACCGCTCCGTCGGCTCCTTCGCCAGGAGGCGCAGCAGAATGCTCGAAAGCTCCGGATCGACATCGGGTCGGATGGACACCGGATCCGGTGGTGGTGTCTCGCGGTGGGCGCGCAGAAGCTCCTGCACGGTCGCGCCGTGGAACGGATGCTGGCCCGTCACCGCGAAAAACCCGAGCACCCCCAGCGAATACAGGTCCGCCCGCCCATCGATGGCGCCGCCGGCAAGCCACTCCGGCGCGATGTACGCGGCCGTTCCCCAGAGCCGGCCCATCGTCGGCGTTCCGAGCTGGTGCATCAGCCCGAAGTCCATGAGCTTGATGCTGCCGTCTTCGAAAAGACGGACGTTGTCCGCCTTGATGTCGCAGTGAACGAACAACCGCGCGTGGATGAAGGCGAGCGTCTGCGCCAGCCGCATGAGCAGCCCGAACGTCTCCGGCGAATCGAGCGGTTCGTCGCGAACGCGCGCGCGAAGATCCTCGCCCTCCACCCGCTCCATCGTGATGTAGCGGTTGCCCGACGGAAGCATGCCGCAGTCGTAGACTTTGAGCGTGAACGGGTGCTGCAGCCGCCGCATCGCGAAAAACTCGCGGCGGAACATCAGCGCGCTCTCCTCGACCTCGTCGGGCGCGGAGACGGGCATCGCCTCGATCTCCTTCAGGGCGACGCTCTGGCCCTCGACCGCGTCGTCCGCCAGCCACACCCGCGCCGTTCCCCCCGTCCCCAGGAGGTCCACGACGCGGTAGCGACCACCCACGACGTCGCCAACCTCGAGAAAATGAGGAGTCCCAACCTCACGGGCGCGGGTCGCACTTTCGGTGCCCGCGGTGATGGTGTCCAGAAGGTGGGTCGCGATATCGGTCATCGCCGCTTTTTTCCCAGTTGATGTCCGGTGCAGTGGTAGCGTACCTCAAGCCTCGTGTTCGAGCGTCTATTTGCCATCAAAACGGTTGAGCAGATTCGCGCCAACTGTGAGGAATCGGAGCAGGCTGGAACGGGCCTGCGCCGAGCCTTGACGTCCTGGGATCTCATGCTCCTCGGAGTCGGCGCGATCATTGGTGCAGGCATCCTTTCGGCCTTGGGAACGGGGCTCGCGGGCGGGTTCGACGTCAATTTTGGCGTAACACGCCCGGCGGCAGGGCCCGCGCTCATCTTGTCCTTCGTCATCACGGCGGTGGCCTGCACCTTTACTGGACTTTGCTACGCGGAGCTCGCGAGCATGATCCCCGCGTCGGGGTCCGCGTACACGTATGCGTACGCCACCTTGGGCGAGTTGATGGCGTGGATCATCGGCTGGGATCTTCTGCTCGAGTATGCCGTCTCCAACGTAGCCATCGCCATCTCGTGGGGTAGCTATGCGACCTCCTTGCTCGATGGCATGGGCATCCATTTGCCGGGCTGGCTTACCCTCGATACCCGTACGATGCTTCAACCTGCCAGCGAATACGCGGCAGCGCACACGGGCCTGGGTTTTGGGAACCAGTTGACGTTGTTCGCCCAGGCCCGGGCGGGGACGCTGGATGGGAACACGGTGTTCTCGCACTGGGATGCGCTGGCCGGTGCACCGGTGATTTTCGGCATACCGGTCGGGATGAACCTCCTGGCCATGTTCATCACGGTGGTGATCACCGCCCTCTGCGTCGCGGGCGTCCGTGAGTCCGTGCGCACGAACAGCATCCTGGTGGCCATCAAGGTCGTTTTGCTGATCGGCGTCATCGCCGTGGGGGCCTTCTATGTGCACCCCGAGAATTTCCACCCCTTCATGCCGAACGGCTGGCGGGGCGTGCAGGCCGGCGCCGCGATCATCTTCTTCGCCTTCATCGGATTCGACGCGGTCAGCACGACCGCCGAGGAATGCAAGGAGCCAGAAAAGGACCTGCCGCGGGGCATTCTGGGCAGCCTGCTGATCTGCACGGTCATCTACATCGGCGTCTGTGCGGTCGTGGCGGGCATGCTCCGCTACACCGACTACCAGAACATCGCCGACCCCATCGCCCATGCGTTCGCCGCCGTGGGACTGAACTGGGTCGCCGGCGTCGTCAGCGTCGCCGCCGTCATTGCCCTCGCGGGTGCGCTCCTCGTCTACCAGATTGCGCAGCCCCGCATCTTCATGGTCATGAGCCGCGACCGGCTCCTTCCGCCGTGGTTCGGTGTGGTGAGCCCCAAGACGAAGACCCCGGTGAATGCCACCTTGCTCACCGGTGTCATCGTCTTATTGCCCGCGGGATTCATGAACATCGACGAGATCGTCGAACTGACCAACATTGGAACCCTCTTCGCCTTTGCCCTGGTGTGCCTGGGCGTGCTGGTTCTTCGCGTCCGCCGCCCGGACGCCCCGCGCCGCTTCCGCGCCCCCTGGATCTGGGTGAACGCTCCGCTCGGGATCGTGTTTTGCGGCTGGCTCTCCTGGGGCCTGCCCACCCACACGTGGGAACGCTTCTGGATCTGGTTGGCGGTTGGGCTGCTCTTCTACTTCGTCTACGGCGCCCGAACCCCGCGTGGCCCAGCCAACTCGCCGGCCAAATAGGGAATAAGTCTGCTCCCGCTGTTGGTTGCCCCGATGGAGGTGCTCGCTTCCGTGTGGATCGAGCATCCAACCAGAGACCAGTAGCAACCGGTAGGACCGGGGGGAGCAGTACCAAAAAACCTAGAAAAGAAGCACCTGTGCCGCTCGGCCGCAGCGGGCTTGGGCATGGCCTATTTGCATGACACGCATGTAAGCCATGCAGTTTTCGTATGGCGGTCATTCGTACGGATGCAGTAGCCGTTGCTGCATCGCATCCCTAATTTGTAATCAGTGATTTCGATCTAAAGGAGGCTCCCCATGGTTTCATTTCGAACTGCATCCATCGCCCTGGTCGCCCTTGGCTTGATGGCATGTGCGAGCGAAGGGAGGCAGCCGCGAACCGCTTACGATCCCAGCGCGAGCTACGACCCTTCGAGCCTGTACACACCTTCGCCGAATTATAGGCCTTTGGCGGTGAATCCGCCCACCACGGTCACCGGCGTTCCCGGCAACGACGGACTGCCGAGCACGACGAACTGCACCGAAACGGCCGCGGCCACCAGCGCCAATCGCCGTCTGTGTCCCTGACCTGTCGTTGATGCGCCGTCCAATCGGATAGTCATTGGACGATTGTGAATTCAAAGTTGCAGCACTGAGTCGGTTTTAGCCAATCAGCGCGTCCCAGGCGCGCATCCCGGATTCCGCGAGCGCGAGAAGCGCGTCGCGTGACGCGCCATCGCGGGCGCGAAGGGACATCCCTTGCTGAAAGGTGATGTAGAAGCTCGCGATGGCGGCCGGGTCCACCGACGATGGCAGCTCGCCCTCGGCGATCGCGCGTGCGACGCGCTCCCGAACGCGCTCGATGGGGTAGGCGCGCATCGTTCGCAGTTCCTCGAAGATGGGATCTGTTTCGAGCTCGTCGCAGTCCTTGTGGATGGCGGCCAAGGTGATGAAGCAGCCGCCGGGCGAGGCGGGCTGTGAGAAGTTCACCGCGGTGTCGCGGAGCATGCGCTCGATGCCTTCCCGTGCGGTGGAGGCCTCTTCGAGGCCGTTCAACACGTTGTAGCGCTGGGTGTCCGACGTGAAGAGTTCGATGGCCTCGCGGAAGAGCGCCTCCTTGCTTCCGAACGCCGCATAGAGGCTTGGCGAATTGATGCCGAGCGCATGCGTGAGATCCGCCATGGAGGTGCCCTTGTAGCCCTTGGTCCAGAAGACCTGCATGGCCGCCTCCAGCGCCTGCTGCCGATCGAAACTTCGCGGGCGACCGCGTCCGGCCATGGCTTTCTCCATACCTGTCCTGATTTCTGTAACGATCGACAAGTTAATCCCTTGACCCTCGTCGGCAAGGCCCCATCATTTCTGTATCGATTGACACATAAATCGAATCGGAAAGGAACGGACGGTATGTCGAGCTTGCCCAAGGCCCCGGTTGCGGGGGCGCGTTTGAACGAGAAGGTCGCGTTGGTCACGGGAGGAAGCCGCGGTATGGGGGCGGCCATGGCGAAACGGCTGGCGGCGGAGGGGGCGAACGTGGTGCTCACGTACGTCGGCAGCGAGGAAAAGGCGCAGAAGGTCGCGGCGGACATCGAGGCCACGGGCCGGCGTGCGCTCGCCCTCCGTGCCGACGGTGCGGATCCCGCGGCGGTGGTGCGCGCAGTCGAGGGTGCGCGTGTTCGGACGCCTCGACGTGCTGGTCAACAATGCGGGCATCTGGATTGCGGGCCCGTTGCTCGAGGCCACGATCGAGGACTTCAACCGCATCGTCGCAGTGAACGTGCAGGCCGTCTTCGTCGCCTCGCAGGCCGCCGCGCGGCACATGAAGCCGGGCAGCCGCATCATCAACATCGGAAGCAACCTGGCCGATCGCGTGCCCGGGCCGTACATGACGCTCTACTCGATGAGCAAGGCGGCGCTCGTGGGCCTCACCAAGGGCATGGCGCGCGATCTCGGCCCGAGCGGCATCAGCGTGAGCCTCATCTCCCCAGGCCCGACGGATACGGACATGAATCCCGCCGACGGGGTCCACGCCGAACATCAGCGCGGCCTGATGGCCATTCCGGTCTACGGCAACGCCGACGACGTGGCAGGCTTGGTCGCCTACGTCGCCAGCGCCGAGGGGCGATCGGTCAACGGTGCCCAGTTGGTGATCGACGGTGGTGTGAACGCCTGATCAACGTAGGGGCCTCCTGACAGCCCACGGTCAGTTGACATCGGTGCGCGGGTTTGAGATTGCTCATGCAAATGATTTTCAAAGTCATGTTCACAATGGGCACCCTCGTTTTCGTTTCGGCCTGCAGCAGCAGCGACGGCGACGGAAAGAGCGAGAGCGCCGTGCGCTCGGAGCACGCGTACGGTGTGGTGACGCAGGTCATGGGCGTGCAGGGCGCCACCACCTACGTCAATGTGCTCGACTCCCTCGACGCGGCCGGCATCGACCGCGCCGAGGCGCGCGAGTTTCCGGGCACGACGAGTGCGGCCGGCATCGACGGCAAGCTGTTCGTCGCCAGCGGTGAGGCGCCCGTCATCACGCGCTTCGACGTGACGAACCGCACGAACTGGACGGACGAAGGTCGCATCAACTTTGCGGCCCAGGGGCTTTCGGCGGCGAGCTTCTTCAGCACCATCACGACGGGCCCGCTGAAGGCTTACAGCGCCTTGAATGTGGTCGACCGCATCGTGTGGGATCCCTCGCGTCTGCAGATCCAGGGCACGGTGCGCGGTGATGCGCGCATCCAGCTGGTGCGCGACGGTTTGAACGTGAACCAAGGCTACGAGCAAGCCGTCCAGGCCCATCGCGCCTTCCAGCCGTTTTACTGGGCCTCCAGCGACTTCCAGCGCTTCGCGCCGTACTCCCAGGTTGCCGTCTACGACACCGACACGGACCAGACGCGTGCCTTGCTCGACACACCGTGCCCGCACCTGCACCGCTCGGCCAAGGACGATCAGGGCAACGTGTACTTCAGCAGCGGTCCAGGGAGCGGTACGGCGTGGCTTTACGACGCGAGCGCACCGCGCAACTGCATGGTGCGCATCAAGGCGGGCCAAGAGACCATCGATGCGGACTTCACGATTCGTTTCGAGGACATCACCGGCGGGCTCCAGGCCGCTGCCTTTCAATACTATGGCGGGGACAAGGGCTTTCTGGCCGTCTTCGATCACCGTGGGATCACCGTCAACCCCAATGCCAGCGAGGACGAGAAGCGCGCCGTCAACCAAAGCGAAAACTGGCACTTCTGGGTGCTGAACCTGACGACGCGCACAGCCACGCCCATGAATGGAATCGAGGCGTTCACCGGCCAATTTTTCTCCATCCGGCTCGATGGTCGCGTCTTCGTGCTTCTACCGAGGGCCAACTACACGGGCACGCGCGTGTACGAAATCCTGCCCGATCTCAGCGCACAGTTCCGCTTCGAGACCACCGGCTGGATTTATGAGATGTTCAAAGTTCGCTGAATTTTTCCTGATGGTGGCGGTCAGGGCTATGGTTTCGCGGTCGTGCCCGTTTGTGCATCGGGCTAGGATGCGTAACCTGGCCCCATTCGCTTCGGGGAACTTGGAGGACTTTGCATGCGACGCATGGCGATGAAGGTGACGGGGGTGTTGCTGCTGGCTGGCTTGAATTTGGCTGCGTGCGGAAGTGACGACCCGTCCGGCTTCGGCAATACGCCGGACGGTGGAAACGGCAACGGCGACGGTGGTGATCCCAACGGCGGCTTCCCGGATGGTGGCCTCCTTGGCGATGGCGGCCTTCTCGGCGACGGTGGCCTGCCCCAGTGCGCCACGGGACAAAGTGGCACCACGCGGCTTCCCGTCTATTTGGATATCATTCTCGACGGTTCGCGCAGCATGGATGGTCACGGCGCGCCCACGACGGCGGTGCCGTGCGACAACAATCCGCCGCCCGCATCCGGCGCGACGACGTGTTTTCTCCAAGGAAGGCGCTCGCTCGATCCCGAAGCCTCCACGCGCACGCTCAACGTGTGCCACCAGGAGGGGGACGACATCAACGACTGCCCCGCCTACCGAGGCTTGACGGGTAAGAAGTGGATTGCCGCGCGCGGAGCCCTTACCGCGTACTTTGCAGGGCAGAACCAGAACCCCAAGTTGGGGGTGGGCATGTACCTCTTTTCGAGCACGGTCTCGAGCGCGGCTGCGAGGACCGTGGACATCGGTGCGATGACCGCGGCGCAGAAGAACACACTG